>JBLWKA010000015.1:0-66385 GCA_048381555.1 Oscillochloridaceae bacterium umkhey_bin13
TGCCCGGGGTGGCACCTCCGCCCAATTGTGGCGGCGGCGGCCAGCGCGTGCCGTACCGTCTTGGTGGACAGCACCTCGTGGCGCTGCCGCAGGGTGAAGTTGGATTAAGCTCTCTGTTTTACCCCAGTTGCCGGCTCCCCCGCCAAATCTAAAAAAAAAGAGTTGGGGGCGCCGGCGGCGCCCCATACTCCAGACGCCGAAGCCCGAGCAATGCTCGGGCTTCGGCTATCCTTCACCCTACTTACGAATACGCTCGCCGGTATAGGGGTCGTACTGCCATTCGCCGGTCGGATCCTGCGTCGGCTGCTGCAAGACCGGGGTCTGCCCAGGCTGCACCAGGGCCTCTTGCGGCATCACAATCCAGAGAATAATGTAGATCAATGGGCTGAGCCCACTGAGGACGGCCAGCACAAACACTAGCCGGATAATCGTTGCGTCAATCCCAAAGTAACGGGCCAGGCCACCACACACGCCACCCAGCATACGGTCGTTGGCGCTACGAGCCAGTCGGTTCTGCATTAGTTTGCTCCTTCTATCGTTCCTGATGACCGCCAGTGGCGGTCGTATCTCGCTCACTGGCAGTATGACGTTACAGGAATGAGATTGTTGCAGGAGTTGGGCAACTTTCGTTGCCCAACTCCTGCTGAAGCATCCACCGAACTGTAATCTCGCCCTGCCCTCAACCGTTAGCCCTTCTTCTTGCCTTTGGGCTTAAGGGTCGTGGTCAGAGGATGGCTTTCGCGGTAGGTGGCGAGTTCGGCTAATTGGCGCTGGCCGATCACCCCCAGTTTGTCGAGCCAAGTCTGTTTGTAGTTCCGCATCGTTTCGGCCACCAGGCTGGCAACCGCATAGTTGCGAAACCATTTCCGATCAGCCGGAATAATGTGCCAGGGTGCTTCGGGGGTACTACACCGCTCCAGCGCCTCTTCGTAGGCGGCCATATAATCGTCCCAGTGCTCCCGCTCGCGCCAGTCACCTGGTGATAGTTTCCAGGACTTCGTTACGTCCTGCTCGCGTTCGAGTAGGCGCTGCTCCTGCTCATCCTTGCTAAGATGCAAGAAGAGCTTCAAAATGATCGTGCCACTCTGGGCTAGGGTATGCTCGAAATCATTGATCTGACGGTACCGATCACGCCAGACCGCTTCGGGCACCAGGTTGTGAACCCGTACCACCAGCACGTCTTCGTAGTGCGAGCGGTTGAAGATCCCGATCATGCCCTTGCGCGGCGCACGCATATGCACTCGCCACAAAAAATCGTGGGCAAGCTCTTCTTCAGTCGGCACTTTGAACGAGATCACGTAACTACCCAGGGGTGAGACCTGGCTAAAGACTTTGCGCACCGTGCCATCTTTACCACTGGTATCCATGCCCTGCACAACCACCAGCATGCCATTAATGCCCGCCCCGAACAACAACTCCTGCAAGTCGTCAATTTCGAGGGCCAGTGTGGCGAGTTCGGCTTCGGCCGTAGCCCGTTCCACCCCGGCGTTGTAGCGTGGATCAAGCTCATCCAACGTAACCTTGCTCCCCGGTTCGACTTTGAAACTCAGTGGCGTCATAGCCCTTCTCCTTCTTTGCACAATCACGGAGCGACGAAGCCATCAAGGGTGGCATAGAACGCCGCTGGGCGTTCGGCCATCGGGACGTGGCCGCAACTATCGAGCAAGACTAACCCGGCATCGGGCAGAGCCTGGGCTAACGCCGCACTCGCCGCCGGTGGAAACAGCGGGTCATTGCGCCCGCTGATCACCAGGGTTGGTACCTGCACCTGACTAGCGGCCAACCCCACCGAGGGATCACCGGTCGTGCTTGCGGTTTCGAGCGCCACCCGCACATCCATCGTCGCCAGATCGGCTACCCCGAGGCTCATCGCCGCATAGGGCACGTCGCTGGGTCGATTGACCATGGCACTTGCTAACAGGACCGGGAGCGGCGGCGTCGTCCAGAAGAGTTGGTTCCAGGGCCGGAAGAGCGCCAGCCACGGCGACCAGAGTACTAACCAGGGTGACCAGAGCGCTACATTGTTGCGCAAAGCCAGGTTCAAGCCCCCAAGCATGGCAGCCTCGTCGGCGGAACGCGGCAAACCGAAGCTGACCAGACTCAGGCGTCGGGCCAACGTGGGGCGGGCGGCGGCAACCAGCAGCGCCACCGCCGCCCCTAACGAATGGCCAACCAGCACCGGCTGCTGCAACTCCAAGGCCTCAGTCAGGTGGATGACACTCTGGGCAAGCTGGGCGAGGGTCGCCGGGCCAGGCGGCGGCGACGAGGCGCCACAACCTGGCAGGTCAACCGCAATCAGGTCGTAGCGCTCCGTCAGCAGCGCAAAGGCCCCGATCCAGTACCGCGACGAACCACCCCATCCGTGAATCAGCAACAAGCTTGGCCCCTGACCCGCCCGACGATAGGCCAGCCGACCCGTAGGCAGATCGAGCAACTGAGGTGCGGGCAACGACATAAAAAAACCTCGATCCTGTGATGAATAGCCAATAACCTGACGGCCCTTGGATTATTTACCTTCCCTCGGCTAGGGGTTGCAAAACCCGCCGTCGCGGGCTAAACAGGCCACCAGCGGGATCGTTGACGCCTGCGGGGGCGAAGCGGCAATCGCCCTGGGAGGGATGCAGCGCGCTGCATCCCTCCCACTTCCCTACGGCAACACCACCCGCCCAAGCGTAATCTGATCGAGGAGAGCTTCGTCCACACTAAAGCCGCCGCCCGGCCCCTCAGGCACACTGAGCGTACTGTCGGGATTGAGTTCAAAAGGTTGTTTGACGATATCGTGGTGGAAGTAGCGGGCGCTGGCGCTAATGTCGCCGGGCAGGCGGAAGTTGGGCAAACTGGCCAGGGCCACATTGGCGGCGCGCCCAATCCCGGTTTCGAGCATGCCACCACACCAGACCGGAATGTCGGCTTCGGCAGCCATGTCATGGATGTGACGAGCCGGACCAAGTCCACCAACCCGGCTCGCCTTGATATTGATCACACCGCAGGCCCGGGCTTCAATCGCCCAGCGGGCATGCTCCGGCGAAACAATGCTCTCATCAAGACAGATCGGGGTTGCCAGTTGGCGCTGCAATTTGGCATGGTCAAAAATATCGTCATGGGCCAGGGGTTGCTCAATCAAAAGCAGGTTGTAGGCATCAAGTTGGGCCAGGTGGGCGGCGTCATCCAGGGTATAGATGCTATTCGCGTCAACCTGGAGTAACAGATCCGGCCAGGTCTCGCGCACCAGTCGGGTTGGTTCAAGATCCCAACCATGGCGAATCTTCAGTTTGACCCGCCGGTAGCCCTGCTCGACATAGGCCCCCACAACGTTAAGCAGGGTATCCAAATCGGGTTGCACCCCGACACTCACCCCTACGTCAACCGTGTTGCGGGTGCCGCCCAGCATCGCACTCATGCTACGCCCTTCGAGGCGCCCAAACAGATCCCAGGCCGCAAATTCAAAGCCCGAACGGGCAATCCGGTTGCCCCGCACCCGGGCAAAAACTCCATCCACCTGGTCGGGATGGCTGAGTTTGGCAGCCAGGAGCATCGGGGCCAAATACTGTTGCGCCATGACCCACGCCGTGGCCTGGGTCTCTTCGTTATACCAAGGGCCCATGCCCACCGGGGCCTCGCCCCAACCCTCGGCCCCTTCGGCCCAGAGGCGCACAATCAGCGAATGGTTGGCATGTTCACGCCAGCCACTGGTTTCGAAGGGGGCCACAAACGGGAGTTCAATCTGGCGTAGTTCAATCCGTTCGATCTGCATTAACGCACCTCAACCAATTCAACTTCAAAGATCAGGGTTGCCCCGGGCGGAATCACGCCACCCGCGCCGCGCTCACCATAGGCCAGTTCGGGTGGAATCACCAGTTGGCGACGGCCCCCGACCTGCATGCCCGCCACGCCCTCATCCCAACCCGCGATCACCTCGCCCCGGCCCAGCGTGAAGCTAAACGGCTCCTGGCGACCCATGGGGCGGCGCGGCTGGCGCGAACTATCAAACATGGTACCGTCGGTCAACCAGCCCGTATAGTGAACCAGCACCGTCTGACCACTCCCCACCGGCTCACCTTCGCCAGGGCGCAGATCAACATACTTCAGGCCACTGGGCGTCACCGTGTAGGCCGCCTCGTCCACCGTTTCGGGAGCGGCGGGCGGGCCAGGGCGAATCTCGACCAGTTCCACTTCGAAGGTCAGGGTCGCGTTCGGCGGAATGACCCCACCGGCCCCGCTGGATCCATAGGCCAGATCGGGCGGAATGATCAGCGTCGCCTTGCCGCCCTTTTGCATCAGCGCAATGCCCTCGTCCCAACCCTTGATCACCATCCCCTGACCAAGAATAAACTGGATCGGAGCACCGCGAGAATACGAACTATCGAACTGGGTACCGTCGGTCAGCAAACCGCGGTAATGGACTTCGACGACGTCGCCGGGTTTAGGCGAATCACCACTGCCCTCGGCACGGGTGATGATCGTCAACCCACTGGCAGTGGTGATAGCGTTCGGATCGGATGCGGGTGCGGTCACAATACTCTCCTGAACAGTGGGCACAGCGGTTGGGGACGCACTTGATGGTGCGCCACAAGCAGCAAGCAACAGGACAGCGAACAGCAACAGGGTGGGGATCAAAAAGGTACGCATAACTTACAGTTGAATCATCGGCAGATGGATCTGCCTGCCACTAACCATCGGAAGCGTAAGCTCAAACAGATTGGACCAGAGTTTCCCAATCACAAAGAGCCGCTGACGTTGGGGATCGTAGGCAATCCCATTGAGGACTTCGGGCGGGATCAGGTTGGAATCAGGGTTCATCAAGGCCCGCAGACCACTCAGATCGAGGTAATCCACCACGCGACCGGTGTTTGGATCAATCCGGGCAATCAAATCAGAATACCAGATATTTGCATAGATCAGGCCGTTGATATATTCCAACTCATTCAATTGGCGCACCGGCCCCCGGTCATCATAGACCTGGATCTGACCAGTGATCGCCAAGACACCGCGTTCTTTGGTCGCCACCGGATCAACAAAAAAGAGCGTATCCGAGCCATTGCTCATAATCAGGCGGGTTTGATCATTGGTCAGCCCCCAGCCCTCGGTGAAGCAGCGTTGCCCAGGCAAGGGCGGCGGATCCTGGTAGGCAAACTGCCCGATCAGGGTAAGCTCACGGTCATACAAAAAGCCCACACATGCTTGCCAGGTCAGTTGAAAGATTGTAGCATCAAAAACCGCAATCCCTTCGGCGAAATACTGGTCGGGTAGGCGCACCATCGGGCGCAACTGCTCGCCCTGCAAACTGACCTCACGCAGGCTCGACTGCCCATACAAGCCCGTACTCTCATAAAACCGATCTTCCTCCAGGTAGACCAGACCCTGGGTAAAGGCCCGCTGATCGTGAGGATAGATCGCCACCACCTCGGGCACCCGGATCGGGGTTCCGCTGGACTGAGGTGAGGTATGACCAGGATCAACCAGCGCGGGGCCAGGATAGGCCTGGGGCAGCGCGAGCGACCCTGAAGCTTGCGGATCTGGGTACGGGGAGGCGAGCGGCACGGTGGGCTGAAGCGGATAAGCCTCCGGCGTAATCGCCGCTGGGGTGGTTGGACTCGGGCCAGGAAGTGCCGTTTGCGAAGCGACCGGATTAAGGCCACATGCGGCTAAGAGGATCAGCAGCAGGGTTAGACCAAGGCTACGGCGCAGATAGACGGGCATAAGGCGGGGCTTTCGTCTCGTTCACCACAATAGAACCAAGAGCACAAAGGGTCGCATGGTATTGTACCGCAGGAAAGGAGGGCAGGTTGTACCTGGCAGGATCCATGCCAGGGCGGTTTCATCGCACCTCGTGGCTCACCCAGGGCACCACGCCGGGTCGCCTACGATCCCGCGATCAACATTTCCAGATACGCCGAACCCAACCCGGTCGCCTGAGTGGCCTGCAACAGTGGCTGGAGCAACGGGCCGTGATCGAGAAAACTGCGCTTAAAGCCTTCGGGGGCGGCCAGAGCTAGAGCCTGTTCAAGATCCTGCAAGGCTCCGACCCGCTCGGCCTGAACTTCGCGCAAGACCGCCCGCTGCACAAGTAGGCGAATGCTGCTCTGGTGGCGTTGCGCTGCCAGAGCCCGCGCTACCAGTCCATCAAGCATTATTAGGGTTGTGGTCAGCGCACGCTGGTCACCCTCCATCTCTGACCCAAGCAGCCGTACTTCAATTAAGGCAAGACCAAAATCACGGATGCGGTTCAAGACCCCATACAAAGCGGCCTGATCCACAATCGAACCGTAGAGCATGGTATCACCACTATGCACATACGTGATGGTCAAGCCTTCGAACCAACTAGCCCAATAGTGAGCGATCTGGCCACGCACCACAAACACATAAGAAGGAGCCATCATCATTGTCCTGGATATGGTTAGAACCGGTCACGTAGCCATCAAACCATACCGGGGTCGGCACGCACAGTCACGCCACGGCACAAAAACTGGTACCAGGTAGATCATTCATGCAAACCCTAGCCCGCGTTCACGCATACTGACATACCGGCCCCGTCCAATAATCAGGTGATCCAGACATTCCACATCAAGCAGTTTACCGGCCTCTACAATCTGACGCGTCACCAAAATATCTTCGGGCGAAGGGGTCGGATCACCAGACGGATGGTTATGGGCCAGAATAAGTGCCGCACTATTGAGGCGAATCGCCGCTTTGTAGACCTCGCCAACCCGGATCAGGGCACTATTGACCGAGCCAATATAGATCGTCGCCACCTGCTGCACCCGATTTTTGGTATCGAGCAAGACGGCGCGCAGGTGTTCTTGATCCAGATGGCTCATTTCGATCATCAACAGACTCGCCGCATCAGCGGGACTCTTGATCTGGAGCCGTTCGTCAGGGCCAGCCAAGAGCAAACGCCGCCCGATTTCGAGTGCCGCCTTGACCGTGGCAGCTTTGGCAACCCCGAGCCCACGCCGCGCACACAGGTCGTGATACTCGGTGCGTTGCAGACCAGGCCAGCCACCGCACTCATGCAAGGTCTGTTGGGCCAGTTGCAACACATTCGATCCCGGCACCCCGACCCGCAACAGAATCGCCAACAGTTCGCTATCGCTTAACGCCCCCGGCCCCACCAGCGCCAACCGCTCACGGGGTTGCTCGGCACTTGGCAATTCCTTGATCCGCAAATAGTACTCACCCATGAGGCATCCTTTGTTTGTCATCACCACCTCGCAACCTTACGCTGTGTCCCTCCGTAAGCCAGATCAAATCCCTCCTAACGATATACCGTTGATCATGCGCTAGGGATACGCCCCCCTACGGATCAAGTACACGCCCTAGGACTGTCTTGCGCTATACTACAGACCGTGACCCGCATCCTCATCTGTTTCTGTTAAGGACGTCTTATGCACCACCGTCTTGTGCGCCTGCGCGCCGCAATGGCCGAGCAGGCGATCCCGGCCCTGCTGGTGAGTGCCGCAGCCAACCGGCGCTACCTGAGTGGCTTTACCGGTAGTTATGGTGCGCTGTTGATCACTCCGCACACTGCCCTGATCTTCACCGACAGTCGCTATACGGTACAGGCAGCGCGGCAGGCTCCGACCTTTGAACTCCGCCAGGTGATCAACCCCGACCGCCCGCTTGTTACGTTGATTAAGGAAGCCGCCAGCGAACTGGGCTTGAGCCAATTGGCCTTCGAGGCCGCCCATACGACGGTGGCCGAGCATACGGCGCTGAGCAAAGCGCTGGGCGAGGCCCTGACCCTGGTGCCGAGTGAAGGGCTGGTCGAGACCCTGCGTGAGCAGAAGGATCCCGAAGAGTTGATGACGCTGCGGCGGGCGATTGCGATCACTGATGCCGCAATCACGGCGGTCACCGAGCGCCTGACCCCCGATACGACCGAACGCCAGACGGCCTGGATGCTCGAAATGGCGTTACGCATGGGTGGGGCCGATGGGGCATCTTTCGACATCATTGTGGCGGCCGGCCCCAATGCCGCACTGCCGCACGCGACCCCTGGCGAGCAAACGCTGGGCAGTGGTCGCCCGATCATTATTGATATGGGTGCCCTGCTTGATGGCTACCACGCCGATCTGACCCGCACGATTGTGCTCGGTGAACCAGATGCGCGCTTCCGTGAGATCTACGGGATCGTGCTGGCAGCGCAACGCAAGGCCCTGGCCGAATTGCGCCCCGGCATGCTCACCAACGAAGCCGATGCCCTGGCCCGCAACGTAATTAGCGCCGCTGGCTATGGCGACTATTTCGGCCACGGCCTGGGGCACGGGGTCGGCCTGAACATCCATGAAGGGCCGGGCCTACGACGCACCGCCGCTGAGACCAAAGGCACGCCTCTGCGTCCAGGCATGGTGGTCAGTGTCGAACCGGGGATTTACCTCGAAGACTGGGGCGGCGTGCGGATCGAGGATCTGGTGCTCATCACCGATCACGGCTGCGAGGTGCTCTCGCAGGCCCCAAAACTGGAACCATGACCATGATCGTACCCCCCAGGAGGGCTTTGACCCTCCCGGGGGGTGCAAACCGGGCCTAGCCTACTTCGAGCGTACGACCAGCACCGGCACGGGGCAGGCCTGTACCACCTTCTGCGTGACACTCCCGAAGACCCAGCGGCTGATCCCACTGCGCCCGTGGGTCGCAATCGCAATCAGATCGGCGTGCTGGCTATCGGCATAATCGAGGATCGCCTCAGCCGCAGGCATTGCACTGATCTCGATCTGGACGGTGTAGCCCTCGGCGCGGAACGAAGCTGCGATCCGATCCAGGTACTCACGGGCGTCATCTTCGAGGGTTTCGAGCGCATCCGTTGCGGTTGCGGCCAACATGCCACTGTAGTCTACGCTAGTTGTGAAGACCGGCGGCACCGCCCGCAGCAACGTAATCTTCGACGTCCCTTCATTAGCGGCCATGGCATGAACGTGGGGCAACACTTGCTCGGCCAGGGGCGATCCATCAAGGGGCACGAGAATGTGGCGATACATAGCAACCTCCTTGCAGCAACCTCATCGTAACTGCCAGAGGCGTACGAGCACACCGGGGTGTACTCACGTCTCACGCATTAGTCACGCCCACGCGAGTGGGTGACTACCGGCACAGCACCGGGTAGTTCTTCGGTATCAACCATCCAACGCAACAGGTCAGAGACGGTGACTACGCCCACGACCTGTTTGCCAATCACAACCGGTAACCCATGAATATGATGGGTAATCATCAATTCGGCGGCTTCGCGGAGCCGGGTATCAGGCGTAACTGTCAGCACTGGGCGGCGCATAAATTCGCGCACGGGCAACTGTTTGATCACATAACGCTCGTTATAGACAGCGTCATCACCCTCGGGTGCATCGGAAATCCGATTGATATCACCTTCCGTGATCAGACCCACCAGGTCGCCATTGGCATCAACCACGGGCAAGCGGCGAATATTCAATTCGGCCAGCGTCAACCGGGCATCGGGCAGGGTCGTTGTCTCTTGAACCACAACTGGGGGAGCGCTCATCCAGACCCGTACACAGTCCATCGTCGTTCTTCCTTTCCGGCCTGCTCAGGCGGTCCAGCGCACGCCACTGCGTAGCACTTCGACAAGTTTGCCTTCGCGATCAAGTAACATCCGCAATGAATGGCGCAGTTCACAATCAATAATCGGGCAGGGATGTTCGTGCTCGGCCCCGTGTGGGCACGGCCCGGGTCGTTCACAGGCCCCGACATACACGGCATAACGCGGTGAGCCAGGGGGACCATCAAGCATGCGCAGGTGGATCGGCTGACCCTGCAGCCCGGCATCAAGCTCAATCAGATGCTCGCGGGCCACCTGCAACATCGGGTGCGGTGGTCGTTTCGGTCGCGCCATCTTCCATCCCTTTTCTACCCACAGCCAGGCGCGGGAATTTGTGAAGCTATGCTCAGAATATCAAAGCCAAGCGATCAGGGGCGAAAACTGATCACAACGCTACGTTAAGATTTATCCGTCACTATACTAAGGAGGAGCTATGATCAAGGGGTTTCGTGATTTCATTGTGCGTGGCAATGCGATCGATCTGGCCGTCGGGGTGATTATTGGAGCGGCCTTTACCGGGATTGTGAGTGCCCTGGCCGAGGGGTTGTTTACGCCGTTAATCGGGCTGATCTTCGGGCAGCCCGATTTTTCGGCCTGGAATGTGGGCGGCTTTGGCTTTGGGACAATCTTGAATGCGCTCGTCTCGTTTCTGATGACCGCCTTTGTACTCTATTTTTTTGTCGTGACCCCGATGAACGCTCTGGCCAAGCAGCGCCACGCCGAAGCCAAAGCGGCCCCGCCAACCCCGCCGGCCCCAACCCCGAGCGAGCAACTCTTGACCGAGATCCGCGATCTGCTCAAGCAGCGCAACGCATCACAATGAGCTACAAGCGACCCTGGGCCTTGAGGCGCAAGTAGGTACTGACCACCCCAGCGCTCAGCCGGTCGGCGGGCACATCTACGGTCAGGACGCCCCCTCGTTGCAGGCGCTCAAGCAGGGCGCGGCGCTCATCAAGCAAGCCTTCGGCCACGGCCCGCCGATAAAGCGCCGTTGGATCAGGAACCGCCTGGCCCGCCGCCCGACTCAGAAACGGGTCGCTGACCGTCACACAGAGCGGCAGATGGTGGCGGGCCAGGCGGGTCAGGTGGGTCACCAACGGTTCGGCGGCTTCGGGGGTTGCCAGATCGGTAAATACAACCATCAAGGCCCGGCGGCGCTGACGCTGGGCCAGGTAGCTCAGGGCCACCCCGTGATCGGCCTCGACCGCTTCGGGTTGTAGCTTGTAGAGTTGTTCAAGGATAAGCTGAAATTGAGGCTTGCCGCGCCGAGGGGCGAGATAGTGGCGTACCTGATCGCTAAACGCCAACAGGCCGACCTGATCGCCGCGCAGCCCGGCCACATAACTGAGCATCAGGGCGGTATTGACCGCATAATCGAGGCGCATCAGGTCACCGACCGGCGGGGCCATCAAGCGCCCACAGTCGAGCACACAGATCACCTGTTGGCTGCGTTCGGTCTCGTATTCGGCAGCAATCGGCTTGCCGCGCCGGGCCGTCGCTTTCCAACTGATCCGGCGAAACTCGTCATCGGGGGTATAGTCGCGCAGGCGCTCGAACTCGCCGCCCGGTCCCCGTTCCCGCGAGGCCCGCAAGCCAAGTTCGCGTAACAGGCCCTTGCGAGCAAGCAGATCATATTTGCGGAGTTCGAGCAGGTTGGGGTAGACCTTCACCGGTGCGCTCAGATCATAACGAGCCTGGCGTTGCACCAGTCCCAATGGCCCGGTATAACGCACCACCACGGCTCCAAAGGCGTAGTCGCCACGACGAAGTGGTCGCACATGGTAGCGTGCCTCGGCCACGTCATAGGGCGCGATCTGGCCGTGCAGCATCGTCGCATCAGCGGGGAACTCGTGCGGATATTCATCACGCAGCACAAAACGCACCGGGCGGGGTGTGGCATTGGCCAGAATCAGGGTGATCAGATTCGCCGCCCCCAACGAAAGGCGCGGCTCGTGGATGCGTTCGAGTTCGATCTGGGCAGGACGGGCAACCAACCAGGCATCAGCGACCGCCAAACCAACCCCGACCACAACGACCAACCCGGCCAGCCCGAGCATGGGTGGCACGAATGCGGCCAACCCCAACAAGGGGGCAGCCGCAAGCAAAACAATAAGAAGCCGTGGGGTTGGGAGCATGTGATGTCGAGATGTCGAGATGTCGAGGTGTCGAGATGTTGAGATGTCGAGGTGTCGAGGTGTTGAGATGTTGAGATGTTGAGATGTTGAGATGTTGAGGTGTCGAGGTGTCGAGGTGTCGAGATGTCGAGATGTCGAGATGTCGAGATGTCGAGATGTTGAGGTGTCGAGATGTCGAGATGTTGAGATGTCGAGGTGTTGGGGTAGCATAACATATTCTGGTGTCGTTGATGGATGGCACGCCTGGGCTATGATGGATGCGGTAGGATACGCATGTTTACCACAAGTGCGGGCAACTCACCCCAATCCCAATGATCCGGGCGTAGGGACGCAGCACGCTGCGTCCCTACGAAGACGTGGGTTCAATCGTAATTGGTATAATAACGTCCTCGCTACAGTCCAGGAGTTAAACGGTGGGCGAGTTGCTTGGCGCACTCGGCTTGGCTTGGCCGCGGCTGGTGATCTACCCTGGTGGGCTGAGCGCCCTGGTTGCCAGTTGGCTGCTGGCCCGCTGGCTGGCCTGGTGTCTGCGCCAACCGTCACCAGTGGTACGACCAGTCCAACCCGGGGCAATCGGCGACCTGCTTGCCCCGTTGCTCGCCCTGAGCCTGTTGCCCTTAGCTCCGGCGGCCAGTTTTCCGTATGGCCTTGACTTAATCGTCGCCCTGGCCCTGCTTGAATGGCCGCACGCCCGCCACCACCTCGCCAGTGACGATCAGCACAGTTACCTCGAACGATGCTGGCCCTTGCTCCTGGCCGCAGCGGGGCTGGCTGTGGCTAGTCGTGGGCTGGATCTGAGTCGGCTGTTGCGCTGGCCGCAGAGCTTACCGCACCAGGGGCTGCTCATCAGCAGTAGCCTGCTCTGGTTAGTGAGTCTGCCAGGTTGGCTTGGTGCGGCCCCAACCAGTTGGCCGTTGCGCCTGCGCAGCCTGGGCCTGGTCTGGCTAGGCAGCTTGCCGCTGCTTGGGGGCTTGGCAGCGCTGCGCCCAGACGCGCTTACGCCCGCAGTAGCGGCATGGATCCTGCCCGGTGTTGCCAGCCTGATCAGTGCGGGACTCGTCGGGGTGGCCTGCCTGCTGCCAGTGCAGGCCCGCGCCTGGTTGATCTACGCGCTGGCCCTTCTGGTTGTCGGCTTGATCGCCTGGGGCCTGATCTAACGGTCTGGGGCGGCTGTGCTGCCCCAGACCAATGGTGCGAGTGTTGCAGCGGCTGCGACGCTGCAACACTCGCACCATTGTGGCGTGCCCAACACCTTATGCGCAAGCTCTTCGCAGCCTTAACCGGCCCGGTTGCTCTGCACGGCCATGAGCGGTACAATAGCCTGAATACTGTTGATTGCGGGAGCACCCTTAGATGTTGACCTACGACGATCTGGTAACTGCGCTTGAGGACGCCTGGCTTGCGGCGGGGCTCCATGAGCATGCCTTTATCGAGAGTGTAATTCCGGCGAGTCATGACCGTACCTGCAAGGTTGAGCTTTTTCCCGAGCATGATGAGCCGATTTCGAGCGATAATATTCCGCCCTTCCTCGAATTAGGCTTCAGTTGGACCCCCATGCACCAACTCATCTCGGAAGGACGACCCCTCCCGCCTGAACCACTTGATCTGACCTGGACCTATAACGCAACCTTGCACGGCCAACAAGAGCGCAGTGACCTTGAGTTGGTGCGGATGTTCCAGCGGGCCGTCCAGACCGCGTTCGAGCGTTTCTATCCCGCTGAAGCCGCCGAAATGCCGTCGGTAGCGGTTGAAGTCCGGCGGATCTATCAACCCGGCAGTCAGCGTCTGCAGCTCGATTATGTGCTGCTCACCAGTACCACCATCTCTGATCTGTTCGAGCAGTGGCCTGATCGTGATGCCCAGGGCATTCGGAATCTGTTACGGGTTGAGTTGCAACTGGCGAGTGCGATCATCAACAACTTGGCCGACACCTTCTTGCCCCGTGGTCGCGGTGGCTATAAGTCGGTGGATGCGGCCTGAGACGATGAAGGCGTGGTTCAAAACGGCCATTCCAACGTGACAGTTGTGCTACGTCCAAGGCGTCGGGCTGAAGCCCTGCCTGAGACCCAAAGCCCTGCGGGCTGTCAGCAAAACGGGTTCTGATGAGCCCGCAGGGCTTGGTCTATCAGCAAGGGCTTCACAGCCCGGCAGTAGGGCGGTTGCCAAACCGTCAAGTACCTGTGAACGACGCCTACGCCTCGAAGCTTGCTTCGGGGTGGTTGGTAAAGGCGTCGTGCAGCATCTGGCGCGTACGGGGCAACAAGGGCGGCAGTCGGTCGGGGGCGAAGAAGGCCACATTGACATTTTCGTGGCCGGATGGTTGCAACTCACCCCCGACAATCTGGGTAGCAAAAAAGATCGTCAAGATCTGGGCTTGGTCGCCATTTGGGTAGATCCAGTGGTAATCTGGGCCGCCATACACCCCAATCAGGCGGGTTGGCTCAAGCCGTAGCCCGGTCTCTTCCAGCACTTCCCGCACCATACCCTGGGCTGGCACCTCGCTCAGCCCGATCGTGCCACCGGGAACATCCCAGAGCATCACATCAGCCCGGCGACAGAGCAGCACCGCACCCTGTTCGTTGCAGGCAAAACCACAGGCTCGCACCTGGAGGATGCGTTGATGACCGACATAACTACGCAGCCAACGGGTATACTTAACTTCCATCGTGCGACTCCTGGGGATGTTTGGTTGGTGCTTTGGGATCTTGGCTTGGGCCAAGCCTTGGCTCGGCCAGTCGCCCTATGATAACCGATGTTGCTTATGTAATCGATGCCGCCGCAAAACGAAAACCGGTGAACTCGTTGCGCACCGTCGGTAAGAGCCGAAAGCGGCAAGCACAACGGGCATAGCCGTGGGGATTAGCATAACAGCCGCCACGCATAATCCGGCGACCAGGCGCCAACGGATCTTCGCGTCCATCATCGGCCCGATATGGGTAGAGTTGATCAAGTGAGGCGGTCCACTCCCAGACATTGCCCGCAAGATCAAGCCCCCCTGCGGGACTAGCCCCAGCTGGATAGGCCCCGAGCGGGCTGGTCGTCGCCAAACCAGACTCGCGGGTATTCGCCAAGCTCGGCGTGAACCCTTCGCCCCAGGGAAAACTGCGCCCATCAAGGCCACGCGCCGCCCGTTCCCACTCGGCTTCGCTGGGCAAGCGTGGCACACCCACGCCGGGCGGCGGCGTCCACTGGTCGGCGAGCCAATGACAGAACGCCTGGGCCTCATGCCAGTTTATGTCAACCACAGGATGATCGGCGAGGGCCGCTGGTGGGGTTGGCCCGCGCCAGCGCAGCGGAGCCGGGGCCTGGGTTGCCGCCACGTACAACCCATACAGGGCATTGCTTACCGGGGTGCGTGCGATCCAAAACGCGGGCAAGGCCAACTCGTGCTGGGGGGTCTCTTCGCGATAACTTTCGCGGGTACCGCCATACTGACGCGCCAGATCGCTCAGGGCGTGCAGCGGGGTGCCCATCAAAAATGGCCCATCAGGCACTGCGATCAGCGGAGGAAGCAGGGTTAGGAGGAGGTTCATCATGACTCATCCGACGAAACCTCGAAGATGCGATTGAGGCGATCGAACTCACGGATGTGGACTGTTTCGGCAAAACGGGTCACATCACTGACCCCACAGAGGGCATCGTAGCCTTTGACCAAAAAATCGTGGGCGGCCTCGATCCCGACCAGGCGTGCAAATAGGCCCGAACGGTGGAGCGCCATCCCGAGCAGTTGGGAGCGCGAGATCCGAAAGACAGTGTAGGTACAACTGCGCACTAGGTTCAGTTGGAGCAGCCGGGCCTCGTAATTATCAGCCTGGCGATAGTAGCGCTCGTAGGTTGGCTCATCAAAATCAAGCCCTACCGCATCGAGTTGCAGCATGCGGGCCAACTGGTCATCAAGCTGATTCGTCAAATCGAGTAGTTCAAGCACCTCTTCGAGATCGCGGATGCGCACCCCTGGCAAGACATGCAACAGATGTTGGATGCGGCGCGCCTCGCTATTGCGGTCACTAAAATCCCGGGGACCATACATCTCATCAAAGAAGAAGTCCCCCACCGGCGTGTACTGTGGAATCAAGGCGAGGTCGGCATAATCACGCCGTAACCGCGCCGACTGGAAAACCTGGAGGGCCAGGCGGTACTGCTTAAAACTGGTCATCCGTGGCTCAGATCAAACGAGCGAGTTGGGCACGTGCACGGGCAGCGAAATCACTCGCCGCATCAAGCTGGATCACGGTCTGGTAGGCGCTAATCGCGTCTGCTGTCCGGCCCAGATCTTCAGCAACGAGTCCACTGTAGAAGATTGCCTCTAGATAGGTTGCATTGTAGCTGATCGCCTGCTGAAATGCTTCAAGTGCAGCCGGAAGTCGGCCCTGAGCATAATAGGCACGACCGAGCCAGTACGCGGCATCGGGAAAGTTTGGCTGGAGTTGGCCGGCCCGCCGCAGATCGGTGATCGCACCATCATACTGGCCGGTCTGGATGCGCAGCACCCCGCGCCGATAGTGGGTTTCGGGAATGCGGGCATTGGCAGCAATCGACTGATCATAGGCGCTCATGGCCTGCCCGGTACGACCTTGTTCCTGGTGCAATTTGCCTTTGAAGAGCAGCGCTTCGGCAAAGGTTGGCCGCTGCCCTAGCGCCCGATTGACAGTTGTCAGGGCGTCGTCGTAGGCCCCTTGGGCATGTTCAACCTGCGCCAGGCCTAGATAGGCTTCGGGGAAACGGGGGCGCAACTCGAGCGCCAGGGTATAACGTTCGGCCGCCGCCCGCAACTCACCTTGCCGCAACAGACTCTCGGCAAACCAGAACTGGGCATCGGCATCAGTTGTACCAGCCGGGCGGGCCACTGCACGCTGGAAATAGCTATGGGCCACACCCCAATTCCCCTGATCAACCGCAATCAGGCCGGGGCCAAGTTGGGACTCAACCAGATTTGGATTGAGCTGATCCGCCTGTTCGTAGAACCCCAGGGCCTCGCTGAATTTCTGCTGGCGGCGGGCCACCTCGCCCCGTGCTACCAAAATAGCGGCTCGCAGGGTGGGATCGCCGGTACGCTCAAGGGCCTGCTGCAACTGTTGCTCGGCAAGCTCTAAGCGACCTGCCGCAGCATAGGACTGGCCCAATTTATAGTGCAACGTGGGATCGTCGGGGCGTAATTCGAGCGCCTGACGGAACGCATTGATCGCCTGTTCATTGGTGCCATTGGCTTTAGCGGCATCACCAATTCGCTCGAGCCGTTCGGCATCACGCACCCCCTGCGCCAGCGCCGTCCGATACTCAGCATCAGCCCGGCCAGGATTGGCGAGCGGCCCCTGATACAGATCGGCGAGGGCCAGACGGGCATCAAGATTGCGTTCATCGAAACGCAGCGCATCACGCAACGCCTGTTCGGCCGCCAGATACTCACCCTGAGCCACCAGGGTCTCGCCGAGTTCGAAGGCGGCAGCACTGTTGCGACGATCAAGGCGCAGCGCATCACGGTAGGCACTCAGTGCAACCTCGGGCTGGCCGGCATCGTTATAGAGGCGACCCAATTCGATGGCCGCATCAGCGCGACTAACTGCCAGGGGAATCAGCACCTGCTCGGCCTCGGCCCAGCCCTCAATCCCACTTAGGCGCAAGGTCTGAGCCAACGCCAACTGGCTTGCTGGGCCAGGATTGCTTGCGGCCACGGCCCGCCGATGGCGCAGGGCGGTCGCCCAATCGCCCTGATCCGCCGCCAGACGGGCCAAGAGCACATTGGCGGGGAAGAAGGATCCATTGCGATCCAGCGCCACCGTAAACAGCTCACTCGCCCGCGCCGGATCGCCCCGTTGGAGTGCAACCTGACCTTTGCCAAAATAGCCCTCAGGTTGTTGAGGTGCCAGCGCGACCGCCCGATCATAGCTGGTATCGGCAGCATCGGGTTGGCCCAGCAAGCGTTGGGTGCGCCCGATGGCCAGTTGGATCGGCGCACTCCCTGGATTACGGCGGGCCAAATCCTCAAGCAGATTGAGGGCCGCACTGCGATTCGTACCGGTACCAAACAGAGCCGCAAAATTACCATTAGGGCGAGTCGTAGTCACCCGTTCGATCTCGCCGGACACCAGCGCCAGGTGGTAACGGGTCTGGGCCAATTGGCGTTCGGCGCGTTCGGCCTGACCACTTGCAAGGGCACCCGCCCCCGGATAGGCCGCGCTCTCTGAAGCGGCCAAGCGTCGCCACATGCCAACCACCTGATCTGCTGCCGTTGCGGCCCGCTCAAGCTGGTCACGGATCGGGCGCAACGCTTCGACAGGTTGGGGCTGGGCCAACTCGAGTTCCCAGCGCAACGGCCCCTGCGTCTCAAGTAACCGGGCCAGATCAAGCAAGGCCCGCGCCTCGGCCAAGGCTGCCTCGATGCGCCGATTAAAGATCGCCCGATAGACCTGCGCCACCCGGGCGGGATCCTGGCGGGATTGGCGATCAGCTTCGGCAAGGGTCGTAGCGGCCAGGTTCAGGCGACCGGTTTCGCGGTAGGCAGTAGCCAGATCGAGCAGCAGCGGCGTCGAGGGAGGCAACAGATTACGCGCCTGTTCCAACTCAACGGCCGCATCAGCAAAACGCTGTTCACGCAGGGCCAGGTAGCCAAGATTCATGCGCAAGGCCCCAAGGTCGCGCCCATCGAGCAGGCGCACCGTTTCGGCCAGGGCGGCGAGGGCCGCAGGATCATCGGCATCAAGCAGAATTGCCCCCAGATTATTCGCCAACAACGCAGGATCGCTACTTGGTTCAGCGAGGGCGAGGCGATATTCGAGGGCTGCTTCGGCATACAAACCCCGCCCCCAAAGCACATTGCCCCGCAAGGCGCGGGGCAGCGGGGCCTGCAAAGCGGGATAGCTCGCCAGCAGGGATTCGAGTTGACTAAAGGCCGGATCAGGGCGTCCGTTGGCATAATCGTAGAGCGCCACAATCAACGGGGCGAGCACCGCCTGCCCATTGATCGGCGCACGGGCCAGTTCATAGTGAACCGGCATCGCAAAACGCCCGAGATAACCCTCCCAGGCATGGGGTGCATAGGGGCCATCAGGGCGATAGACCAAACGGGGCAACAGTGCGGCACTATCAAGCAGGGCACCGGGTTCGATCTGGCCCCAGATCACCAGATCGGCCTGTTCGGTTTCCAACAGGGCCAGGGCTTCACTGGCGGTTTGCGGACGGCTCGGGGCCACCAGGGCAGTCAAATCACCCCGATTAGCACTGTCGAGCAGGCGCACCAGTTCGGTTGCCACATTGCGGCCAGCCTGGCCATCAGCGCCATCGGCAAAAGGGGCCACCAGCACGACAAAACGGTCGGGAGTACGGGCCGACCAGTTCCCGAAGGCGACGAACACCGTGCCAATCAGCAGCACCAGCGCAACGAGCAACAAGGGTGCACGCCAATTGCCCTGTTGATAGCCCCGCTGATACCAGAGTTGCGGTGGCTCGGGGAGCGCGGCGACCGCCCCACCTTCACGCTCTTCGGCCTGCATTTCGATCACGTCCGGATCAGGTGGAACCGGCGTCGGACGGGAGAGGGCCGTGCGTCGTCGCCAGCCCGTAAAACCAAGACTGATCACCAGAATAGCCAAGGCGCCGACCAGCAGCACCAGCAGGAGCGGCATGGGTTCCATAAGGGAAGCTCCTTCGCCGGCATAGACTCAGGGGTATGATCCTGGGTAGGACACCCCTGTATTGTAAGCGATTTTAGGCAGGAATCAAGCCTAGAACCGTGCCAAGCCCCAAGCGAGCGCAGCCAGATCCAGCTATAAGCGCTTACAGTAGTCTACGCAGGTTACGGCCCAATCAGCGGCGCAACTGCATCAGCGAAACTCAGGGCAAACGTGCTGATCGGGCGCTGCTTGGCCAGTTGTTTCATGGCTGCGGCACAGCGGCTAAGCTCTTCGGGATTGGCAAACCGGCCCCCGGTTTCGGCGGCCCCGCCAATAATCAGTGTCATCAGGGTAAACTCGCGCTGGATGCCGTCACGATCCCGTCCTACGAGATAGCCACGCTGCCAATCAGCCGGATCGTAGAGCGCTTCGGCTTCGGCGGCAAACTGGATCACTGCTGTATGGGAGAGGGCATCAGCAAGGGCGGGCGGGCAGAGGATCGCAAAATCATCGCCCCCAATATGGCCTAAGAACAATTCCGAATGCGGATGGGCCTCGATGGTACGACGCAACGCCGCAGCCAAGCGGATAATCGCCTGATCGCCACGAGCAAAACCATAGGTATCGTTAAAGACCTTAAAGGCGCTCAGATCGGCATGGAGCAGCATAAACGGATGGTAGCGCTCCTGGCGATGGCGAATTTCGGCTTCGAGCAACCGATTGCCCGGTAGACCCGTGAGGGGACTACGCACGGGATGGCGCGCCGCACGGCGCAAATGGCTGCGAATACGGGCCAGCAGTTCATCGGTTCGCACCGGCTTGGTCACATAATCATCGGCCCCACTTTCGAAGCCTGACACAAAATCGTGGGCCGAGTTCAGGGCCGTTAAAATGATCATCGGCAGGTGGGCAGTGCGGGTATCACTCCGCAATTGGCGCAGCACCTCGTAGCCATCAAGCGATGGCATCATCAGGTCAATCAAGAGCAGGTCGGGCTGACCTTCTTGGGCCAGCCGCACCAGATCCGAGCCATCGCCCGCACTCAAGACCTGAAACCCGGCATCAGTCAACATGATCGCCAAAAGTTGACGAAAGCCAAGATCATCGTCGCCAATCAGGATGGTAGGCGAACGCTGCGCCACATCACGTTGTGGAAGAAGCGATGCAGGCACGTCTGCAGTTTCCCTTCTGCCCGCCGGAGCAACCCGCTTGGCTACAATCGTACGACGGTAGACCATTATAACGCAGGGTGGGTCCCAATCTGCAATAGTACTTTGAGCGTACCATGGGCCGCAGCGAAGGCCTCGACTCCGGCACTGAGTGGATAACGCCCTTTGATCAGGGGGGTCGTTTCGATTAAGCCGCGTTCCAGCAGATTGAGCGCAGGGGCAAACGGGCCACAGCGCGAACCCAGCAGTTGCACTTCGTCTACCACCAGTTGCGACAGATTCAGGTCAGAAGGTGCGTTGAAGGTACTCTTGAGCACCAGGCGGCCACGGGGACGCACCAGACGCCGGGCGGTTGCTAAGCCGCCGGGTTGGCCGGTACAATCAACCACCAGATCAAAACGCTGCCCCTCAAGCTCTGCTTCGCGCACACAGCGCACGCCCTGGGTTTGGTAGAGCATCCAGCGTTCGGGATGGCGGCCCACCAGGGTCAGATCGCAGCCCGTAAGGCGCAGCGTCTGCACGATCATCGAACCCAACTTGCCATCACCCACAACCGCAACCCGCTCGGTGGGGCACAGGTGGTGCAGATCGGTAATGGCGAGGGCGGCAGCTAACGGTTCGACAAACACGGCGGCCTCATCGCTGATGCCGGCCGACACACGATGCAAACAAGCCACGGGCAGGCTGAACAGTTCGGCCATCACGCCATCACGGCGATCGATGCCCAAGGTCGTGCGTTGCGGGCAGTGGATCGCATCGCCCCGCAGACAGGTTGGGCATTGCCAACAGGCTGCATTGATCTCGCCTACGACCCTGGCCCCAAGCCAGGCTGGATCGTCGCACGCAACCACCGTACCCACAAATTCGTGGCCCAAGACCCCCTGAAAGCCCATATAACCCCGGGTGATCTCGATATCGGTATTGCACACCCCAACCAGATGGGGACGAATCAACGCTTCGCCCGGGCGCAACGTTGGCTCAGGGTAATCATCATGGAGGCGCAGGACGCCATCAAAAACGAGGGCTTGCATAGACCGATTATAACGCGCATCATGCAGCGGTGCAACTTGATTGTTATGATGTAGGGAAGCACGACCGATGCAAAGCGATACCATTGCCGCCATTGCGACCCCGCCCGGCGAAGGCGGAATCGCGATCATTCGCCTAAGTGGGCCGGAGGCCAGCCAGATCACACTGCAGATCTTTCGCCCACATCGGCCCGGCCCTTTGCGCCCCTATCGGCTGCGCTATGGCCATATCACGGACCCATCCACTGGCACCATCCTCGACGAAGCCCTGGTCGTCTTGATGCGTGCCCCGCGCAGCTTTACCCGCGAAGATGTCGTCGAAATCTCGGTGCATGGCGGGCCGCTGCCCGCTCAGGCGACCCTCCGGCTGGTGCTGGCCGCTGGGGCGCGGCTCGCCCAGCCGGGCGAATTCACGATGCGGGCGTTTCTCAATGGGCGGATCGATCTATCACAGGCCGAGGCTACCCTGGACATCATTCGCGCCCAGACTGATGCGGCCCTGAATTTGGCCCAGGCCCAATTGGGGGGCTGGTTGGCCCGCGAAGTCCGGACCGTGCGCGCCTCCCTGCTCGAAGCCCTGGCGTATGTGACGGTGATCGTGGACTTTCCCGAAGACGAGGTGCCAAGCGAGGATCTTGGTCCGCAACTCCGCACGGGGTTGGCGACCCTCGAACGACTGGTGCAGGGCGCGGCCCAGGGCATGGTCTATCGCCAAGGGGCGCGGGTGGCCCTGGTGGGACGGCCGAATGTGGGCAAATCAAGTCTGCTGAATGCCCTGTTGCGCCACGAACGCGCGATTGTCACCCCGATCCCGGGCACAACCCGCGATACGCTCGAAGAGACCGCCAATCTGGGGGGGATTCCGGTCGTGCTCGTGGATACGGCAGGCATCCATGCCAGTAACGACCCAGTCGAGCAGTTAGGAATTGCGCGGTCGCAGGCAGCCCTGGCCGGGGCCGATCTCGCCCTATTCGTGCTGGATGCCAGCGTCCCCCCTGGCCCTGATGATCTGACGATTGCGGCCCTGGCCGACGAACGCCCAAGCATCCTGGTCTGGAACAAACTCGATGCCGTAGCGACCTTTGACCCGATGCCCCTGCCCCGGCCACCGGCCCGCTTACAGCACAGTGTTGCGATTTCGGCCCAACAGGGGCTTGGCTTAGACGATCTGATCCAGGCGATCAAGAACGTCTTGCTTGGTGGTGCCCCGGCCGCCAGTGGTGCCGCCCACCTGGTCAGCAATCCCCGCCACCACGATGCCTTACGCCGTGCCCACGAACACCTGGCAGCGGCGAGCCATGGTTGGGAAGCAGGCCATCCGACCGATCTGCTCGGCGGCGACCTCAGAGCGGCGCTCAATGCGCTCGGCGAGATCACCGGCGAGACCGTCGGGGATGACCTACTCGATCTGATCTTTTCACGTTTCTGTATTGGCAAATAGCCCAATACAGAAACGTTGGCTCGGAACCAAATGGCTTACGCGGGCTGCTCGGCCTGAGTAATATCCCGCAGCGTGCTCAGATCACGAATGCGCTCGGTAAAGAGCACCCCATTCAGATGGTCAACTTCGTGCTGGATGGCCCAGCCCAACAAACCATCGGCGCGACGCAGCCGGCGGTGCTTGCCACTGAGTTCCTGGAACTCGACCGTGACCCAGGTATGGCGCGGCACCTGCCCATACCAACCGGGTAGGCTCAGACAGCCCTCATCACGTAATACCTCTTCGCCACTGGTTTTGACAATCTTGGGGTTGCAGAGCACATACTGTTCAGCAGGCGCAACTTCAACCTCGGTGCCATCCTCCTGCTCCTCGACCTCGGGCGGGATCTCGATGATGCACACCTGGATGGGGATGCCTACCTGCGGGGCTGCCAAGCCGACCCCATTGGCCTCGTGCATCGTCTCGAACATATCGGCCACCAGCTGCTTCAGACTCCGATCAGGCAGCTTGACAGGGCGACAGTGGGTCTTGAGGATCTTCTTATCGTCCTCGTCATCAATGCGGAATACGCGCCGAATGGTCATGGTCGTTTCTCAAGGTATGTTGGTTGCTTATTGATCACACTGTCAGGAATTATATAACCAGCCCTAAGATCCTGTAAACCTCTTACCGTCAAACCTAGGTTGACAGGGCTACGGCCCTGCACTACACTTGCGAACATGATCGCACCTTCCTGCAGCAAGGCACCAGTATGGGTCGCATCGTCGCCGTCACCAATCTGAAGGGCGGGATTGGCAAGACTACCACGGTGGTTAATCTGAGTGCCGGGCTCGCTCTCAAGGGTGCCCGCGTGCTGTTAGTTGACGTGGACGCGCAAGGTAATCTGGCGATGGCCCTGGGGGCACGCCCGCGCCGCACGCTCTATGATGTGCTTGTGGACGGGGCCAAAGTTGCTGATTGTCTGACCCCGGCCCGCCCCAATTTGCACCTGCTCGCCGCCAACGAGTCGTTGCTGATGGCGCAGCCAACCCTGGCCCGCCGCCCCGACTGGGCCCGTGCCCTCGAACAGGCACTACGCCCGGTGCGCAACGAGTACGAGTTTATCCTGATTGATTGCGGCGGCTCGCTAACCGTGCTGAACCTGAATGCCCTGAATGCGGCCAGCGATGTGATTGTGCCGACAACCGTCGAACCCTTTGCCCTCAAGGGGCTCGAAATGTTAGTTGCACAGTTACGTCAACTCAAAGGCAGCACCAGTAGTCTGCGCATGATTGTGCCGACCATGTTTGATCCGCGCACCCGCCAATCCGTCGATCTGCTGGCCCAACTCCACGAACGCTATGGCGAACTTGTCGCCCCCCCAATCCGGGTTAATGTGCGGATCTCGGAGTCCTCGGCGCAGGGTCAGACGATCTATGAGTTTGATCCCCGTTCACGCGGGGCGGCTGACTATGCGGTTCTGGTCGAGCAACTGAGTCAACTGTGGGGCTTTGCGCCACCACCACGGCCCGCCGCCATGGCCCCACGCCCCTCTGCCCGCCAGCCTGCTCCCGCAGCCCCACCGCCACCACCGGGGACACCCGCGCCGGTTGAGTCACCCACAATCCCGCCTAGTCGCCCCGCCGAGCCGATTGTGACTGGGACTGGCAATATGCTGGCGAGCGCCTGCCCCAACTGTGGGAACCCACTCCAACGTGCTACCGTCGCCGGCTATCGGGTCGCCTACTGCGACCAGTGTCGCTACCGCCGCCAGGAGTTGCTCTCGGGAGCACCCCGATGAGCCGCTTGCCTGCGCTGGGGCTGGTCTTGCTTGGGCTGCTCGGCCTGGGCCTGGCTTGGTTGGTGCATGATACGCCGCTGGCCCCCCAACGTGCCCAGGGCTGGCTCCGCGTTGACGCCCTGAGCGCCCTGACGCTACTGGCGCTGGCGGGCCATGGCCTGGTCGGGCGGCTCGGCTGGTCGAGCCTGTTTGGCGCTGGCCTGTTTGGCCTCGCCACCCTCAGTGGGCACCTGGGCCTAACAGCCGGGCTGATCCTACTCGGGGGCGTGAGCCTAGTTTGGGCAGGCGGCACCTGGCCTGAGCGTTTGCTCCCGTTGCTTGCCTGTGCGCTAAGTGCGGTCGGGCTGGTGCTGCTGGGCAGTCTGGCCGGTGAATGGCGCTACGCGACCCCCGGGGCGGGCCTGGGCCGCAATAGCATCAGTCTCGTGCTGCTCCTGCTGGCCCTGCTGCTCGCCGGAGGCGGGCTGGATCTCGTCCGTTCGCAACCAGCGACGTCCCAACCGCTAACTGTAACCATCCTGCTCTATGCACTTTTGCGGCTGTTCAGTCTGGGACCATGGAACCTGGGCTGGCTGCTGGCGGCCCTACTGCTTGGCGCAATCCTGGCGCTGCTGGCGGCCTGGCAAGGCGCAACCGCCCCCTGCGAGGAAGCTTGCCACTGGTTGGGCATCTATCTGGTTGGGGTTGCCATAACCACGCTTGGCCTCGGCTCGTCGGCAGGGGTCGCCGCCGCTGGGTATGCCATGCTGGCCTGGCCGATCCTGCGCCTCGGGCTCGAAACAGTCGGGAGTACCGGCTGGGTCGTCTGGCCCATGTCGGCGGCCCTACCGCTTAGTGCGCCGTTTCTGGTGGGGTGGATGAGCATTGCGGCGGCCCTGGCCGGGGGCGTCAGTCTGCTCGCGGCAGCCCTCTGGGGTGCCACCCTGCTTGCTGCGATGCCCGCCGCCCGCCGAGCCAGCAGCCCCACTGCGGTCAAGCCAGCCGCAAACAGCACCCGCCACCTGCTGGCCGCTGCCCTTAGTCTGGCACTGGGATTAGGGGCTCCGCTGGTGCTCGCTGGTTTGCTTGGCCCCGTGGCGGCCCAACTCCAGGGTGGACTGTCGCCCTATGGCGAAATCGCCTTCTGGCCCTGGGCTGGCATGATCGCCTTTGACGCCGGTCGCCAACCCGTCGCCACTATGCCCAGCTTTGCCCTCGCCGGACTCATGCTGATTCTGGCCGCGCTCTGCTGGTTGGGGCTACGCTTGTTCGCCTTGCGCCCGCAACCGTAGGGACGCAGCGTGCTGCGTCCGTACCAGCGAAACAATCGACATCAATGATCAAAGGAGCTCATCACATGGAGATCAACGGAAAAACCTTTCTGGTCAGTGGCGGTGGTTCAGGGCTTGGAGCCGCGACGGCGCAAGCCCTGGTTGAGGCCGGGGCCAACGTCGTGCTGGCCGATCTGAATCCCCAGGCGAGCACCGCCACCGCCGAGGCGTTAGGGTCAGCGGCCCATGCTGTCGTCACAGATGTGGCTGACGAGGTGGCGGTGCAGGCCGCGATTGATGCGGCCCTGAACAGATTTGGACAGCTTGATGGGGCGATCAACTGCGCCGGGATTGGCCCCGCCGAACGCATTCTGGGCAAACAGGGGCCGCACCGTAGTGAATCATTTAGCCGAGTACTGAATGTGAACCTGCTCGGAACCTTTAATGTGTTACGACTAGCAGCTGCGGTGATGCAAGCCAACCCGCCCGGACCATCGGGCGAACGCGGTGTGATCGTCAATACAGCGTCGGTCGCCGCCTTTGACGGCCAGATCGGCCAGGCCGCCTATGCCGCCTCGAAGGGAGGGATCGTTGCTATGACCCTCCCTGCGGCCCGCGAACTGGCCCGCTTCGGGATTCGGGTCATGACGATTGCGCCGGGGATCTTCGCTACCCCCTTGCTGGCGGCGATGCCCGAAGATGTGCGCCAATCCCTGGGTGCCCAGGTCCCCTTCCCCTCGCGTCTTGGCAGCCCCGCCGAGTATGCGGCCCTGGTCTGCCATATCATCCAGAACCAGATGCTCAATGGCGAGGTTATCCGCCTGGATGGAGCCATTCGGATGGCGGCAAAATAGCCTAACGTTCCCCGATCATCAAACTGGGACGCTGGCTGTCTACCACTGGGGCCTCGCCCGGACTGATGCGCTGGTAACGGCCAGTGGGGCCAAGCACCCGTGCCCGCACATTATCGTCCAGGTAGACGCCCAACAAGCCCTCGCGCACAAACCGGGCCAGCGCCGCATCCTCGACCGGGAACAGGGCTTCGACCCGCCGGTCGAGGTTGCGCTCCATCAGGTCGGCGCTCCCCAGATAGACGACCGAGTCGCCACCATTGTGGAAGTAGTAGATGCGGTGGTGTTCGAGGAACGGCCCAATGATGCTGCGCACATGGATCGTTTCGCTCATACCAGGAATGTCGGGGCGGAGTGCGCACATCCCACGCACGATCAGGTCAATTTTGACCCCAACCTGCGAGGCCTGGTAGAGCGCATCAATCAGGGTGAGATCAACCAGCGCGTTCATCTTGAAGATCACATGGCCGTCGCCAGCAGCCTGATGGCGCGCCACTTCGCGCTCGATCAGGGCTAACAAATTCTGGCGCATCGTAACCGGGGCCACCAGCAAGGTACGATAATCGTCGCGCCGCCCATAGGCCGTAAGCGTATTAAACAGTTCGACCACATCGGCGGTCAGATTCTCGCGGGCCGTCAAGAGACCCAGGTCGGTATAGACCCGTGCCGTGCCAGCATTGTAATTGCCGGTGCCAAGATGAGCATAACAACGGATACCTTCTTGTTCCTGGCGCACCACCAGGGCCAATTTAGCATGCACCTTCAGACCAACCAGCCCATAGACTACATGCACCCCGGCGCGTTCCATCGCCTTGGCCCAGATGATATTGTTCTCTTCGTCGAAGCGGGCCTTTAGCTCGACCACCGCCGTAACCTGCTTGCCCTGTTCGCGGGCACGCATCAAGGCCCACACAATCGGTGAGTTGCTCCCCACCCGATACAGGGTCTGCTTGATCGCCAACACCTGCGGATCCTCGGCGGCGGCATTGATAAAATCAATCACCGGCGAGAAGGAGTGGTAGGGATGGTGGAGCAGAATATCACCCGCCCGGATCGCCTCGAAAATATCGGCCCCACCCCGTAGCGCCAGCGGCAACACCGGGACATGCGGCTCATCCTTTAGATCGGGGCGATCGAGCCGGGTCAGGCTCATCAGGTCAACCAAGCCAAGCGGGCCGCGCACCGTATACAAGTCGGTCGCTTCGATCTTCAGGTTGGTAAGCAGCAGATTGGCGATCCGCTCGGGCATCGAACTTTCGACCGCCAGACGCACCACCTCGCCAAAACGCCGTTGGCGCACGCCTTCTTCAATCGTTGCCAGCAGATCGTCGGCCTCGTCCTCCTCGATCTCCATATCGGCGTTGCGCGTGACCCGAAACGGGTAGCTCTCGACGACTTCGACGCCGGGAAAGATACTCGCCAGGTGGGCCGCAATCACCTGTTCAAGCCAGATGAAGCAGGCTTGCCGATGGGCCGGGCCATCGCCGGGGGTCGTACACAGATTGATCGGCAGGGAGACCAGGCGCGGCAGCACCTCGGGCACCTTAACGCGAGCGAACAGTTCGCCCTTATCTTGATCGCGAATCACCACCGCCAGATTCAGGCTCAGGTTCGAGATGAAGGGAAACGGGCGGCTGCTATCAAACGCCAGCGGGGTTAAAACCGGGAAGATATGGCGCTCGAAATAGGTTTTGAGCCATGCCTGCTGATCAGCGTTCAGTTCGGAGTAGTTATACAGATGAATGCCATGGTTGCGCAGGGCCGGTAACAACTCATCGAGCCACAAATTGCGTTCCTGCTCGAGTTGGGGCAGCAGCGCACGCCGGATACTGGTCAATTGTTCGGTTGGGGTCAAACCATCGGGCGATTGTTTCTGCACCCGGGCACTAATCTGTTGCTTGATACCGCTCACACGGATCATAAAAAACTCATCCAGGTTCGAAGCCCAGATCGCTAAAAACTTGACCCGTTCGAGCAGCGGATTGCGCTCATCGAACGCCTCGTCGATCACCCGCCGATTAAACTCGATCCAACTCAATTCACGGTTCAGGTAGGGCGAACCAGAAAACGGGCGCTCAAGCGTCTCGTCAACCTGCGGTTCTTGCATCGTCATAGGTGTGCTCGTCCTACCTCATGTGCTGAAAAGGCGTAGATACTAGCCATACCCTTACAGTATAGCAAGATTCACCGTGCGAGACTATGCTGTTGTGTTGGGTGCATTCTGGCCCTTACAAAACTCTTACCTGGCCCTCGTACAGGTCTTACCTTGCTAGGCTATGCTAAGCACAACAAAGCCTGTGCCGAACCGCACAAGAAATCTGTCAGGAGTAAGACCAAATGACGACCGCTGAACCAACCACTGTTGTTAGCTCCTTCAGCCCGGCCGAGCTGTACGCCCGGATTTTGCGCAACGAGCCAACCTTCATTTTGGATGTGCGCAACGAAGACGAGGCCGCGCGCAGTCCGATCGAGGGTCGCACCAACTTGACGACCCTGAACCTGCCCTACTTTGCCTTCCTGGAAGACGAAGATGGCTGTGCGGCCCAGGTGCCCCAGGGTCGTGAGATTATGGTCGTCTGTGCCAAAGAGGGTTCGTCGCAGTATGTGGCGGGCTTGCTGGCCGAGCGTGGTTATCGCACCCGGTATCTGGAGGGTGGCTACACCAGTTGGGGCAATTTCTACGATGTGCGCGACGTGGTGAACGCGGCCTGGGGCCGGATCGTACAGATCGCCCGCCCCGCCCGTGGCGACCTCAGCTTCGCGGTGATCAGTGGCACTCAGGCTGCCGTGATTGACCCGATGCGCCATATTGACGTATATACCAATCTGATTGCCGAGGCCGGGGCCACACTGACCCACGCCTTCGACACCCACGTTCACGCTGACCATATTTCAGGCGGCCCAGCGCTGGCCGACGCGACTGGCGCGACCTACTACGTTCACGCCTACGATGCCATTCACCCGATTGATATGCTGCCCGCCGTGATTGCCTACACCCACATCGAAGAAGGTCACAGTTTCAAAATTGGTGAAGTGACCATCACGGCGCACTGGTTCCCCGGTCACACCCTGGGCCAGGTCAACTATCGCCTTGGTGCGCCCGATGGCAGCAGCGGCCTCTTCACTGGCGACGGCATCTTCCTGCGCTCGTTCGGTCGCCCCGACCTGGGTGGCAAGGGTGAAGCCTGGACGCCGATGCTCTACCGCTCGCTGACCGAGCGCCTGCCCGCGATGGCCGACGCCAGCACGCTCATTCTGCCCGCCCATTTCAGTGACCTCGACGAAGGAACGAGCGAAGGCATTTTCGCCGCGCCGTTTGCCGAGGTACAGGCCACCAACGACGCCCTCAAGCCCCGCGACGAGGCCGAGTTCACCACCTATGTGCTGAGCCACCTGCCGGTCTTCCCGCCCGAGTATGTCGAGATCAAGCGGGTCAATATCGGCCTGGTCATCCCCTGCGACGGCAAGGCCAACGAACTCGAACTCGGCAAGAATATCTGTGCCCTCGCCAAGTAATGTAAACACCGTGGGCCTGGGAGAACATGGTTCTCCCAGGACACTTCCTAAGCATAACCACACCAATTAAAGGAGTTTTCAATCATGACGACCTACGATCAGACCCTCGATGTCAAAGGTGCCAAGTGCCCGATGCCGTTGGTGAAGAGCCGCAAAGCAATCACTGATCTGCCGGTGGGCCAGGTGCTGAAGGTGGTTGCCACCGACCGCGGTTCGGTCGCCGACTTCCAGGGCTGGGCCAAGACCGCCAAGAATGTCGAACTAGTTGCTCAGGAGACCGTGAACGAAGCCGGGCAGGATCTCTACGTTCACTACCTGAAGCGCACTTCGTAAAGCTCAATCTAGCCTTCCGGATCGCACTTCGCACCTCCAACCACTGTTCCTAGCAACCCGACCTGTAGGAAGTGCGCCAGTACACGTACCACAGGTCACACAGAAAACTAAAGGAAACCAACAGCTATGTCGCTTGCGACTCTTACCAATACTCCCGAAACTCAGCTCCTGCTTGATCGGATTGCCGCCCTTGAGTCCCGTGTCGCCCAGCTTGAGGATCACCCGTCCCAGGGCGTCGAGGATCGCGTCGCCATGGTCGTCTTCTCGGGTGAACTCGACAAGGCGATTGCCGCCTTCATTATCGCCACCGGGGCCGCTTCGATGGGCCTGGAAGTCAGTATGTTCTTCACCTTCTGGGGCCTGAGTGCCGTGAAGAAGCAGAAGGTCTTTACCGGCAAGGATCTGCTCGAGCAGGGCTTCACCGCGATGCTGCCGGGCAAACTGGGCGAGACCGGCCTTTCGCAGATGAACTTCTTCGGTGCCGGAGCCCAGATCATTCGTGGCCTGATGAAGAAGCACGATGTCTCGTCGCCCGAAGAACTGTTCGGTCTGGCCCAGGAATTGGGTGTGCGCATGGTCGTCTGTGATATGTCACGCGAGCTGCTTGGGGTCAAGGATGAAGAGATGGTTGATGGCCTAGAGACCGGCGGTGTGGCAACCTTCCTGGGTGATGCCGCCCGTGCCAAAGTGACCCTGTTTATCTAGAACTTGTCTGGTGGGCGGCCCCGTCGCCCACCGTACCAAAACTATTCCCAAAGGAAACCGCTATGTTCCGCGCCCTCTTCGGTGGCCAGTCCGCCACCCCACCCACCGCCACAATCACCGCGCCCGAGCTCAAGCGTCGCCTGGATGCGGGTGAAAAGATCTACCTGCTTGATGTGCGGTCGTCCGAAGAGTACGCCCACGACGGGCATATCGCCGGGAGCCACCTGCTGCCCTTGCCGATGCTATCGCTGCGGCTCGAAGAACTGCCCAAAGACGCTCCGATTGTCTGTGTCTGCCGCTCGGGCAACCGCAGTGGGGTCGCCGCCGAGCAGTTGGCACGCCAGGGTTTTAGCGATGTGATCAACTTGACTAGTGGCATGATGGGCTGGGCCCGGGCTGGCTTGCCAATGAAGCGCGGTTAGGTCAAGGAAACCGATCCCCTATGAGCAACGAACTTCCCTGCGATAAGCTTCAGCATCGGATGGCCGAAGCAACGATGCGCAGCTACGCGGTCACCCCCGACGTCCTGTTGGCGGCGCAGCCCCAGATCGAAGACTGGGCCATCCTGGCCGCCGAGGGTTATACCACCGTTTTAAACCTGCGTGGTGATAACGAACGCGCTGCCCTGCAAGGAGCCAACGCCGAAGCAGCCGGGCTACGCTACATCCATAAGCCCTGGCCCGCCTATGAACTCGAACGTGAGCATATTGACGAACTGGCCGCCATTCTGAACGAACCGAGTACCGGGCGGCTAGTTTTCCACTGCCGTAGCGCCACCCGCGTCGGCCTGATGTGGATGCTCTACCGCCAACAGTACCACGGCTTGACCCGCGAGCAGGCCGAGGCCGAACTGCGCGCCGCTGGCTACGACAACGATTCGATGGAAACGTTTGGCTTCTGTGCCGACGACTATTTTGAGCGCACCAGCGCGGTCGTCGAAGGCTAAAGGATAGGTTCGATGGCAACCACGCAGCCCCTGCCGAAGCGGGCGGCTCAGGCGGCTCAGGCCAGTGGTCTGAGCCGCTATCTGCCGTTCACACGCTGGCTCTTCCACTATAACCGCGCCGACCTGCCCAGCGATCTGGTGGCCGGCATCGTCACCGCGATCATGCTCATCCCCCAGAGCATGGCCTATGCGCAGTTGGCCGGGCTGCCGCCCCAGGTTGGGCTCTATGCCTCGGTCGTCCCCCTGATCATCTATGCCCTACTCGGCACCTCGGGGCAACTCTCGGTTGGGCCAGTTGCGATCACCTCGCTGCTGGTCTTTAGCGGCGTCGGGGCCTTGGCCGAATCCGGCAGTGCGCGCTTCATCCAGTTGGTCTTGCTGCTGGCCTTAATGGTCGGCGCGATCAAATTGCTGCTGGGCCTCTTCCGGCTTGGGGTGATCCTCAATTTTATTTCGCACCCGGTGCTGGCCGCCTTTACAACCGCGTCGGCCCTGATCATTGCTTCCGGCCAGCTCAAGTATATTCTGGGCTTCCCAATCAGTAGTGGCCCCTTCTACGAGATCCTCTACAACACCGCCACGGGCCTGGCCCAAACCAACCCGGCCACCCTGATCATTGGCTTGCTTAGCATTGGTCTGCTGCTTTTCTTCCGCAAAGGGCTGCGTCCGATGCTCCAGAAGACTGGACTGAAGCCGCTCGCTGTCACCCTGATTGTCAGCGGTGCGCCACTGGTGACCGTGCTGGTGGGGACGCTCACGACCTGGCTACTGCGGCTGGATCAGAGCGCGGGTGTCGCAGTGGTGGGTGGCATTCCAGCCGGTCTGTCGCCCCTAAGTTGGCCCGCACCCAGCCTGGCCGATGCGCAGGCCCTGATGCCGGCCGCGCTCACGATTGTCTTGGTCAGTGTGGTCGAATCGATTGCAGTCGCCAAGGCCCTGGCCAGCAAGCGCCGCCAGACGATTGACCCGAACCAGGAACTCGTCGCCCTCGGGGCGGCCAATCTGGCGGCGGGTCTGTTCAGTGGCTACCCGGTCACGGGGGGCTTTGCCCGTTCGGTCGTCAACTTCCAGGCTGGGGCGGTGACTGGTCTCGCCTCGTTGGTAACGGCGGGTGGCATCGCGCTGATCCTGCTCTTCTTCACGCCGCTGTTCTACTTCTTGCCCCAGGCCGTACTCGCCGCCACCGTGATTGTGGCCGTCTTTGGGCTGGTGGATTTCAAAGAGCCGCGCCACATTTGGCAGGCCAACCGGGGCGATGGGCTAACCTGGGGCCTGACCTTTGCGGCCGTGCTGTTGTTGGGCATCGAAGCCGGGATTTTCGTTGGCGTCGCCGCCGCCCTCGTCCTCTACCTCTGGCGTACCAGCCGCCCCCACATCGCCGTGGTTGGCCGCCTCGGCGAGAGCGAAGTCTATCGCAATGTGCTGCGCTACGAAGTGCAGACCTGGCCCCATGTCGTCGCCATCCGGGTTGACGAGAGCCTCTATTTTGCGAATACGCGCTACCTCGAAGATGCGTTGTTACAGATTGTGGCCGAGCGCCCTGAAGTCAAGCACCTGGTCTTGATTGGCTCAGCGATCAACTTCATCGACTCGAGTGCCTTACACAGCCTCGAAGCACTGGTGCAACAGTTACGCGATGCCGGAGTACAACTGCACATGGCCGAGATCAAAGGCCCAGTGATGGATGGCTTGAAGCGGACCCATTTTGTCGAGCGGCTCGGCCCCGAACATATCCACCTGACGACCCACCATGCCATGCGGGCGTTAGGGTGTGTGTAAGGCGAGATACCACACAACTCCGCGACGGATCACCCAATGGGCTGCGACGGTGTAAAACCGTCGCAGCCCATCACGTTAAATCCGCTCGCGAGCGCGATGCAAGCGCCACGTCCGGGTCAGCATCGTCAAGCCCAACAACAGAATGCCAAGCATCGGAATCCCGGCGGTCGTTTCGGGCAAAGGGGCCGGAGGTGGCGTTGGGGTTGCCACCGGCGGTTGCGGTGTTGGCTGCTGCCCAATCGGTTGAGTTGGATCGGCCGTTGGTGGCAGCGCCGTGGCGGCGGGCGGACTGGTTGGACCACTGGTCATGGTCGGGCCGCTGGTCGCCGTTGGCCCCGGTGAACCAGGCGGCGGGTAGCTACCGGGTGGCAAGGTCTGGATTGGCGCAGCCGTCGGCTGAAGATTGCCAACCACCTGGATCGAAACAATATTCGAGAACAGGCTCTGGGCTAAGCCTTCGTAGCGCAGTTCACCCTGCACCACCAGCAACGTGCCAGCGGCCACATTCGGTCGAATTCGGGTCGCAATCGTCAACTCAACCGCTTCGCCAGGGGCCAGCGTATCCAGGGTATGGGTCACCTGCTGCCCATTTACGGTCGGGTCGGCCCCACGATCAGCCCGTGCGCCCAAGACTTCGAGGTTGGTGGGCAAAGCACTACGGAGATCAAGGTTGCGCAGATTATTCGATCCATCAGCCGCAGCGACACGATCATTGCGCACCACTAGAGTTAGATTGACCTGCTGACCAGGGTAGGCACTGCCCCAATCGCTTGCCATCCGCAAGAAGATCGGTTCATCGGTCTGCCCCCCAATCGCCGTCGGCGAGGCCGTGATGCCGGGCGAGGGCGTCAGACTTGCTGGGGTATTGGTTGGCGTTTGCGGCGCAGGCACCCGCGTCGGCGGGACGGCTGCCGTTGGGCGCACGGTACTGCCACCGCCCGCCGGAGGCGCAGGCGTAGGTGGCTCGGTCGGAACTGCCGGCATCGGCGTAGGCGGGGCCGGTGGCGCAATAATCTGGCCGCCACCCGTATCGCCACCACCACCACCACCAGGCCCGGGATCGGGCGGCGGCGGAGGTGCAGCCGTGGGTGGCGGCGGTGGCACGGTTGGTGGTAACGGCAGCGGCGTATCAGTTGGCGTGACTGTCACCGGCGTCACCGGCGTCGGAACCACCGTCACTGGCGTTACCGTGGTCGGCACTACCGTCACTGGCGTTACCGTGGTCGGCACTACCGTCACTGGCGTTACCGTGGTGGGAGTCGTGGGCACCGGGGTCACTGCGCCACTCAGCACCCGCACGCTCACCGGGGCCGAACCCCGACCATTGGCCGAAGCCACATTGGTAATCGTGGAACCGGGGGTCGCATTGTTACGCACCCGCACCTGGATCGTCACTGCAGCCGGCTCGGTATCACGAATATCAAAGGTACAACTGAGTGGCGGACCGAGCGCACAGCCCCCAATGTTCGAACGAATGCTCACCAGTTCAAGATTGGGATCAAGTTGGTCAGTCATCGTGACCCGTTGCGAGATCGAGCTATCAGTGATCACCGAGACACTGAAACTGAACTCCTGGCCAGGCGCAGCCGCATCCACCGACGTGAACTTAAAGACCTGCACCCCGCTCACTGGGGCTGGCGTATTAGTCACCGTCGCAGTGGGCGTATTGGTTGGCGTGGGTGACTCACCGCCCTCGGGGGTATTAGTCACCGTCGGCGTATCAGTCGGGGTTGGCGACGGCCCATCGGTTGGAGTCGTCGTGATCGTCGGCGTATCGGTGGGCGTAGGTGGATCACCGCCCTCGGGGGTATTGGTCACCGTGGGCGTATCGGTGGGCGTGGGTTCAAGCGTTGGCGAAGAGGTGATCGTCGGCCCTTGATCAATCCCCTCACCGGGCGGTTCCGGCATAAACGGCTGCGCCTCTTGGGCAGGCACAGGGGGCGCAAAGATCAGCCGGGTCATTTCGGCATAGAGCGGAAAGGCGATCATCACCAGGCTGAGCACAATCAGCGTGATCTCCCACGGTGTCCAGCGAGCTGGCCCGCGACCACGGCCCTGTTGGGGAGGGCGACCCTGGGCAGGAGGCTGCATATCAACTCCTCGGGTCAGGACAAGGGACGCGCATCAACAAGATCGGCAACCACGATTAGGCGCTGAGTGTCCCAGTTGGTGCAAGTTATCAGCGTGAGCACTGGACTTGGGGTTGGATCCATCACTTCGACCTGATGGGGCCAGACATTAAACGATTGGCGCACTCGATAGACATAGCGCCAACTCGTGGTCTCGACAATCACTTCATCACCGGGGCGCAAACGGCCAAGATCCTTAAAGACGGCCCCACGCAAACCGGCGTGACCCGAGATGACACTATTGCCAACCATGCCCGGCAGGGCACTTCCAAAATGGTAGCCCGCCGCATATTCGGCCACTTCCCATTCACCATCTACCAGATAGATCTCGTAGACCCCCATCTCGGTTCCGATTGAGGGCATCGCCATGCGTACCGGGCGAGGATCGCCAAGATCAGGGACGGTTCGGGCCGCCTGCGGCACCATGAAGGCATCAGCCTCACTCGATGAGGAAGTGCCCGGGCGGGTAAAGGGCAAGAGGGCGGCCGCATCAGGCGCACGTTCTGGCATACTCAGGGCGGGGGTTGGTGCGAGCGCGGCGGGAGCCGCGGCCTGTGCCGCCTGCTGTTGCTGGCCGTAGTACCACCAATCGCGCCCATACCCATCAGCCAGCCAATAGAGCAGAGCCAGTGCTGCCAAGACGACCAGACCCCGTTCGATCACCAGCAGGGTCCGATCAACCCAATTCCGCAGCCGAAAGCCCCGCAAGGCCTGATGACGTTGCTGACTCGTGGAGCGTAAGCGCGCCCGACGCACTTGCCCATGACGGCTCGGTAGCTCATCGGCGAGTAGCGCATGTAACAGTGCATCATCAGGGGAAGCACCAGTTGATTGGCTCGCGGGTCGTCGCGGCATCCTGCTACTCATTCATCGGCCTAGGGGGATATGGCAAAACGTCAGGGCGTTAGCCGCATTATTATACAACTAGCTCTGCACAGATGCAATAGCACCATGTGTTTGGAATGAGCGATTCGCCCCATTGCATTGCCAAGAGTGTAAAGCCAAGTGACAAGCCAAGGATGACAAAACGCGCACAATTACAGCACCTGGCGTAAAATTGCAAGCCCTTCGGCAAATTGGGCTGGTTCAGTTAAGGCCGAAAGCATCAGGTGGCAGCCCGGCGGATCACCATAAAAGTAGCCCGGATGCACCAGCAGGCCATGGTTCAGCAGATGTAAGACCAGCTGATCTTCGTCGGGCCAGCCCTGCACCGCCGGAAAAAGGTAGTAGCCCCCATCAGGCGGACGCAGGGTAAGCCGGGGATGGTCGGCGAGTTGCGCAAGGGCCAGATCGAGGTTAGTACGAATCCGGGTCGCCAACTGAGCCACAAACGGGCCACCCTCGGCCAACAACATCGGCAGAAGATGCTGGCTCAGGCTATTGGCCCCGAGAAAGGTATCGTTTAACAGTTCTAGCCGGGGGGCAAACGGGCGCGCCGCCGCATTCAGGGCGATCCAGCCCAGTTTGAGATCGGGGAGTGCGAACTGTTTCGAGATCCCGTTGAGGGTAAAAACGGGCAGGCTGGGGTGCAGGGCCGCCACTGGCGGCACATGCGGCACGGCATAGGGGAAGGCCGCAAAGACTTCATCGGCAATCAGCGGCAAGCCGAGCCGCAGCAAGGCTTCCTGGGTCGCCCCAAGCACGGCCCCGGTTGGGTTATGGGGCGATACCAACAACACTCCTCGGCTGCGCCGATCCGCCGCCGCCAGCAACGACGCAGGCTCGATCTGCCAGTTCGCCGCCTCGTCCAAGTCGTAACTCCGCAACTCAATCCCGCGCAGTTCGGCCAGGTACTCAAACAAGGGGTAGCTTACGTTGGGAGCAAGCAGGTTATCACCTGGATCGGCCAGCAGCGCAAAGAGCAAAGCATAGGCTTCGCTGGTGCTCGCGGTCAAAAAGAAGTCATCGGTCGTCAGGGGCAACGGCGGCGTCCGGGCAGCATAAGCGGCGACAAGTGCCGCCCGAGCCGCCAGCGCGCCACGTGCCTCAGGCGTGTAGCGGCGGGTCGTCCAGAACGCGGCACTTGCCGCCTGCAACAGCGCGGGCGGAAAGATCAACCCCTGGGCCGTCGGGTTGCTGCTGGTCAGATCCACATACCCAGCCCCCGCCTGGCGCGCTAAGCGGGCCAACTCCAGCGGATTGGGCGTCAGATCAAGATCGGCAAATACCCCGGGCATCATAGCCTCAGCAGATCATTTTGGATTTTTGATTGTGGATTTTGGATTACAGCCGTGCCCCAAGCCAACATCCACAATACACATTGCCGCCAGTCCGGGCCGGGAGAAACTTGGTTTCCCCCAATCCAAAACCCAAAACCCAAAATCGAATCACCCGTGCAAATCGCGTACCAACTTTTGCCAGAAGCCATCCATCTGGCCGGGCACAAACGGCATGTAGAGCGCGACCCGATCAAGCAAGCCGTCGTAACGTTCACGCAGCGCCGCGCCCAAATCAGCCGGATCGGCCTCGACTGCAAAAGCTGCCACCATTTCATCGGTCACCAGAGCGGGCATTTCGGCCCAGCGTTGTTGAGCGGCCATCTGCGAAAGCCGGTCGCCAATCTCGCTCCAGCCATGGCAGTCGAGCACCGGGCGATAGGTCGGGGTCGAGCTATAGAACGAGATCTGTTGGCGTACAAAACCTCGCAGGCGTTCACGGGTCGCCTGGTCTGGGCCAGTGATCACAAACGAACTACCCGCCACCACACAGGCCGAGGGATCACGGCCCGCCTTGGCCGCCCCGGTCGCAATCTGAGGCCGCAACACCTCACGCAGATAACGGTCACTATTGAGCGGATGGGCATGGAAGCCATCACAGATCTCGCCCGCCAATTGAGCCAGGCCCGTATTGACACCAGCAATATAGATCGGAATATTGGGATGCTCAATTTTGCCGGGACTGAAGAACGGGGTCATCAGGGTATGTTGAAAGAACTCGCCGCGATAATTGAGCCGCCCACCGGTTTGCCAACTCTGCCAGATTGCCCGGATGGCCGCAATATAATCACGCAAGCGGGCCACGGGCTGATCAAACTGGGCACTAAAGCGGCGCTCGATATGGGCTCGAACCTGCGTACCCAGACCCAAAATAAAGCGTCCCTGCGAATAGGCTGCCAGATCCCAGGCGATCTGGGCGGTCACCATCGGGCTACGCGGAAACGCAATCGCTACTGCTGTGCCCAGGGCAATCCGCTGGGTATGCTCGGCCGCAAGCACCAAGGGCAAAAAGCCGTTGTGGCCCGTTTCGGGCGTCCAGAGCGCATCAAAGCCGATCGCATCAGCGGCACGGGCCAACTCAGCCGCGACGGGCAAGGGATTGGCATCTACGGGCAAAGTTACGTCAAGCAACATACAACCTCCTCAGCGAGGTCAGCGAAAGTCACGGTGCGCATTGTAACCCAGATTGCCACTTAGTCAGCCATGCCGAGATCAATTACGGCCTGATTCGCTCCAGCAACGCAGTCAGTCGATCATAATCATCTTTGAGCAACCCGGCCAATTCGCGTCCGGACCGTACCAGAAAGGCGGTCGGATCGGGATGGCTCTGCGCTGCAGCGCGTAGATAGGCCGCCACAAGTTCGTCGCTAGGAATCTGGGGCGCAAACAGAATGCTGCGCAAACAGGCACTAGTGGCACTAAACCGGGCCAATTCGGCTGCGTCACAGGCATAAACCGAGTAATGCACCGGGGGCGGCTGGGGTGGCAGGTATTGCTGGATCTGTTCGCCGGTGCCGAAACCCACGGTTAAGGCCGAAAACTCGGTTTGCAGGACTTCGGCCAGATCCGGGTGAGCTTGATAGATCTCATCGTCGTAGAGTTCGCGCCCGCTGTAGGTACGCCCGCGCACCACCGCCCGCCCACCCGGTTCGCGACTACCGGTACGAATCTCGTAGACCAGGCCGTAGATGCCCATGCCGGGCGTGCGGGTGGTGGCCCGCACCAGTGAACCAAAGGGCGGGGCGGCTAACAGTTCGTAGGCCCCGGCCGTAAAACGGGTGGTCGAGGCCTCGATAATTTCGGCAATCCGGGTCACAATTACCCTCGGCTAAACTGTTTACTCTCACGCTTGGCGGAACTGCTCGCCGGGGCCGCCGCCCGCGCCAAACTGGCTTCGACGAGTTGGGCAAAGGCGCGCCGGTCAGCCCCCCGCACAATCGCTTGCTCGTGGGCGCGGGCCAGCGCCACCGGGTAGCCCTGGCCGCGATCACACTGATCGTACACAAGCGTATGGATCAGGTCAACCTGAGCCGGGTTTTGCGCCACCCACAACGGTACCTCGACCCGGCACAGTTCACGCTGCACCCGCAAGTAGAAGAAGTGGATCTGATGCTGGCCGTAGCGTTCTACATTGATCCGGCTCATCGAGGCAAAGATCGGGCCGCGCTGGCCCTCGCGTAAGGCGGCCCCAAGCACATCGGCATCCACCAACCCTTGACAGGGCGCACACGATGGTTCGCGACCGGCCCGCACATCACTACAACTGGCACAACGCGCACCCCGTCCAGCGGGCACGTCCACATCAGGGCAGCGCATCAGGCGAATTGTGCCCACCACTTCGGGTGAACGGGGCCGACTGATGTAGGAGGCTACGGGCAGTTGGCGCAGGCGCATCCGTTCCAGGTAGTCTAGATAACGACCCAGAAAATGATCCTGCACAAACCGGTCAGCCCCGGCCAGCACCCAGCGCACCAGCGTGCCGTCCTGCAAAGCCAGAGCGGGCAGGGTGCCATCCAGTTTGGCTTCAGCCAGATCAGCCAGGGCCACGCCTTCTTCGACATCACGCCGCGCACTCAGATAACTACCCTCAATCGCAATCCGACGGGTTCCATCACGCAAATACAGATCGTCGTCGTGATAGTAGAGCAGCGGACGCGAACCAAGTTCGGCAGCGGGCGTAGTGCCATAGCGCAGATAGACCAGGCCCAAGTTGATCAAGTAACAGGCCACCGTGCCATGGCGGTCAAGATCGATCTGCGAGCCATCACTGGCAACCAGCGCATAGTCATGCGGACAGAAAGGCAGATCCCGCACTGTGGTCAGCGGTTCAACCGGGCGCGCCAGTAGCCAATTCGCAGTCTCGCGGCTCAGATCAACCGCCTGCGCCCATTGCTCCTCGGCCCCGGCTGCAGCCAGATAATCGGTACGCACCAGGGCCGTGCGTTCGGCAAGATCGGTCACCCGGGCAGCGGCACTCTGGCTCATCTGGCGTACTTGCTGGCCCAACGCAGTAAGATCAAGGCCCATATTGCACCACTGATACCATTAGCCCGGTCGCCTTCGTAGGGACGCAGCACGCTGCGTCCGCGGACGCAGCGGGCGGGGTGCCGACCTCCGGCATGCGTTATCGTCAACGGGCATTGGTAGGATACATTTATTTGCTATACTCACCCTGCCATCATAGGACAGATGTTTTCTGTCGTCAATTGCACTGTAACCTCCCTATGGTATGATTACGGCACAAAAATCGTAAGATACAGCAGTGACTGCGCCAGGCTCTGCCCTCCTACCCTTTTTGGTGGGAAGGTTGACTCATTGGTTGTAGATCCACGCCTGCTGCTACCGAGAGGGCCTGTACGCGAACCATGAGTCTCCGTAGCTACCAAGACGCCTTAGATTACCTATATAGTTTTAACGACCCAAGCCGCAAGGGTGCAGGATCGTCAGAGGAGGCTGCGCGCAATCTGCGGCGTATGGAGGCCCTACTTGCCGCAGCGGGCCATCCCGAGGCTGGTCTGAAGAGTGTAGTCGTAGCGGGTACCAAGGGCAAAGGCAGCACGGCGGCCATGATCGAGGCCATCGCCCGTGCCGCCGGGTTGCGCGTGGGCCTCTTTACCTCGCCCCATCTCAATTCGTACCGCGAGCGCATGCAGATCGGGCGGGAACTGATCAGCCAGCGCGAACTGATCGCTCTGGTGTGTAACCTGCAACCCGTGCTTGCGGCCTTTGATCCGGCCCCGTATGGGCGGCCCACCACCTTTGACGTGGGCTTCTTGCTGGCCCTAGTTCACTTTGCGCGCCAGCAGGTTGATCTTGCCGTGCTCGAAATTGGTTTAGGCGGGCGCTTTGATGCGGTCAATGTGATCACGCCGTTGGTTTCGGTTATCAGTTCGATCAGTTACGACCATATGGCCATCCTGGGCCAGACCCTGGCCGAGATTGCTTGGAATAAGGCCGGCATCATCAAACCCGGAGTGCCAGTGATAACGATCCCGCAAGCCCCCGAGGCGATGCCCGCGATTGTTGAAGAAGCGGAACAGCAAGGGGCACCGCTCTGGATGGCGCATCCTGAAGGGGTAGGGCCATGGCAGATACCGCCCACACCTTACCCGGTGAAGCCGGTGCCCGCCTTGCGCGGCCAGTTCCAGGTCGAAAATGCGCGCCTGGCGGTGGGAACGGCCCTGCGACTGCGTGAAACCGGCCTCCCCTTGGCTGATCAGGCCATCGCTGACGGCTTAGCCACCGTGCGCTGGCCAGGACGCTTTGAACTCGTAGCTGGCGCACCGCTCATTTTGATTGACGGTGCCCATAACGGGGACTCGGCCCAAAAGCTGATCGCCGCGATCAAGCATGAACTCAGCTACGAGCGGCTTGTATTGGTGCTCGGCACCTCACGGGACAAGCCCCTTGGGGCAATCACGGCAGCCCTGGTGCCCCACGCCGCCGGAGTTGTGATCACCCGTTCGGGCCACCCCCGTGCCATGGACGTTGATCGCATGGTTGCCGAGGTTGGGGCCCATCTGCGCGGGCCGCTGGTGGTCACCCACGATGTGCGGACAGCCCTTGATGCGGCCCGCCGCCTGGCCCATCCCCAAGATCTGATTGTGATCACCGGCTCGCTCTTTATGGTGGCAGATGCACGCGAAACCCTTGGCTTAGCGGTTTCGGACTAGACCGTACCAAGCCATAACGGTTTTGTCACCCATCCTGATTGACGACCCGTGCGGGGCTGTGTTAGCATCGGGATAGAATCGCTTGGCCGCTTGCCCCGGAGTGGTTGTGAAGGTTGTGCGTCGTGTCCTCCTGCTCTGTTTGCTGGTGGTGTTGGTAGCGACGTTGCTGCCGACCCAACCAAGTATGGCAGCGCCGCTTGGCCCAGGCACAGTTCAAACCTTCCTGAATCAGCAACCCGGCCCCTTAAAACAATTTTCCGACGAGGGGCGCAGTGCGGCCGCGATCATCGAGGCGGCCGCCGACTATTATGGGCTGAGTCCGCAGATCACGCTGGCCTTGCTCGAAGCCACATCGGAACTGTTGAGCAACGCCAACCCCGGCGAGGCTGCGCTCTTTCGACCATTTGGGACGGTTGGCCCACCAGGGTTTAGCGCCCAAATTGACTGGGCCACCCGCGAACTACGGGCCGGGTTGGGGCCGTATGAGCGCCCGCCCACGGTGCGTTTTAGCGATGGGCTGACGACCACTCTGAGTCTCGATCAGGCTCCTGAAGGGGTTGCGGTGCAACGCTTGCTGGCCCAGGGTCGCACGGCGGTGGCCTGGCACGCCGCCGTCGAACGGTTTACGGTGGCCTTTGCCGAGTTGTTTGCCAATCAGTTGATCCGACCCGGTGCCCCTGAAGCGAATCACCCCGTGCCGGCCAACCCAACCCAGGGCTTCTTATTCCAACCCTGGCCCGCCGGTACGCGGGTAGTCCATCTAGCCTATTTTGACCATATGTACCCGATGGTGGATAGTGGCGGGGACGGCAATGGGTACGTGGTCAACTATCTTGGTCAAGGCAATGTGCAGTACGACGGCCACGATGGCCATGACTACTATTTCCCTGATCAGCCAATTGGCACGCCGATCCTGGCCGCTGCCGCTGGAACCGCCTACGCCCGTACCCATCGTGGCTTGGGCGTGGTGATCGTCCACCCTGACGGTTACGAAACGGTCTACTGGCACCTTGATGGTTTCGCCCCGATCTTCACTGGCCTGATTGATAGCGGGCAAGGTGTGCGCGTCCAGGCGGGTGATTTTATCGGCACGAGTGGCACAACTGGGTTTGTGCGCGGAACACCGCACTTGCATTTCGAGGTGCGCCGGTATGGTCGCCAGGTTGACCCGTATGGCTGGTATGGGCCTGGCCCTGATCCATGCCCAGCCTATATTGGTTGTCTGGCCAGTACCTGGCTCTGGCACCCATCGCTGATCGGGAGCTACAATTTCACCCCGCCCGATCTGGTCTGGGCCGGTGAGCGTCGCACCAGTTTGCAGGATACCACCCCGCCCGTGGGCACGCTTACCGTCAATCCGCCCGAGGATGTCTTGCTCGCGCTTGACTTTGACGGCCACGTCGTACCCTCGATTGGGAGTGGTTTCCCTATTTTGGATGGCTCACCACGACTGGTCGAAGGGCGTGTCGGTCAGGCCCTCATGCTTGGCCCGGCGGGCCTGACCTATCCGGTGGCGGGCAATCTGGAAGCTCAGGCGGGCACGTTAAGCCTGTGGGCCAAACCGCCGAAAAGCTATCCCAGCGGGCGCATTCCGCGTCACTATGTGCTGGCGGCGAGTGCTAACCCGGCTGGCGCACCCGTCTACAGTCACACCCTGGCCCTGCGCCGCGACATGGTCGGCCCTGATGGCAATGGGCCAGCCTGGGTCTTCTGGACCACCGCCGCTGATGAGGCCAGCCGCGATCTCCTGAGCGTGCCGGATACGCTTGGATCAGACTGGAACCATCTTGCGCTCACGTGGGATGTGGCAACCGGCGCGAAAGCCATCTACCTGAACGGTGTCTTGATGGCTGAAGCGATCGGCCTACGCCTCCCGAGCGAATTGGGCGAGGTGATCCAGTTTGGGCGCTTTACCTATGGTGGCGGGCACAGCGGCATTACCATCGACCAGTTCCGCAGCTATGCCCGAGTTCTGACCCCCACCGAGATCGCCGAGTTGGCACAGTTGCAACCCAGCGACGAGCCAGCGGTGCCGGTGGTGCAACGCGGGCAGCCGGTCGTGATCGAAACCAACGCGATTGATGACCAGGGCGGGATTGTCGCAGTGCAACTTGGGCTAAATGGCACCTTCGAGGCCCCTCAGCCCTATTACGACCGTTACCGCTGGATCTTGCCCACCGAGCTTGGCACCCACGAATTGGCAGTACGGTATATGGATCGGGCCGGCAACGTGACCACCGTCACCCAAACCGTAGAGGTTGTGATTCCACCCCTGGAGCGACGGTTCTTGCCGCTGGTACGCCGCTGAATAGTATTACCCGTCGCCCAAACAGGCAAAATCGGCGGGCGCACCAAAGCGTGTGATCTCCTCGGGGTAGAGGATGAGCATGGTAGGGCCAACGACGAGTACTTGCCAGCCGCTGGCGGTACGTTGTAACAGCGCCAAGCCATCTTCGGCTCCACCTTGATCGGCTACCACCACAGCGAGCGCATAGTCGCGATCCACGCACGGATCATCGATCCGATAACTGGGGCCACCTGTGCCCAGATAGGCCCGCAGCGCGGCGATGATCGCATCACGATCACTTGACGTGACGGCGGCCGGGGTGGACAGGGCGGGGGCGGCACTCAAATCGATCAGCAGGGGCACGAAGATGTAGCCCCCGAGCGCTGGGCAATTGGCCCACTGGTCAGACGTCACGCCCAACAAGGTCAAACGCTCACCGGGTACCGTACCCGCACAAACGACCTCGTTCCCTGACGGAATGCGTTGCACTTCGGCGCTCCGGGTCGTCGGCTGCGCCCGCACCGCAATAAAGCCATCGCTGCTCGGCACAGTGCGAAACCGCTGCCCCGGCGCACTCGCCACGCTGGTCGGTGACGCCGTCGCGGCGACCGTCGGGCTTGCCGTCGGTACGTCCGTGGCGGCAACCGTCGGGCTTGCCGTCGGTACGTCCGTCGCGGCGACCGTCGGGCTTGCCGTCGGTACGTCCGTCGCGGCGACCGTCGGGCTTGCCGTCGGTACGGCGGCCGCAGGCACAGATGTGGGCGCGGCACTCGGTGCGCCACAGGCGGTCAACATGAACAATGCACACATAAGGAGGGCCAAGCGGTAGGTCATGGGCATAGGGTGATTCCTTATTCTTGTGCTCGTGATCAAGGTTGATACTTGTATATTTGTGCTATTTATGATACGATAGCGTGTGGGTTGCACTCTTTCCATCGCGGCGCAGTTTACGTATAACGGGTACGCCATCCATTGGTCAGTGTCGCCGTCCTTGGTGATCCGTCCCCGCTGTGGCACTCGACGCGCTTTGGCTACGAACTGTGGGGCTGCGCGTTAGGACTGGCTTTTCCAACCGTGAAGTTGCGAGCCATCCCGCAAGCAACCTTAGAAGCCACTATCAACCCATTGGCAACCTTGACCTTGATCCAACGTGATGCACAAGATACGCGCCAGGATGTCCACGAACGGCTCCGCCGCAAAATTGCCCGCTACCGCTTGTTATTGCGGCAAGGCTATGCCGCCGAAGATGTACGCCGTCTATTGCGCCTACTCGATCAAGTCCTTCGGCTCCCCAACGAATTAGCAGCACCGGCGTACCAAGCCTTACGTCAGGTCGAAATGGAGGAATTCGGCATGCAACGCTTTCTCGCCAGTTTTGAGGAACAGGCCTGGGATGAGGGTCACGAAGTAGGTAAGCTCGAAGGTAAGCTCGAAGGCAAGCTCGAAGGCAAGCTCGAAGGCAAGCTCGAAGGCAAGTTGGAAGCCAGCCGTACCCTGGTCAGTCGCCTCCTTGAACAAACCTTGGGAACCTTGCCAACTGATCTGCAAGCCCAACTTGATGCACTCAATGCCGACCAGTTGCTTGAACTTGGGAGTGGCGTGCTCAACCTATCCAGCCTTGACGATCTTCGTACCTGGTTGGCAACGAGGGCTTGAATTGGTCTTACAGACCGTGATGAGCAACCTGTCGCTGGAGCTATTGAAGATGCCGCAGGATGGTCATTCCGAGGATCCGATGGCCCGTCGGTCGGTGGTGTGGAAAGAAACCATGCGGGTGTAGAAGGTGCCAGTCGTATCAGCCGTGAATTGGGCACTGGCGTGAATATCCGCCACGCTTCCCCGAGGTTGACAGTCACCGGCGATTGCCGTACCGAGCAACGGGTTGAAGATAAGCATACTTACGCCATTTTCAAAGCTGCCACACGCACCACCTGAACCATTGAGCGAGGTTGCTACATTAAACAACTCTACCGTATACGTCCGCCCCTCGACCGCCTCGAAGCGATACCAATCTACATCTCTGGCAGGGTTAATCTGACCACGTAGCGGACTCTCACGCCCGATGCGTTCCAACAATTGCGCCGTCTCAGCGGTATTGTTCGGCTCGGCCTCAGTGATCGCCTGGGCCAGTTCAGCGTCCTGGGCGCGTGCGGCGGGTAGACTGGGCCACACACTCACACTCAGCAGTAGCAACAAGACCAACCCCAAACCAATCGTCATCCCGCGCCGACTGGGCAGACTCCTGCGCGTACGCATAATGCTCCTTCATGCAGACACAACAAAGTCGGGGTCGCAGCTGAAACCATCCCACATTAGGACTTGGCAGCTACGCCCGCGATCCTGGGGTCATTCATAGCGTTGTGGTGCGTTGAATATGCGTATTACAACATAGGCCCATTTCGAGAACAAGAGGGAAGCTATCCCGATCAGTAACACAAAAGTGACACATGCGGCGCGTGGCGATACGGAGCCAAGCTTGATACTTGCATATTTGTGCTATGTATGATACGATAGCGTGTACGTTAATCTCTTTCCAAGTGGACGCAGTTTGCGTATAATTGAAGGGAACCCGACCGTGCGCGTGCCAGCTAGCGATTTTGATGGGACATGGACGTATGCCATTGCCTCAGACAGCACGCCGAAGGATTGGGTTTTCTTACTGTGGGGGAAGCCATGATTATTGATATTGAACTTACTCGGCGCTCGCCCGAACATTACAGCGCACGTGCATTACAGTTTCCAGACATCAAAGTTGAAGCAAGCTCACGCGAAGCTGCCCTTATGCAGATCCGCGAAGTACTCATAGCGCGCCGTCAGGCAGGTGTTGAGATCGTCCAGATAACGCTTGAGCCTGACAAAACCCCACTGCCTGCCGCGTGGCCGCGACACGCCGGAGCTTTTCCCGATGACGATGCATTCCACACCATGCTTGCCGAAGTCGAACGTCAGCGCCGACTACTTGATGAGGAAACCCCATCGTGAGATTTCTGCTTGACACCGATCATGTCAGTCTCGATCAGCGTGGGCATGCAGGTGTTCGCGATCAGGTGCAAGCCGCTGGTTCAGAACAAGTTCTGATCAGCGTTATCACGATTGAAGAACAGCTACGGGGCTGGTTGGCAGCCGTCCGTGCCTCAACAACCGCTGATGCGCGTGCCACTGCGTATGTGCGCCTACGCATGGCTATTGAATACTTCACAAGCTTTACCATTATTGACTACACAGCCCAAATCGATGCCCTCGTTGTCAATCTCCGTAAACAAGGTGTCCGTATAGGAACGCAGGATCTGCGTATTGCCGCCATTGCACTCATGGATGGGGCAACACTGGTAACCCGCAACTCGCGTGACTTTGCTCAGGTACCCGGCCTCGTGATCGTGGACTGGTCAAGCTCATAGAACACACCTCCTCATGCGCCCACCGATCGCGTTTCCGGCGTGGCTCAAGCAGGCCCGCCTCGAACACAGTTTGACCCAGGCCCAGCTTGCGGCCCAGGCTGGCATTTCACTCTCGTTGGTGCGCAAGTACGAGGCCGGGGTACGCCTACCGCCCCGCGCTACGGCATTGCGCCTTGCCGTGGCGCTACGCCTTCCCTTAGATGAACACGCGGCGTTTGTCGCGGCGGCCCGCCTTGCCCCCAGTGCCCCGCCTCCGCCCGTGCCAACCCCAAGCGCCTGCCTGCCCAGCGCCCCGACCCCGTTGCTCGGGCGCGACGCGGATCTCGATCGCCTGTGCGCCCAACTCCAAACGCCGACGGTGCGCCTCGTAACCCTGCTTGGCCCGCCGGGGGTCGGCAAGTCGCGCCTGGCCCTCGCAGCGGCTACGCGGCTGGCCCCGGCATTTGGGGATGGCAGCACCTTCGTTGAGTTGGCTCCGCTCAACGATGCCGCTACGCTGATCCCAAGTCTCGCCGCGGCCCTTGGGTCGCCGGGCGTCAACACTGAGGCGGCCCTGCTGACGTTGGCGGCGACGCGCAGGCAACTGTTGGTGCTCGATAATTGCGAACATCTGCCCGCTGTGGCCCCACTGGTCGCCCGTTTGCTCGCCGCTGCGCCCCAATTGGTGCTGCTCGCCACCAGTCGCACGCCCTTGCGTCTGCGTGCCGAGCAGCGCTTTCTGCTGCAACCCTTGGCCTTGCCAAGCAGTCTCCGGCTTGCCAAAGTCGCCGCAGCCCCCGCGAGCCGGCTCTTTTGTGAGCGGGCGAGCGCGATCAAGCCTGATTTTGTGCTGAGCACGACGAATGCCCCCGTGATCGCCGCCCTCTGCCAGCGCCTGGATGGCCTGCCGCTCGCGATCGAACTGGCTGCCGCCCGCAGTGATCAACGTGATCCCGCCGCGCTGCTGGCAAGCCTCGATGCCGGAATTGCCTCGGTTGAGGCAGATTTCATTGATCTGCCAGCGCACCAGCGCACCTTGCAAACCACACTCGCCTGGAGCGAACAGTTGCTTGCGCCCGCCGACCAAGCCGCCTTTGCCCGGCTCGGCGTCTTCTGGGGTAGTTTCGATGCAACCGCCGCCGCTGCTGTGGACATTACCGCGCCCCAACTGGCGACCTTGCACGAAGCGAACCTGATCCAAACGCTTGAAAACGGACGTATGCGCTTGCTCGAAACCCTGCGCGCCTATGCCCGTGAACGCCTGGCCCTCCAACCCGAGGCACCTGTCTATTACACCTTGTATGCCGCCTACTACGCGGATCTGGCCGAAGGCTTCGCGCCGCTGCTGCGCACCGCTGAAGCCCCGCAAGCCATGGATCAGCTCGCTGTCGAATTGCCCAATCTACGCGCCGCGCTGCAATGGTCGCTCCAGCACGATGGTGGCGTGATCGCGGCGCGCATCACCACCGCCCTGCACAGCTTCTGGCTCAGTCGCGGAGCCGTTTACGAAGGGCGGCTGGTCGAACCGTTGCTCGCTGCCGAGGTTGGGAGCACCATGCCACCCGCCCTGCAAGCGCGGGCCTTGCTCACCACGGGCTATCTGGCTTCTCAGCAGGGTGCGCTGGGGGCCTATCGCCAGATCGAGCGTGGCCTAGCGTTGGCGCGTTACTATGGCACGCCCGCCGACGTCACCCTGGGCCTAATCCTCGCCGGCATGCTGACCCGTTTTCCGGGCAACCTGAGCATCTGTGCCACCATTCTTGCTGAAGCCGTCACCCTGGCCCGCACCCTCGACCAACCCTTGTTGCTGGCCTATGCGCTCAACCAGCTTGGTTACAGTTATGCCTGTGACGGCAAATATCACGAAGGTGTGCCCGCCCTCGCCGAAGCGGTATACCTAACCGAAACCGTTGGCGAACAGGTCATGTATTATCGCTATCAATGCGATCTGGCTGAAGCCCTACGTGCCAAGGGCGAACTGCATGTCGCACGACAGATGCTTGAACAGCTGCTGGTCGCCTTAGGCCCGGCGGGTGATCAGACCGCCACCTGGGAAGCCCAATTGCGGCTCGCCGTGATCAACCTAGAAGAAGGTCAATTTGACGCAGCGGCAATGTGCTTAGCCAGTGCCGAACGGTTCGTCACCCAGTTGGGGATAGGCTACGGGCGAGCCTACCTGCTCTATTGGCAAGCGCACCTAGCCTTGGCCCAAGGTGCGTATGATCGCGCTGCCGCGATCCTACCCGAAGCCCAGCGCACCGCCATCAGAATGCACGGTCCGGCGGAACTGGCCGTGATCCTGGCGCTGCGGGCCAAGGTGGCCCTTACAGCGGGCGATCAGCTTCAGGCGGCGCGCTACTGTGGGGCCAGCACCGGCCTGGTTACGCGCTTTGGCTTGCGGGCCGACCGGCTGAGCGATCCACTGCGCCAAACCGTGTATGCGGCGCTTGATCCAGGCGCGCAAAACCTAGCCGATCACGTGGCCCAATTGATCAGCGAACGTATTCCGCAGGTGAGCTACCCCAATGCGCAACTTGCCCATGATAGCATTCGGCTTGATCGGGTGCTCGCGGCGGCGCTGAACCGCGAACAATAGCAAGCGGCGGGGTTTGGATGGGCATCCAACCCCCGCCGCTTGCGGCTAGGCTAAGCTAGTTTGACTTAATCCAGATAGCCGTGCAAACGGTTGCCCACGCTGGGGTGGCGCAGGCGACGGAGCGCTTCGGCCTCGATCTGGCGGGTGCGCTCGCGGGTGATCCCAAAAGCAACCCCAACTTCTTCGAGGGTGCGGCGCTGCCCGTCAAGCAAACCGTAGCGCAGTTGCAGGATCTTGCGCTCGCGATCAGGCAGATCATTCAGGGCCGCACTGAGTTCGGCGTGCAGCATATTGGCTGCCGCAATCTCCATCGGGGTTTCGAGGCTCTCATCGGCAAGGACTTCACCAACCCGGCCTTCGCTCTCGTTGTTCAAGGGCTGTTCGAGCGAAACGGGCTGGGTCGAAGCCTGAAGCAGCCGCTTGATCTTGCGCAGGCTCATGCCCATGGCGTGGGCCAATTCTTCGGCAGTCGGTTCGCGTTCGAGTTCCTGCTCAAGGCGGTAGATCGCCCGACGCAGATGCACAATCGACTCCGAAAGATGGACGGGCAGACGGATCAGGCGGCTCTGCTCAGCGATTGAGCGGGTCACGGCCTGGCGGATCCACCAGGTTGCATAAGTACTAAACCGATTGCCCTTGGTATAGTCAAACTTCTCGACGGCGCGCATCAGGCCGATGTTGCCCTCTTGCACCAGATCCATAAAGGCCATCGGGCTACCGATATATTTTTTCGCCACGCTCACGACCAAGCGAAGGTTCGCCTGGATCAGCTTGCGCCGCGCGTCTTCGCCCCGGGCAATTTCGACTTCGAGCTGCATACGCTCACGCCCGGTCGCATAATCTTCGTTGGCAATGCGCTGGCGCGCTTCCTTGCTGCGGGTAATCTGCATCGCAAGGTTGCGCTCTTCTTCGGCATTGAGCAGCGGTACCTGGCCGATCTCGTGCAGATAGAGCTGCACCGAGTCCTCGATGGACGAGCCATGCTCAGCAACATCCAGTTCGTCGGGTTCAACTTCTACTTCCAGCGCTTCGGCATCGTCCCAACCATCGGCCATGGCAGGCTCTTCCTCTGGCTGGACTTCTTCCAGGATCTCGTCGCTCACGTCTGGCTTGCGGAAAGCATTCACAGCGTCTACTCCTGGTCTACAACTAATGTGGAACTGACAGGGTCGGGCAAAATAGTCTGGTAGTGCGAATGACCACCGTCTCCAGGTTGCTTCAGGTTCAAGATATCCGTGGTTTCAAAGATTAGAGTTGCTTATATTCTATAGTTTGCACAGCATTTGTCAAGACTCGGTTTGCACTGATTCTAAGCAGTGACTGATCTCCATTGATGGGCATCAAAGGTCTGGCCGGTACGGCCACGGGGCGGTTCAGCCGCCAGAACGACCGCGAGTGCACCAATTTCGGCGGGATCGAGCAAGGGGCCACGCAGGTCGGGCACGGTTTGGCGCACCATGCGCGTATCGGCAAACCCACCCGGGTGCAACTGGTTCACATTGATGCCATAGCGGCGCAAATCCTTTGCCATAACCCGGGTAAGGCCATCAACACCCGATTTTGCGGCATAATAGGCGGCAAAACCGGGGGCCGCAATGCGATCCAGCGGTGCGCCTACGTTAATGATATTGCCACCACCCTGGGCAATCATCGCCGGAATGACGGCTGCGCTCACCAGATAACTGGCTTTTAGCAACGAATCAAGCACATCGTCCCATTGGGCTTCGCTCGTTTCGTGAATGGGGGCGCGCAGACCAACGCCGGCACTATTGATCACGGTGGTAATCGAGCCAAGTTGTTCCTGAACCTGTGCAACCATTCCATAAACCTGTGCAGCATCACGTACATCAGCCGGAATGGCAAGGGCCTGTCCACCCTGCTCTTCAATCAGCCAGACCGTCTCGACTAGTTCATCGGCGGTACGGGCAACCACGGCAACTGCCGCGCCCGCCCGGGCGAGTGCAAGGGCCATCGCACGCCCGAGCCCACGCCCCCCACCGGTTATTACGACTCGCTTGCCCGTTAGTTCCATCGGGCTTCTCCCTGTTCATTAGCTGTGCAATGTATGTGCAATTCCTGTCCATAGTTGTACCACATGATGGGCAGTTTGACTAGTCCTTGGCGTAAAGATGAGGGGGTTTTCATTTTGATGTTGCATCTGCCTTGACAATGAGTAGGGCGATTGCATCTTCGATTGATGTGAGGCTTCAGCGCATCACACCGTTCCGTGCTACCCATTCCGTCGCCGTGAACGGCTCGGCTACGGGAGGCAACGCCGACCTTCGTCGGCTCGATCAGGCCACGCAGGTGGCCTTCGCGTGCCATAGCCGAGGCGTTCACGCCCACGGCAGAAAGATGCAATCGCCCTATGACAACGCGAAAACCGGCTTCCCGCGAATGCGCCATCTATGGTAGATTATTGAATGCCGATCTCCAGATTCAAGTGAACATTCCTCGATTCCCGGCCCTGCTTTTGTTGTGCAAGGAGTCACCCTATGTCCTCCCCGGCCAGCGATGATGCGGCCCACACCCCCCACCCGCTTATGCCTTTGCTGAAGGTATTGTCTGAGCCCTGTGCCATAACTGACCGTGCTGGAATTGTCTGTGGCATCAATGCGGCCTGGGAAGATCTGTTTGTAACGACCGGGCTTGGTGGCCCCTGGCCGAGGCATTGGTACGCCTGTTTCAATGGGAGCCTGGATCATGGGCGATGATGCACGATGATCTGCAAGCACTCATGGCCCAGGAGCTCCCGCGCCTGCATTTCGAAGCAATGATCCAAGAACCACCCGAGCGCTGGGTCAGTTGTAATCTGGCCGCCAGCCCTGATGGGGTGATCTGGCAACTGTCTGATGTTACCCGTTGGCAGTTGGCTGAAACCGAAGCGAGTAGCAGTCTCCAACAATTCCGTGATGCGATGGAGAGTGTGCGTGAAGGGTTTGCGCTCTTTGACCCAAACGAGCGCCTGCTTTACTGGAATCAGCGTCACCGGACGATCTATGCCACCAGTGCCGAGGCCCTGAGCCATGGGCGCAGCTTTGAAGCCTGGTTACAGGCGGGCATCAAACTCGGCCAGTATGCGCCGAGCACGGGCAATGAGGCAAGTTGGCTTGCCGCCCACCTCAATGCCTTTCGCCATGGAGCAACCCTGGATCAACAGCTGGCTGATGGTAGGTGGATCGAGGTGGCCCACCAGCGTGCCGCGAGTGGGGGCACGTTGATGATCAGTTCGGATGTGACCGAAGCACGCCAGGCTGCCGAATTAGCGCAGCAGGCGGCGACCCAAGCGGCGACCATCCACGCACAGGCCGCTTTGCTGGCCGAATTATCAGCCCCGCTTTTGCGGATTAGCGACGGGGTGCTGGTGCTGCCGCTGATTGGGGCGCTGGATAGTCAACGCGCCGCACGCATCGTCGAGAGTCTGCTTGAAGCAGTGGCAAGCCAACGAGTCCACCTGGTGATTCTGGACATCACTGGTCTGCCGGTCGTAGACACCCAGGTTGCCAATGTGTTGATCCAATCGGCACGCGCCGTGCGACTGCTGGGTGCAAATACCGTCCTGACCGGAATTCGGCCCGATGTGGCCGAAACGATCGTGGCCTTGGGCATCAGTTTGGGGGATATTATCACCCGCGCCGATCTGCAACAAGGGGTGGCGTTTGCGTTGCGCACCGCGCAACGGCGATAGGGGGCGTGGAGGGGCATGGAGGGGTAGGGGCGCAGCGTGCTGCGCCCCAATCCGTGCCCCGGGTCCCTACGCCTCACGGGTCAGGACAAACTGGGCCAGATCGATCAAGGCACTGCGCGCCACCGAAGGCGGGAAGGGATCGAGGTAGCCAACCGCCTGGGCGATAAAGCAGCGCGCCTCACCCATGGCTGCCTCGATCCCACCGGCAGCCATCACTTCGGCAATCGCGGCCCGTACCTGCGCATCATCAGGCGGGCCATGCTCGATCAGCGCCCGCAAACGGGGACTGGCGGTATGGGCCATCGCCAGGATCAGAGGCAGGGTGATCGTACCCTGGCGCAGATCGTTGCCGGCGGGTTTGCCCAGCGTGTGCTCGTCGCTGGTGAAGTCCAGGACATCATCCACAATCTGGAAGGCCATCCCCAGATCAAAGCCATAGGCACCCATGGCCGCAATCTGAGCTTCACTGCCACCACCCGCCGCCATGCCCGCTTTGCACGCCGCCTCGAAGAGGGCAGCAGTTTTGGCTCCGGTTTTGTAATAGTACTGACTGAGTGCCGTCTCGACGGGTTCAATCACCATCACCGGGCTGAGTTCGCCCTCCACAATTGTTTGCACAGCCTGGGCATAGTAGCTAATAATGCGCGGATCGGGGCTGAGGGCCATTTCGCCTGCTGCGAGCGCAAAAAAGTAATCCCCGACCATTAGGGCGACGTCGTTATCCCATTGGGCATGCACGGTCACGCGCCCACGGCGACGCGCCGCCTGATCCACCAGATCGTCATGCACCAGCGACGCCGCCTGGATCAACTCAACCGCCGCAGCGGCATGGATAACCTGCGCCAATTGGTAGTTGCCTAAACGCGCCGCCAGCAAGGCCAGGGCGGCACGTAGGCGCTTGCCACCTGAGCGAACCGTATGGGCACTGGCTGCCGCAATCAGCGCCGAGCGCGAAGCGACCCGCTCAAGCAGCAATTGCTCGACAGCCATCAAATCAGTCGTCAGATCGGCGGCATTGAAGAGGTCAGCAACCCCGTTCACATGCAGGGTCGGCAACGTCGCAGCACGCGGGTCGGTATCGGCAACATGGCTGCTGAGCATAAAGGTGCGCGCAGCATCGGGAGCGGGCGACGGATAGGCCGCCATGAATCTATTCCTTGTTCTAGCGCAGTCTCGCTTGTGATAAACTCCACAAACGCGAGTATAGCATTGAGCAATGCAGCGTCAAGGTAATTCCTGATATTGTACCCATTGTGCCCAATTTTGGGTTGCTCCGCAAGGATGAGCAGCCCGGATACGGGGCTTCCTTGCTAGATAGTTGATCTGATAATAATTCCTAAACTGTCTACTCCGAAATCGTGCCCAACAACCCTTGTTGTATAATGCACGTATTCAGGTTCGGCATACATCCAACAGTTGGGTGCAACCGTAGAGTATAGTGTAGGTGAATCGGTTTGGCCCTGCGTAGTGACCGTCTTACTCAGCCCGAACCCCTCAGTGACGAAGCATTGGTTAGTCTTGTAGCGCGTGGTCATGCCGAAGCGCTCGAGCAACTCTATGCACGTTACAGTCGGGTCGTTTACGGCCTTGCTTTGCGTATTTTGCGCAATACGGATCTCGCCGAAGAGATGGTGCAAGAGACGTTCTGGCGCGTATGGCGTCGTGCCAGCACCTTTCAGACCAGCAATGGTCAATTTGCACCGTGGCTCTTTGGGATTGCCCGCAACCTCTGTATTGACGAGTTGCGCCGACGGCAAAGCCGCCCCCAAAGCGCTAGTAACGAAGATGAATTTTGGCTGAGCTTGCCCGATCCTCAGCCCACGATTGATGAACAGACCTGGGAAGCCGAGCGGCGGCGGTTGATCAGTCAAGCCCTTGGCGAACTGCCCGCCGACCAACGTCAGGTGATCGAACTCGCCTATTTTGGGGGCCTCTCGCAACGCGAAATTGCTAATCAGCTCGATAATCCACTGGGAACCGTCAAAACAAGGGTTCGGCTGGCGCTTCAAAAACTGAAAGGCCTGCTTCAACACCAAGGCATTGGTCTTGAAGACCGCTAGAATACGCAGCTATCTATGAACGATCATCACGACGATCCTGCCAACGAACCCGAATTGGCCGCCTATGCGCTCGGTGCCCTGGATCTGAGCGACCGGCCTGCGGTTGAGGCGCAGCTTGCCGAGTCACCGACCCACCAGGAAGCGTTACGCCAACTGCGCGAGGTGGTCGCCCTGTTGCCGTATGCGACCCCGGCGCTGGCCCCCCCTGACCGGGTGCGTAGCCAACTCATGGCCCGGATTGCGGCCGATCAGCAGGCAGCAACCCCGCCCCCCCCTCAGCCCTCCCGCACCCGCCGCAACTGGATCCAACCCTTGATGTTCGCCGCGCTGGCGACGTTAGTGCTAGCCCTGACCGGCCTGAGTGTGAGTTTAGGCCAGCGCATTGCCAGTCTTGATCAGAGCAACCAGGCCCTCGTCGCAACGATGGCCGAGCTGCAAGCGAGTTTGGCAACTACCCAGGAGCGGCAAGAAGCCCTGGCGGCCCAACTGACAGCGGGCGAAGCGCGGATCACCCAATTAAGCCAGCAACTCGCCAATGATGGTTTTGTCATCTCGTTTGTGAGTGCGCCGGGTGTCGCAACCCGCCAACTGAATCCTACCAACAACGTCACCAATGCGCGGGGCGAGATGTATATGTACCCTGGCGAAAGCAGCGCGGTGGTGCTGTTTAGTGGCCTGCCGAACCTTGCCCCAGGCCAGGTCTATCAGTTCTGGCTGGCGGACGGGGCGCATCAGACTGCCGCTGGCACCTTTGTGGTGGACGAAAGTGGCCTTGCCCGGCTGCTGGTTGAAGCCCCGCGTGAGGTCAATGCCTTCCTCGAAGTAATGGTCACGATTGAGCCAGACGGCGGCAGTAGCACCCCAAGTGACGAGGTTGTGCTCGCGGGTTCGCTGTAACCAGATGGTCGTGGATCGGGAGGGGGCGACCCGGCGTGGTCGCCCTGGGCAGCCACATTGAGCTGCCCTATGCGGGATCATGGCCGCCACCGGCGAATCGGGCCGCCACGGTTGTTGCAACCATTGGGCAACACCAACACCAAAAGGGCTAGGGGTTCCCCCAGGCCCTTTTGAAGAGTCTGTACGCGAACTATGGACGCAACCAGCAAGACTACACGAGATTGATCAACTCGTTGGCAGTACGGCGCATATCCAGGAAGACCAGACCGAGCTTAGCCCGGCTCTGGGCGAGTGCCGTGAGCACGGCTTCTTCGCCGATGGCCATCAGGATAACATAGCCGTCTTCACCGCGGACAAACACCTGATCGAGTTGACCGCGGCGCAATTCGTTTGCGATCCGCTCACCGAGCGAGAGCATCGCGGCGCTCATGGCTGAGACGCGATCCTCTTCCACGTCTGCGGGCAGCGCCGAAGCCATGATGAGGCCATCAACACTCACGACGGCGGAAGCCTCGATGTCGGGCGTGTTCATGGACAGGGCCTTCAGATGCCGCACCATCTCTTCGGTTCTGCTTGCCATGCATATCCTCCTTGGGCCGTCAGCCAGTTGTGGGGCAGAGGCAAGAGCGCGCCGGCCTTTACCAGCGGAGAGTACGAACTGTCTTAGGTCAGCCGCACGGGCCTATTCTACTACATCTTGGCACGGCGGGCAACTAGTTTACTTCGTGCTAAAGGGTCAGAACGCTCGGATTATGCCTTGAAGTGTAATGACTAGGCACGGTCGTAATTATAACATGACCTGCCTACCAAACTGTAGCCAACTTCCAGGGCTGTTGCAACGATCCTGCTGGCACACGCCAGAGTACGCGTCCCCGGAGGCTCAAGCCTCGGGCTACAGTTGTGCAAAGCCCGCCTGCGCGGGCTCATCAGGTCACGCAAGTGGCCTTCGCGTGCCAGAGCCGAGGTGTTCACGCCCACGGCACGGGCGTATCACTACGTTTGCCAGCAGGATCTTGCTCGCCGCCAGCGGTGGGTGTGGTTTGGCGGTGAAGCCACCGCACCACCCTAAAACCCTGGCACTTCCCCAATGCCGTTCGCTTTGAGCCGTCCTGGCCTATTCCAGGCGCGAACGCAAAATGGTATCAGCACTCTCGACAGCCTGGGCCGGGGTCAACAAACGGCGCAAGGCACTGCCATGCATATCGGTCAAGACGCTCCAGACAAACTCGTTTGCGAGCCGCGTATTGGGCATCGGCAAGCCCGCTTCGGCCTGGACACGAAAGACCAGGGCTGCATGCTGGCGTTCGGGGGTCAGCGCCGCATCCTCGGCATTGAGATCAAGGCTCAGCAGCACGGGTTGCCGTCCCGCCCGTAACAGTTCGCGCTGGGCCTCTTCGCTCAGCAAGAAACGCGCAAAGCTCGCGGCGGCCTCGCGTTCCGGTTCGCTGAGCCGCACATTCAAGATCAGCACTTCACTCTGCACATAGGGACGGGGGGCTTGGCCCGTGCTCGTGAGGCGCGGCAAGGGGGCCACGCCCATGCTGCCAGGCCAGATTGTATGGTAGGTTCCGGCAGCATACGACCAGTCAATCGTCATGACTGCCCGCTGTGCCGCCAGGGCATTGTCCACCGCGATGCCATCAAGGCTGGCCAGCACCCGTTGATCTTCACGCAGGGCCGCCAACCAACCTAACCAGGCCTCGGCTCCAGTGCGCCCTTCGAGGCCCAGCGCGACCCGGCCCTGTGGATCAAAGATTCGCCCGCCAAAGGCATACAGATAGCCCAGGGTTCGATCAAGTCCAAGATTCAGGGCCAACCCCCAACGCGGGGGATTGCTGGTGGTATCGGTCAGGCCCCGCGCCGTCGCCAAGAGGGCTTCGGTATCAGTGGGTGGCGCACCTGTAAAATTGGCCTGGTTGTAATACAGGGCCAGGGTGTCAAACGTGATTGGGATGCCATACAGTGTGGTCACCTCACCATTGCTGAGGCTCGCCGCCCCCACGGCACTCGGCAGTAGGTTCGCGACCTCTTCGGCACTCAGCACGCCATCAACCGGCAAGAGCACCCCTTCATCGGCGAGACCGCCCAGGGTATGGCTCGGCAGCAGTGCCACATGTGGGCCACCGCCCTCGGTGATTGCGGCCACCAGATCGGCCCGCAACGTGGCGGCAGGACGGCTCTGGATGACGACCTGGGTGCCTGGGGTGGTGCGGTTAAAGCGTTCGACCAACCCGGCCAGCGTGCGGCTTTCGGGCTGCGGCCAGGCATGCCACAGCACCAGAATGGTGCGGGAAGCCGCAGGCTGGGGCGTAGCAACTGGGGGCGGACTCCCCTGCGCGGAACAGGCCACCAACCCAAGCAAGACGATCAGGGCCAGCAGTAGCAACCAGGAGCGCACGTGGCTCACGCCCAAGCCGTTCACGGTGCCACCAACTCGTCGCGCAGGCGGGCGGCCGCAGCTGCCGGGTCAGGAGCCGCCGTCAAGGGACGGCCCACCACCAGGTAATCGGCCCCAGCGGCAAAAGCTGCCGCCGGGGTTGCCACCCGCCGCTGATCACCCGCCTCGGCCCAGGCTGGGCGCACGCCCGGTGTAACGATTAGCAGATCCGGGCCGCAGGCCTGCCGAATCGCGGCCGCCTCGTGCGGCGAGGCCACAACCCCGTCCAGGCCACTGGCCTGAGCCAATTGGGCCAGCGCCACAACATGGTCAGCCAGCGCAGGCGCAACCCCGAGTTCATCACGCAGAGCGGTTGCATCCATACTGGTCAAGACCGTAACCCCAAGCAGTAACGGGCGGGTCGGCATCGCCTGCGCCGCTGCGACCGCCGCCCGCAGCATGGCCGAGCCACCCTGGCAGTGCAGCGTCAACATGCGCACACTCGGCCCCAGGGCGCAGACCGAGCGCACCGCGCCTGCCACAGTATTCGGAATGTCGTGCAACTTCAGATCAAGGAACACAGCCCCCCCGGCTGCCGCAACTGCCGCGACAACCTGGGGCACACCAGCAGCGGTACACAATTCGAGGCCCACCTTGAAGCCACCCACAAAAGGGCGCAAGGGGGCAGCGAGGGCCAGCGCTTCGTTTAAGGTGGGGGTATCTAACGCGGCGTAGATCCGCTCGTGGGGAAGAAGTAACATGGTGGGTTTTGGGGGTTAGTGCTGCGCTCCTGAGTAGCAAACCGCACTGATCATGCCGAATGGAAATGGATCAGCTCGCCCGTTGTCATTCCGAACGCAGTGAGGAATCTGCACTGATCCGCATAGAAGACCCCTCACTTCGTTCGGGGTAACATAGCGGGCGTGCAGAGTATCACAATAACACGACATCTTCAATCGTAATTGATATTAATCGCCTCGTTATGGTACCACAATCAAGGGCCGCCGCGGCCCGATAGAATCAGGGCGGTTGCAACCTCCGCACCCACCTGTCATGCCGAGCGTAGCGAAGCATCTCTCGTGAGCTACAGAAGACCCTTCGCGGAGCTTATCCTGAGCGCAGTCGAAGGAATCAGGGTGACAAGCTTGCGCTGCGCGCACCCCATCGTGATGGAAATGCGCCTATCGCAACACGCTATCGGTTATCGGCTATGTTTATGTTAGCATGGCCCGCCCGATCCGGCGGGGCAGGCCGGGACCCTGGTAGACCAGGCCGGTGTAGAGTTGGATGAGGCTCGCGCCTGCCGCAAACATCTGCTCGGCGTCGGCGGGGCTGGCAATCCCACCCACCCCAATCACGGGCAGCTGTCCGCCACTTTCCCGGGCAATCAAGCGTACCACAGCGCGGGCCCGTTCGGCCAGGGGCGGCCCGCTCAGGCCCCCGGTTTCCTTGGCCCGAGTGTCACTCGCCGCCGCCAAGCCCGTGCGCGCCAGCGTGGTATTGACGGCAATCAGCCCCGCCACGCCATGCTCGGTACAGACGGCCAGGGCCTCACTGATCGCGGGATCACTCAAATCGGGGGCCAGTTTTACCAGAATTGGGCGGGGTGACGCTGCATGCATGGCAGCCAGACGCCGATTTTCGGCCTGCAGGGTCGCAAGCAGGGTAGCGAGTTGGGCCCGATCCTGCAAGGTGCGCAGCCCTGGCGTATTGGGCGAACTGATATTCACCGCCACGTAACTGGCCGCGTGCCAGAGGGCCGTGAACGAGGCGCAATAGTCTTCAACGGCCTGTTCGAGCGGGGTATCCTTCGATTTACCGAGGCTGATGCCAAGTGGCACGGGTAGCGGCGGCATGGCGGCGAGCCGAGCGGCCAGAGCGGCGGCCCCCTGGTTATTAAAGCCCATACGGTTGATCAGGGCGGCATCGGCGGGCAACCGAAACAGGCGTGGACGCGGATTGCCCGGCTGGGGTCGCCAGGTCACCGTGCCCACTTCGACAAACCCGAAGCCGAGCGCGGGCCAGATCGGCAGGGCATGGCCGTCCTTATCCATGCCTGCGGCCAGACCCACTGGATTGGGAAACCGCAGCCCAAACAATTCACAGGATCGGCCAACGCCACCAAAGATCTGGCCCACCAGGGCGGTCAGGTGGCGCGAACGGGCCACCGTTGCCAACAGGCGCATGGTCAATTCGTGGGCCGCCTCGGCATCGCCGCCGTACAACCGAAAGAGGATCGGGCGCAGAAAACGCTGATACATACGGGCTTAAAACGGCTCCATCCCAACTTCATTCATACTTTCGACCAGGCGACCGACATCACCAATCGTGCGCAGACGCTCGATCCGCCCCAACAGACGCGAGCGAACGCCGCCATCATCGGCCATGACGGCCCGCTCGATATACTGGCGCAGATAGAGTTTCAGCACCTCGAGGTGGGCTGGTTCGAGCTTTTCGGCGCGCAGATAGACCTCAACCGCTACTGCCAAGACCCCGGTGGTCTCTTCCATCCAGAAGTGGGGCGGATGCTCGACGGCGAAGGGGTAGGGATAGTCCAGATTGGTTTCAAAACGCAACGGGCCAAGCTGTTCAGGCTGATCACTCATAAGGTTCCTGGGGTGGTCATACCGATCGCCTCATAGAGCCGATCAAAAGCGAAGTTCGCATCCATCAATTCGGCGAAGCGGGCCAGTTTGGCAGCCTGGTGAAAACGCACCCGTCCAAACAGGCGCTCGGCCCGATCAACCGTAGCAAGCGTATCATCAGGCACAAGAATAATCGGCACCTGGCGTTCTTCGGCGCGATCAATCACCTGGGGACTGGGACGGAAGTTGCCAGTCAAGACCAGGACACTGGTACTCGTTTCGAGGGCGGCCAACTGAAGATCGCTGCGATCCCCGCCGGTGATCACGGCCTTATTGGCGCGCCGACGGAAGAACGAGAGGCTGGCATCGGCCCCCATAGCCCCGATCATCAGGGCTTCGACCGTACGGCTGCACCAAGCCCGTTGGCCGATCAACTGGCCACCAATATGCTCGATCAACTCTTCGACACTAATTCCGGCCAGGGTCGGATCGCGGGGCAAGACCCCAAACACCGGAATGCCACGCCCTTCGAGGAACGGGACCACCCGGGTCTGGACAAACTCGAACTGCGGTTCATCAATCTGGTTGATCAGCACCCCGAGCAAACGGTCGCCCACATAACGCTGTACTGAAAGGATCGTATCTACATTTAGGGTTGAATTGTAGCGCGAGACCAGCAGCGCCGGGGCTTGCAGCAGATCGGTCACCTGATCCGAGGTCAGATCAACCAGCGCCCCTTCCGACCAGGTATTGGTCCCTTCAAGGACGACCACATCTTTGTTCCGCGCGATCGCCAGATAGGCATCACGCAAGGCGCGGTGGTAACTAGGTGCCTGCCCCCGCAGGATCGACTCGACCACACCGGGGGTGATCAAGACCGGGGCGATCTGTTCGAGGGTCGCATCCAGACCGAGGGTCGAGCGAATAAAAGCGGCGTCTTCATCCATGACCGAGTCAGGCGTATGGGCGACCGACACACTCACCGGCTTCATGTAGCCGACGCTGAGGCCATCGCGTTGCATGCGACGCAACAGACCGATGCAGACGGCACTCTTTCCGACGAAGGTCTCGGTCGAGGCGACATAGAGCGTTGCCATGGGCGATCTCCGCAGGGATTAGGCCAAAATAATCCGGGCGTCGAGGACAATTGCGCCCTCGCCGTGGGGATGAAGCACCAACGGGTTCAGATCAAGCTCAACCACATCGGAGCAATCACAACAGAACTGGGCGACCCGTAACAGCACATCTTCGGCCGCAGCCAGATCGGCAGGCGGGCCGCCATCGGCTCCGCGTAACAGGGGATAGGTCCGCAACGAACTGATCATCGTATGGGCATCTTCAACGCTAAGCGGGGCCAGGCCAAAAGCCATGTCTTTCAGCACCTCGACATAGATACCCCGCATCCCGACTGCAAGCAGCGGGCCAAATTGGGGGTCACGGGTCACACTGATCAACAATTCACGTCCGGGGCGCACCATTTCTTGCACCACCACGCCCCGAATATAGGCCCCAGGCCAATATTTGCGCGCCCGGTACTCGATCAACTCAAAGCTTTCTTCAGCCGTTTCGGCATTGGTCACGCCCAATTGTACACCCCCAATTTCGCTCTTGAGCAAAATATCAGGGCTCGACACCTTCATGGCAACGGGAAAGCCTAATTCGGCGGCAATCTGGGCGGCTTCGGCCGGCGAGCGAGCGAGGCGACTTTCGGGCAGACGCAGGCCATACGCGGCCAAGACCAGCCGAATCTCGCCTTCACTCAATTCGATCCGTCCGGCGGCGCGGGCACCAGCAAAGATCGCCCGGATCTGATCAAGATTGACCGAAAAGTGGAGATAATGGGGCGTTGGGCGCTGGGTGTGCAGATAGTACTGATACATGGCGGCCAAGGATTGCACCGCCCGTTCGGGAAAGATATAGTTTGGCACCCGACGACGATTGAGGGTCGCTAGGGCTGGCCCAAGACTATAGCCACCCATAAAACTCGCCACCACCGGCTTAGTCTGGGCCTCCGCTGCATCAGCAATCACTTCGGCCGTCTCGACCAATTCCGAAAGGGCCTGGGGCGTCACCAATACAATCACGCCATCTACGGCAGGATCAGCGAGCGCGGCCTCAATGGCGATCCGATAGCGGTCACGCCGTGCATCACCAAGCAGATCGATCGGGTTGTAGACACTCGCCGAAGCGGGCAGGGTTGCGTGGAGGTGTTCAATCGTTGCGGGCGTAAAACCTGCCAGCACCAAGCCACTGCGTTCGACCGCATCGGCGGCAATAATGCCAATCCCGCCCGAGTTCGAGACAATCGCCACCCGATTGCCCTGGATCAAAGGTTGGTAGGCAAAGATCATCGCCAGATCGAACAACTCGCTCACGGTATGCGCACGCAGGATGCCACTCTGGGCAAAAGCCGCCTGATAGGCATTTTCCGATCCGGCCAACGATCCCGTATGCAACGAGGCAGCGCGAGCCCCAGCGGCCGTCGTCCCACTCTTGATCGCCACCACCGGGGTACGGCGGGTCACATCACGAGCCGTGGCAATAAAGGCTTCGCCGTCACTAATGTCTTCGAGGTACGCCAGAATAACCTTGCTCTGGGGATCATCGGCCCAGGCTTTGAGTAACGCGACCTCATCAAGGTCGGTCTTATTGCCCAAGGAAACGAAGTGCGAAAAACCCACGCCCTGGCCCTTGCTCCAATCAAGGATCGCGGTACAGATCGCTCCGGACTGCGACATCAGGGCAATATTGCCGGCATCGGGCATTAACCCAGCAAACGAGGCATTCAGGCAGCGATGGGGATTGATCACACCAAGGCTATTGGGGCCAATCATACGCATCCCGTAGCTACGAACCCGTTCGAGCAGCACCCGCTCGCGCTCGCGCCCCTCGCCGCCAACCTCTTTGAAGCCTGCCGAGATAACCACAAGCCCCTTGATCCCCTTCTGGCCGCACTGCTCGACCACAGCAAGCACATGCTGAGCGGGCACAACCACCACCGCAAGGTCAATCGGCTCAGGAACGGCAAGTACACTCGGATAGGTAGGCAGGCCCAGAATCCAATCAAGTTTTGGGTTGATCGGAAAGACCCGCCCAGCAAAGCCGTGATCGAGAATATTCTTCAACACCGTATGGCCAAGCCGTTGCGGGTCAGAAGAGGCGCCGACGATGGCGACGGAATTGGGCGCGAAGATCTCGTCGAGCATCCCTCCTCCTTGCCCTTACCCTCCCCATCATACCCGATGGGCGCACAAGGGGCAAGGAGGGGTGCGGTGCGGCTGCGCCGCACCACATGGTTTTTGGTGGGGGGGGGGGGGGGGGGGGGGGGGGGGGGGCCCGCCGCCCACGCCGCGTCCCCGAGCCCCGCCCCCGCCCCCCCCCCCCCCCCCCCCCTGGCGCGGCCCCCC
>JBLWKA010000016.1:0-62177 GCA_048381555.1 Oscillochloridaceae bacterium umkhey_bin13
GGGAGAGGCCGAGGTCACTCAGCGAAAACGGTTCGAGCCCAAGCTGATCGGTGGCAGGCGTGGCCGCATCAAGCCCGGCGATCTCGTCAGGGGAGAGGCCGAGGTCACTCAGCGAAAACGGTTCGAGCCCAAGCTGATCGGTGGCAGGCGTGGCCGCATCAAGCCCGGCGATCTCGTCAGGGGAGAGGCCGAGGTCACTCAGCGAAAACGGTTCGAGTTCAGCGGACGCGGGCGCATCGGTCGCCCCCAATTCGGCAAGTTCATCGGGGAAGAGGCCGAGGTCACTGAGCGAGAAGGGTTCGAGTTCTTCGGCCGGGGTGGTCGAAGGTGCATCACTCCCCGAACTTGCGAGCAGATCAAGCTCATCGGGGGAGAGGCCCAGATCGGCCAGCGAGAATGGCTCGAGTTCTTCGGCCGGCGAGGGCTGCGTTAGCGCAGACTGTGCCGATTCGCTCACCTCATCGAAGCTAAACGGCATAACGCCACTGCTGGCATCAAGATCAGAGCCAAGATCCTCGGGCACAGGGGGCGTATTCGAGGCAAGCAGATTTGCCAGGAAATCGTCATCTGCGGGCAGGGGAGCGGCAGTCGCAGCGGCCGGCTCATCAACCTGATCGATCCAGGAGTCGAAGGGATCTGGTTCGGCAGCACTCGGGGTGGCAGCAAGGGCCGGGGTAAGACGGCGCTGCTCCTCTTCTTTTGCCTGGCGCGCCAACCATGCCTGTTCATCCCAAGCGGTCAGGCTCAGATCCGGCCCAGGCAGATCGGGCAGCGTCTCGAAGAGCGCCCGTGCGACCTGTTGCTGGGGGTCACTCTGTTGGGCGACACGCCAGTAGGATTCACCGCTCGCGTCACCGCGGGCCAGTTTGATATAACCAAGCAACAGATTCGCCTTGAGCACCCCAGGCCGTTCCGCGAGAATGCTTTCGCATGCCTCGATCGCGGCGTCTTCTTGCCCATCGCGCCAGAGTGCTTCGGCAAGGCCAACGCGCGCATCAAAGCGCTCGGGCATCTCATCAATCACCCCGCGAAACTCTTGGATCGCCTGGGGAAGCATGTGGCCCTTAGCGTAGAGGCGGGCCAGACCCGGGCGGCTCAGCCGTAAGGTTGCCCCTTCGGCCCCCCAGAGATCGGTATAGAGGCGAAGGAGTTGAGCACGCAGTTCGGTCATATCCGGCCGCATCTCGAGTGCCTGTTCAAACTCAGCGACGGCACGGTCAAGACGGCCCTGGCGTTCACAGGTGAACCCCAGCCCAACGTGGGCCGGGATACTTTCGGGATCGGCTAGCAGCACTCGACTAAACGCGGCTTCAGCCTGATCGAGTTGCCGACTGGCCAGATAGGCCTCGCCGAGAATACGGTGGGCCTCCAGGTTTTCGGGGAAGTGAACAAGAATGTGTTGGGCCACGCCGATGGCCGGTTCGACCTGGTTGGCCTCCAGATAACTGCGGGCCTGGTCGTACGCGGCTTGCAGGCTCATCATAGCCATGCTGACGCCTCCTGCTGTCCCTTGCAGAGCGGTGGGGATCGAAGGGGGAATGGTTTACGCAGAACGGGCCAGGGTGTTTATGCCACACTGCGGCCCAAGATAATGTGTAAAAGTATATGCCGATTATACGGGCGGTGTCAAGGGGTTATGGGGTATTTTCTGCGCCCAATGGACGTTAACGAGGGAAAAATGATTTACTAGGTCGGTATTGTAGCACGGCGTTTATGGCTCATGCAAGCGTACGATGGGATCAGAGGGCAATCTATGATTGGAATGGATGGAGCGACAACGGTTCCATGCCCAAAAGGCGTACCAACCACATATGGGTGGTTAGTACGCCTTTTGCTTTGGTCGGGGCGAGAGGATTTGAACCTCCGACCTCCTGAACCCCATTCAGGTGCGCTACCGGTCTGCGCTACGCCCCGCTGCAACAGGTGCGATTATACCGTAGCGCCGATAATGCGTCAAATATGGAAGCGTAGGCCCATGCCCCGGATAAGGGGGCTTACCCTGCATTGGGGCCAGGGGCACGGGGAAACTTGGTTTCCCGTTTTTTAGCGGGGTGGGGCGCAAGCCCTGCCCCGCTACCCCCCATCATCACGCCAGATCATCGAAGCAAAGACCCCCAAGGCGGCCCCAAACGGAACCGCCCCTAGCCCCCAGGCTAACGCCGACTGCAACAAAAACCAGGCCCAGAAGCCCAACCCGGCCTCGGCAGGGACTTCACGTGAGGCAATCGCAATGATGAGGTTGAACATGGTGCCGAGGACAATCGAGAGCGCAGCGAGCACCAGGGCGCCGCGGAGGCCCCAACGAATTCGCCGCTGTCGAGTCGGGTTGCTCATGGGCTAGTACTTTCTAACACGGGCAGGCTGATCACAAAGCGTGCTCCGGCATCATACGCTGGATCGAGGCTCGCGGTGCCGCCATGGGCCAGGGCGACTGCACGAACCAGCGCCAGGCCGAGGCCCGCGCTGCCTGCCAGGGCCGGATCGCTGCTTCGCACACCCCGTTGCCAGATGGCAGAACGCAGAGCTGGATCAACCCCTGGCCCCTCATCTTCTACCATAAGCATCGCGTGCTGCGCATGTCGCTCGACCATAATCCGTACCGTGCCGCCCGCTGGACTCACCCGCAGGGCGTTGTCGGCCAGGTTGATCAGGGCCTGCTTGAGCCGGTCGCGGTCGCCCCAGACCTGCACCGGCCCATCTGCCAGGACCTGCAGGGCCACCCCGGCCCGCCGTGCCCGCCCGTTCAGCAAGGCCATCAGATCGGTGGCGAGGGCGACCAGATCCAGCGCTTCCCGCGTCCCGAGTTGGATCTGATCATCGGCGGGCGGTCGCAACAATTCGTCTACCATGCGCCGCAAACGGGCAGTTTCGGCTTCGAGGGGGGCCACCACGGCGCGTTCGGCGGGCGGCAGCCGATCCGCCAGGTTTTCGAGCGCTCCACCCAGGGCGGCAAGCGGGGTGCGCAATTCGTGCGAGACGCCACGGTAGAACTGGGTGCGGGCCTGTTCGAGCTTATTGATGCGGGCGAGATAGCTGGTCAGGCCCTGATCGAGTTGTGCGAGACTCTGGCCGAGGGCGGCGAGTTCATCGCGTTGGCGTGACTGCGCTGGGGGTGGTGCGCCCACGCGGGCGGCCAGGGCCTGGGCCTGGCGGGTGTGCCGTACGACAGGGCGGGCCAGGCTGTGGGCGATCAGGGCGCTGACCAGGGCCATGATCAGGGCCGCAAGCAGGGCGGCCTGGACAATCAGTTGATCGAGACGGGCCAACAACTGGGCCTCGCTGGCCCCATCGCGTGATAACTCAAGCACCCCGAGTGGGCCGTTGGGGCCTTCAATTGGGGTGGCCACGTAGGTTCGGCCTGCGACTTGTGACGCGGGCAAGGGTAGACTGGGACGCAACCAGACCAGGGCGGCTCGACTCGGAAACGGCCCGAGACTCGGCTCGCCCGCGAGTAAAACCCCGTTCAGGGCAAAGATCCTGGCGCTTACCTCGGGCGGGAGCAGGTCACGGCCTGGCGTCACGGCCGCCAATTGCTGTAACTGAACGGTAGAACTGGCGAGTTCACTCAGCAGGGCCGCATACAGTTCGGCCTGCGCGGCTAACTCGTTGGCTCGCTGCGCCGCCAAGCTGCGATGGGCAAGAGCACTAAAGCCCCCGCCCAACAGCAGCAGGCCCGCCAGGGTCACGAGCAGATAGGTCAGGGCCAGACGCACACGTAGCGACATGGAAGAACGATTACTCGCGGCTATCCAAGGGAAGGTAGGGAACATCAACCGGGCCAATATACTCCGACTCGGGCCGGATTAGCCGATTGTCGGAGTACTGCTCATAGACATGGGCGGTCCATCCAGCGACCCGGCTGATCGCAAAGATGGGCGTAAACACATCAATTGGAATCCCCAGCGTATAGTAGACCGAGGCCGAATAGAAGTCTACATTCACCGGGAGGGTCTTTTCGCTCTGCACCATAGCGCGAATGCGTTCACTCATGTCGAACCAGCGCCGATTGTCGGTCGACTCGGCCAGTTCGCCCGCCAGGCGTTGCAACCAGATCGCCCGGGGATCATCGGCTTTGTAGACCCGGTGGCCAAAGCCCATGATCTTCTTGTTGGCAGCAAAGGCCCCGCGCAAATATTGATCAACCCGATCGATCGAGCCGATTTCGAGCAGCATCCGCATCACCTGTTCGTTGGCCCCGCCATGCAATGGCCCGCGTAGGGTGCCGATCGCCGAGGTGATCGCACTGTGCAGGTTCGAGAGTGTCGAGGCGGTGATGCGAGCCGCAAAGGTCGAGGCATTGAGGCCGTGGTCGGCATGGAGGATCAAGGCCTGGTCGAGAATACGGGCCGCAGCGGGATCGGGCTCTTCGCCGGTTAACATGTATAAAAAATTGGCCGCGTGGCTCAGATAGGTGCTGGGAGTTACCGGCCAGAGCCCATTGCGGATGCGATCCCAGGCTGCCACAATCGTAGGCAAGGCGGCCGTCAGGCGGATCGACTTATTCACATTGGCTTCGAGCGAATTGTCGCCGGTTTCGGGGTCAAAGGGGGCCAGCGCCGACACAGCGGTACGCAAGACGCCCATCACATTGGTGCGTTTGGGCAACAGCAACAGCAGTGCAATCACCTCGTTCGGCACCAGCCGGTTCTCGATCATCTTGCGCCGGAAACTGTCCAGTTGGCGCTGGGTCGGTAACTGCCCATACCAGAGCAGGGCAGTGGTCTCTTCGAAGGTCGAGTGGACGGTCAGATCGTCAATATCGAGGCCACGGTAAAACAACCGCCCATTGATGCCATCAATATAACTAATGGCGGTCTGGGCGGCGACGATCCCTTCGAGGCCCTTGGCTGCGGACATGGCGCTCCCTTTCGTTTGCAGGGCGTGAACTAATCCTCTAAGCGTCACGCTGCGCGATGGGGCGACTATGCCAAAGGCACGCCAGTGTGCACAGGCTCGTTTAACCAATGACGATGCAGGTCACCGTTCGTTTGACCCCTTCGACACCCTGGATTTCGTTCATCACCAGGCGGCCAATTTGCCGCGGATCGGGGGTCTGAAGCGTTGCCACAATATCGTAGGGGCCGGTCACCGCATCGGCAGCACTCATGCCGGGAATGGTCCGCAGGGCCGCCAGTACCTCGGTGACCCGGCCCGACTCGGCCTCGATCAGGACATAGGCTTTGGCATCCATAAACAACTCCTAGGCTAACGCAGCTTGACCCGGTTCGGTCGTGCCAAGCAGATCATGGACAAATGCCGCCGCCCCGGTCGTGACCTCGGTAGGCTCCAGGGTTTCGAGGTGGGCGATCAGGGCGCTGCCGACAATGGCTCCATCGGCTAGGCGGGCGACTTCGGCAACATGTTCGGGGCGACTAATTCCGAAGCCCACGACCAGCGGCAGGTCGGTATAGCGGCGCACCCGTTCAAGGACACTGCCCAGATTGGCCGCCACACTCGCCCGTGCCCCGGTGACCCCGGTCAGGGCCACCACATAGATGAAGCCACTGGCCTGGGCCACGATCTGGGCGATGCGCTCTTCGGGGGTGGTGGGAGCCACAAACATGATCAGATCAAGTCCGTGGGCCTGGGCCGCTGTACGGAGTTCGCTCGCTTCTTCGGGCGGCATGTCAGGAATAATCCAGCCATCGCCCCCGGCCGCCGCGAGTTCCGCACAGGCGCGTTCGACCCCGTAGCGCAATAACGGGTTGTAGTAGCCCATCAGCAGCAGGGGGGCGGCAACCCCGCGTGCCCGTAGTGCCGCTGCGGTCGCAATGCAATCGGCCAGCCGGACGCCGTTGATCAGGGCGCGCTGGGCCGACCGTTGGATCGTGGCCCCATCGGCGAGTGGATCGGAAAAGGGTACGCCCAACTCGAACATGCTGGCCCCGGCTGCTTCCATGGCCGGAACCAGATCGAGGGTACTTTCACGCTCCGGGAAGCCCACCGTCAGATAGGGCATCAACGCGACGCGCCCCTCGGCCCGCAAGCGTGCGAATGTCGTTGCAATCCGACTCATAAGCCTACTCAGTTGTGAAATCCAGATATTTCCGCCATCATACCATACTCCTATGGGGGGGGTTTTGTAGATTTGGGGCTTTGCCGTTTGTGGGGGGCCCCTCCCATGATTGGGTGTTTGTGGGCCCCCACCCCCCCAAAAAAACCCCCAAAAGGTGGGGGTGCGGCAACGCCCCACCCCACCCACCGCCAGAGGCAGACATTCCAACAACCCCGCCCAGTATTGCATTTTATACCAAAAATAACCTACGCAAGTGGTATACTACGCAACAATGACGCGACCGAAAGGATTTTGGAGCGACCATGGCAGCAAGGAGCCTTCTGAAAGCACCTTTTTCTGGGGCCAGGCGTTGGCTGGCTACCCATCCTGGCGTGCGACGCTGGCTGGGTGTGTTGCGGCTGGGCCTGTTTCAGTTTGGCATGGGGGTCTCGTTAGCGCCGATCACCGGCACACTGAACCGGGTACTGATTGACGAACTACGTATTCCGGCGGTGGCGGTGGGCTTCTTGATTGCTATTCACTATTTTGTCTCGCCGACCCGAGCCTTGATCGGTTTCCAGTCCGATGTCCACCGCGCAGCAGGGAAATGGCGCACGCCGTACCTGGTGCTAGGGGCCTTGCTGACCTATGGCGGTCTGGCAACTGCGCCCTTTACCCTGATCCTGCTTAGTGGCGATGGCTCGTTGAATTTCGCCATGGCGATGGTAGCCTGTACGCTGATCTTTCTGGCTTATGGGATCGGGGTCAATATTGTCGAGACGATCTACCTGGCGACGGTGAGCGACATTACGCCGGCCCATGAGCGGGGGCAGGTGCTGGGGGTGCTCTGGATTATGCTCGTGCTCGGCACGATTGTCAGTTCGTTTGTGATGGGCCAACTGCTGATCAACTATAACCACATCCTGTTGATCCAGGTGATGCAAGGCTCGGCAGTCATCTTTATTGGCTTGGCCTTCATTGCGATGTTTGGCCAGGAACGCATGAAGCCGAACGGCGAACTGGTGGACGTGGGCGAGCCGATCCGGGTGCGTCAAACCCTGGGCCAGTCGCTCCGCTTGCTGGCGGCCCAAGCGCCGCTCCGTAACCTCTTTTTGGTCTTGTTTGTGGCGACGCTCGGCTTTGCGACCCACGATGTCTTGCTCGAACCGTATGGCGGCCAGGTGTTGGGTTTGAGTATCACCGAAACGACTCGCCTGACCGGGATCTGGGGTTTGGGCATGCTGACCGGGATCGCCATAGCCGCCGTGGCGCTCTGGCGGGCACGTTCGCCGGTCCTGTTGATCAGCCTGGGCTGTCTACTGGGGGCTGGGGGCTTTCTGGCGGTCACGCTGGCGGGCGATCCGAACCTGGTGCAGGCCTTCCGTCCCGGCGCGGTCATGATCGGCGCAGGCCGGGGCATGTTCATTGTGGGTGCCCTGGCGCTGGTGATGGGCTTAGTTGATCGCAACCACGCCGGACTCTTTCTTGGGCTGTGGGGCATCACCCAGGCCCTAGCCCAGGGTCTGGCGACGATTGGCGGTGGCCTTGGCCGTGATGTTGTTCAGTACCTGACCGGTGATGTCGCCCGTGGCTACACCAGTGTCTATGCCGTTTCGCTGAGCCTGCTGGTGCTGGCGATGGTACTGTTGCTGGCGCTGCGGGTGGGTCGCCAGATCCGCCAGGGCGAGGTGCGTAGCCCCTGGGCTGGCCTGGATCAGGTCAATGCCGACCAGATTTTGTTCTAGACCCCATCTGTTTCAGCCCTACTCGCGCTAAGCCGCCAAGCCGCTAAACTGCAACGCCGCGACCGCGTATCGCACAGTCTAGTAAGCCCTACGAGATGTCTATGCCGCGACCGATCCTGTTGTTGCTCCTGTTCGCCCTGACTCTTACCCTCCTGCCCTCATCCAGTTATGCCGCGCCGCCTCAACCCGGTCTGCCCCCTTCGCTCTTTGGCTTAAATATATACATCACCGGGCGCGAACGCTCCGAAGCCGAGGCAACGGCCCTGGTTGGGCGGGCGCAGCAGATCGGGGCACACTGGAGCCGTGAAGAGATCTGTTGGGCCTGTTGGGGCCGTGACGAGCGCAATGATTTTTATGATCGGCGCATCGGGATGCTCGCCAACGCCGGGATTGGCATCATTGGCATGCTACTGACCACACCCGAAGAGTACCGTGACCCGGCCTGTGTGGCCCATGCCCGGGCCGTAGGCGAGCCGGACTACTGGTGCCAGCCCACCGATATGGATGCGTTTGCCCGCTGGGTGGGTCGGGTGGTGGAACGCTACGACGGCGATGGCTTTCGGGATGCGCCCGGCTCGCCCAGAATCGCGGTCTGGGAGATCTGGAACGAGCCGGATATGGATGGCACATGGTTGCCCAGAGCCAATCCTGTAGCCTATGCCGAGATGTTGCGCAAGAGCTATGCGGCGATCAAAGCCGCCGACCCGAGTGCGACCGTGCTCAGTGGTGGGGTCTACGTGTTTGATGCGGTGGGCCAGAATGCGTTTATGGATCGGGTGGTTGAACTGGCGGGCTGGGACAGTTTTGATGCACTCTCGATCCATCCCTGGCTGATTGACCACGCGCCCGACGCGCCGAGTCTGATCAACCCGCGTGAACGGTTTGACGTGACCATTCCAGGGCGGATTGAGCTGACTCAGCGTTGGATTGCGGCCCGGGGCGGGGGTAAGCCGATCTGGATCACGGAAGTTGGCTGGAGTACCTGTGGAGGGGCTTGTGCGCCCCAGTTTGCCAAAAACGAAGCCCAGCAGGCCAACTATATGGTGCGTACCTTTGTGTTGGCGGCTGCCGCTGGTGTAGCCCACGTCAGCTATTTTCAACTCGACGATAAGTTTAACGGTGGGCAACAGCCCTGGGGGCCTGCGGCCATCCTCAATGATGATCTGAGTCCCAAAGCGGCCTACCAAGCCTTTGGAGTCATGGTGGCCCAACTCCAGTTTGCGCGTTACCAGGCGACTGGCCCGGCCCATCGCCCCGGTCAAGTGGCCCACCATCGTTTTAGCATGGGCGATGGCAGCACCGTAGATGTGCTCTGGAGTCTAGGTGGGCCGCGAACGGTTGAGTTGCCATTGACAAGTGGGCGCAGTGTGAGTCTCGTTGGGCTTGATGGGGCCGAACGCCGCCTGAGTGGCAGTGTGGCCCGCTTGAACCTAGACGAAACTCCGCTCTATCTGCGCCAACTGGCTGGCGGCGAACGGGTCTTTAGCGAAACTGGTTTTAGCGTACGCGGGACCTTATTGCGGGCTTGGGAACGCGGTGGCGGCCTAAGCATCATGGGGCTACCGATCAGTGCCGAACGTAGCGAAGTGGGGGCCGATGGCCGCGAACGGCGGGTGCAATGGTTCGAGCGCGCCCGGCTCGAACTGCATCCCGAATTGGCCCCACCCAGTGACGTGCAGGCTGGGTTGCTTGGGGTCGAAGCCCTGGTGCGACGGGGTGTAGACTGGCGGAACTTGCCCCGCGTCGAACGCGCCGCGGCTGGTTGTCGCTTCTTTCCCGAAACCGGCCATAGCCTCTGCCCGCCCTTCCGGGCCTACTGGGAACGCAATGGCGGCCTCGCCGGATTTGGCTTCCCACTCAGCGAACCGACCCGTGAAGTGGTCGAAGGAGGGCGCACCCTGACCGTGCAATGGTTCGAACGGGCGCGCTTCGAAGACCACCCTGAGCAACCTGCGACCCGGCGGGTGCAACTAAGTCGCCTAGGGGCTGAGTTGCTTCCCTAAGCCTTTAACGCTTTCTGATGCGGTAAAACCGAATCTGAATTCTCAGTTTTTCGTAATCCTAGCATGGTTGACACCCTCTAGGCTTTGCGGTACCATACCCGCCACGTCATTAACTGGGGATTCTGCATAGAGACGAGTTTAGATCGGCTTACACTAGGCGCATGCAAGCACAGATCGCACAATTTCTGACCCATATGGTCAGTGAACGGGGGGTCTCGGTCAATACCACCGCTGCCTACCGCACCGATCTTGACCAACTCTGCACCTTCTTACACGAGCAGGATGTGACGGCGTGGGCCGATGTGACCCATGATCATGTGCTTCGTTTTATGCTTTTTCTGCGCGAACGGCGCTACGCCAGCAGCACGATGGCCCGGCGCACCGCAGCCATCAAGTCCTTTTTTGGCTACCTGACCAGTCAGCAGATCGTGCCGAGCGATCCCACCGAGCAGATCGACTCGCCGAAGGTTGATCGTGAGCCACCGAAGTCGATCGCTCCGCACCAGGTTGATGCGCTGCTCGAACTGCCCTTGCGCTCTTCGTCACCCGAAGGGCTGCGCGACAAGGCCATGCTCGAACTCCTCTATGCCACTGGGATGCGGGTCGGCGAACTCGTCGCGCTCGAAATTAAGGATCTGGATCTGGCGTATGGGACGGTGCGCTGCGCTGGACGCGGGGGCCGTGAACGCACGTTGCCGCTGACCCCTGCTACCGGTACGGCCCTCGAAGAGTATTTGGATACCGGGCGCGGGCAGTTGGCACGCAATAACCCTGAACCAGATACGGCCCTCTTTCTGAACCATCGCGGAAAGCGCCTGACTCGCCAGGGCTTCTGGCTGATCCTCAAGGGCTACGCCGAACAGGTGGGACTCGATGACCTGACCCCGCATACGCTGCGCCACTCCTTTGCGGCGCACCTGATTAGCGATGGGGCTGAGTTACGCGAAGTGCAAGAGCGCCTTGGGCACGCTTCACTCTCGACCACGCAGGTCTATGCCCACATGGGCAACGGCAGCACCCTGCGCCCATCCTCCGCCGCAAACCAGAACGGGACCTATCCCGAAGAAGCCTGACGCGGATGGCTGAGTAGGCACCCATAACGAAGGGACGCAGTACACCGCGTCCCTCCGTTATGGGTGCCTACTTGACAACGCATAATTTTTTTGCTAAAACTATTTTTAGGCAATCCTCAAATAATAATAAGGCTTATGAAGAACAAAACTTTACCCCTCCTTATCTTGGCAATGCTCCTGCTGCTTGGGGGCTGTGGGGCGGCGCAACCAACCAGCAACGACCCGACGAATCCGCAACCCCTCACGGTGGTGGTTACGACCCAGCATTTAGCCGATGCGGTGCAGGCTGTTGCCGCCGATAAGGTGACGCTGCGCCCGTTACTCGCGCCCGGGGTTGACCCGCATACCTATGTGCCGACCCAGGGCGATCTGCAACTGCTGCGCAGCGCCGACCTGATCCTCTACAATGGGCTGCATCTCGAAGCGCAGATGCTGCGGGTCTTCGAACAGATCGCTTCCCGCGACGAGGCCATGGTCGTCGCCGTCGCCGAGCAAATCAATCCTGAGCAGTTACTCAGTTGGGAACCCGAAGCGGGTATGCCCTACGATCCCCATATCTGGCATGATGCCAGTTTGTGGAGCGAAGCGGTTGGTGTCATTGCTACGACTCTGAGCAGCAAAGATCCCGCCAATGCTGCGACCTACAATGCCAACGCGGCTCGCTACCAGGCCGAATTAGCCGAACTTCATACCGCCATCCTTGAGCAGGTTGCCCGCATTCCGACCGAACGGCGCATGCTGGTGACAGCCCATGATGCCTTTAGCTACTATGGGCGGGCCTATGGCCTGAATGTCGAGGCGATCCAGGGTGTGAGTACGGCGAGTGAAGCGAGTGCTGCTGATATTCAGGCGCTTACGGCCCTGATCCTGGAACGCCAGGTGCCCGCGATCTTTGTTGAGAGTACCGTTTCGCCGCGTACGATCGAGGCGGTGGTTGCGGCGGTGCAAGCAGCGGGCCAGGAATTACGGATTGGTGGCGAACTGTTTGCTGATGCCCTGGGCGCACCAGGTACGCCCGAGGGTTCCTACCTGGGCATGATGCGCCACAACCTCACAACGATTGTGACCGCTCTAGCCGAAGGGGTGTGACGTAACGTTGATACCGCTGGCGAATGATGGGCCACGGTGCGGATCGGTAGGGGCGACCCGGCGTGGTCGCCCTGGGCAGCCACGCGGGCTGCCCCTACCGATCCGCACCGGGCCATCGGGGGGTACCGGGGATCCAACGAGACCCACCGCCGGAGGCGAACTTTGCAAAAGGCCTGCGCTAGCCGAAGGTTGAGCAGGCGCATCCGTAACAGCGTGGTATACTGCACTGCGTTTTTTAGCGCAGATATAAGCAGCACACCATGCGTACGATGCTCGTCTTTAATCCTCATGCAGGCCAGGCCGAGGCGCTCGAGCGAGAACTCGAAGCCTCGGCGAACGTTTGGCGTGCCCAGGGCTGGAGTGTGACGGTCGAGCCAACCCTGGCTCCCGGTGACGGGATCCGGCTTGCCCGTCAGGCGGCGCGCACCGGGTTTGATCTAGTGGTTGCAGCCGGTGGCGATGGCACCATCAATGAAGTGATCAATGGTTTGGCCGGAACCCGTACCGCCTTGGCCCCGTTGCCCCTGGGCACGATGAATGTCTGGGCCCGTGAACTTGGGCTGCCACTGCAACCACGGGCTGCTGCGGCCACCCTGTTGGAGTGGCAGCCGCGTCGGATTGATCTCGGGCGGGCCGGTGATCGTTATTTTCTGCTGATGGCCGGGATTGGCTTCGATGCAGCGATCACAGCTGGGGTGCGCGCTGACGAAAAACGTCGCTTTGGGGCGCTCGCCTATGTGCTGCGTGGCCTCGGGCAGGCGGTCAATTTTCGTGGGGCCAGGGCCAGTCTGATCATTGATGGGCGGCGCACCCGCGGTCGCATCCTGATGGTCGTGGTTGGCAACTCACAACTCTATGGCGGCCTGGTCAAGATTACCCACCGTGCGAGTATTGATGATGGCTTGCTTGATGTGGCCGTCTTCAAGGGCGAGAATGGCCTGAGTGCGGTGCGCCGCCTGATCGCGATTCTGCTCCGCCGTTACAGTGCCGATCCCGAGATCGAGTACTATCGGGCCCGTTCGATCCAGGTGCTGGCGAAACCCCAGCTCCCCATTCAGGTGGATGGCGATCCGATTGGGAGCACCCCGATGACCTTTGTGGCTGCTCCTGGCGCATTGTTGGCGATGCTGCCGCCCGAACTACCCGAAGATCTGATCCAGGCCCCGGTGGCCCCCGGCAGTGGTCGCCGCACCCTGGCCCGCCTCTTTGGCTGGATCGCCGGACGCTAAGCTATCCCGTTTTGGGTTGTAGCTCTTGATCGTCTTAGCCCCCAAAGACTACCAGCCAAACGAGGCGATGCGGGGCAGCAGCACCGTATCGTGGTAGGCGAAGGTGACCGTAAGCACCATAATCGCCAGGGCGCTGAACAGCCAGAGCGTAGCCCAGATCAGGGCGGGGACGCGGGTGCGCTCAGCCAAGAGTTCGGCGTCACTCACCTGTCCGTCCTGCGGACGCCGCACCGAACGGCGCAGCAGATCGATCAGACTGTGCATGGCCGCAAGTGGCATCTGCAAGGCCAGCACCGCCACAAGCAAGGTTGCGACCCCATCATTAAAATACCAGCCTGCCGCCCCCAGACTTGCGGCCAGCAGGAGCCCCGCTAGCACCCCAAAGCCGTTGCGCACAAACAGCAGACAGAGCAGGCCGAGGCCAAGCCCAAGCCCCAACAGAATGGTTTGAGTCGCAAGGTCGGTGGCACTTAGCAGGATCAGGAAGCCCCCAAACAGGGCCGCCCCAACATAGCCCGCACTCGCTACCACCAACAAGTTGCCACCCCGGATCAAGGCGAGCCCCGACATGTCAGGCCGCACAATAAAACGCTCGAAGCTCCCCCCGGTCAACAAGGCTGCAAACCCATGGCCCAACTCGTGGATAAAGGTGTTCAGCAAGCGAAACGGATAAAAAAGCATCCCGATCAGGGGCACGCGCCAGAGCAGCGTTGTGCTCAGTGCAAAGAGCGTGACCAATACGATATCGGGGCGACTCCAGGTCGCAATGATTGGATCAAGCATGGGATGGTATTATAGCATTTCGAAGGTGCGTAGGGCCGTAGGGACGCAGCGTGCTGCGTCCACAAACGCAATGTCCCTACAAAGGCCATGGGGCGGTGAAGCGAGGGGGGAGTAATCGTGTTGGCCCAACCATTCTGGTCACGCTGGCTCAAGCTTTGGCTCGTGGTTGTTTTGGTAGCCTGCGGCGGAGATCAAGCCGCCCCAGGCCCCGAGCCGGCGGCGAGTGGCCCCCGTGTGCGGGGCGAAGCCCTGCCGGGCCGGTTGCTCTTTGGGCGTGAGGGTGTAATCTGGCAGTGGCAGGGTGATGAGGCCCGCCCGCTCTTTGGCAATGGCATGGCAACCCAACCGGCCTGGTCACCTACTGGCGACCGTATCGCCTATATCGAGCGTGACAATAGTTTCAGTAATCTGATCCTGGCCGATGCCCAGGGCGAAACGCTGGCGCGCCTGACCGATTACGCTACGACTCAGCCCCCGAATAGTCTGGAGCGAGTCTATGCCAGTCGTTGGGCCTTTTACCCGGCCTGGCATCCCGATGGCATGCAGATCGCCTTGGCGGTTCAGCGTTCGACCCCGGTCGGAACTCCGCCCACCGACTATAACCTGGTGCTGAACCTAGTTCCGGCTGGGCCAGGGGTGGCCCGTACCCTGGCTGCCGATGAGCGGGGGCAGGTTAGTCGCAGTGTGTTCAGTCCCGATGGAGCCGTCGTCGTATTTGTGCGTGCTGGGATCGGCCCCGAGGGTCGCCAACGCCTCTATCGTTTGCCGATGAGTGGCGGTGAGGCGACACCCCTGGCTGGGGCACCCGAGCCCAGTTACGATCCGGCCTTTAGCCCGGATGGGGTCTGGCTCGCGTTTGCGGCCCGTGATGGCGGGCGCACCGACATTTTCAGTTTGCCTTCGGGTGGGGTTGGCGTGCCATTACGGCTTACCAACCTGGGTGCGGCGCGAGCACCTGCCTTCAGCCCTGATGGTCGCCACCTGGCTTTTTTGGCAACTACCCCGGGCGAACCGGGCTTCGACCTGTGGCTTGCTGACCTGAGCCTCGCGCCGACCGGGGCGCTTCAGGCCGAAGCACCCCGTCGCCTGACGACCGGGTTGAACCTTGATCCAAATGCTGGCCTGGCCTGGGGCCCTTGATTTTGGATTTTGGATTGGCTGTGGCCCGATCCACGCCGACATCCTACGCCGCGACGGTGCTGCGTGCCCGTTCGCGGACTTGCTCGGCAATCGCGATCCATTCCTCGACACTGGTTGGCCGGGGCAAGAGGTGGCCTAGGTAGCGCTGGACGGCCTGCCAATTCGTGCCGCCGATCACCTCGCTGTAGCGGGCAAAGAAGCGCTGTTCTGCTTCGCTGGCATCGCGTGGCGGCCCATGCGGTGTCGGCGCGGCTTCGCCATTTGGGGCTGGGGCCTCGTCTGGGTCACTCTGGCTCCCCGCTCCGGCTTTGCTTGACTCGGCTTTGGCTTTGCTGGGCTTCTCGGCCTTTTCGGCCAGTTCAGGGTAGAGCGTCGCCAGCGTGGCTGGGTAGGCTTTGCCAAGCTTGAGATGGGCGGGACGGGGCGGTTTGACAATCGGGGTGATCGTACGCTCATCAGCTTCACGTTCGAGCAGCAGCACCGCATCGGCCTCGTAGGCGATCAACTCGTCGGCCAAGACCCGCAGCCCTTCGTCGCTCAGGCCACTTTCGCCAGCCCGATATTTGCGGGCCAGATGCCCGATCAGAATGACATGGAAACCGGCTTGCTTGAGTTCGGTCAGTCCGGTATAGACCGTTTGCATGTTGCGATTGACCGAGGCGTGCTCGTCGTAGCCGATCGTCGTTTTGCGATCAGTTTCGCTGCCGGCCCGCTGTTGGGCATAGGAGCGCATCGCCTGAAAAATCTTCGAGATCGAGTCGAGTAAAACGGTATCGCCCGGTTTGCCGTGGCGCTTAATCTCTTCCATGGCCTGCATTAAGGCCCGCAACGAAATCGTCTGTACAACCTGAATGCGCCGATGCAGGCCCGGTTTGCCCTGCAAATTCTGGGCCGCGCCTTCGGTATCCAGCACCCAGAGTGTGCCACTGCGCCGCGCACTCGCTGCTAGGTGCGATTTGCCCGCGCCGGCCTGGCCGGTCAAAATGTAGAAACTACCAGTCTGAAGATCATCCAATCGCTGAAACATCGGCTCGTCCCTCCTGTGTACGATCTGCGATACGATTATTTTAGCACTAAAGTTCTTATTGTCAAGCGTTTGGGTGATTTACGTGGCTTTGCGACCTTGACCCACTTCCGGCGCTCTGCTACACTGTGCAGTCATAAGCGGGCTACCTGGGTGGCCTGCCCCGAGCAGCCGTGTCATATGGCAAGCATCAGTCTTCGTTCTGGGCGCGACCGGCCCGTGTTCCAGCGTCACCCCTGGGTCTTTGCGGGCGCGATTGCGGCGACCCGTGGTGCGCCTGACGGCGGCGATCCGGTTGACGTTTTTGCCTCGGGTGGGGCCTGGCTCGCCCGTGGTTTCTACAGCCCGACGTCGCAGATCCGCGTCCGGGTAGCAACCTGGGATCCTGATCAGCCGCTTGATGCCACCTGGCTGCGTGACCAACTGGCCCGTGCGGTGGCCCGGCGTGCAGCGTTTACGGCCAATCCGGCCAGTGCCTGTCGCCTGGTCTTTAGCGAGGCCGATGGTCTGCCTGGCTTGATTGTTGATCGGTATGGCTCCTATCTGGTGGTGCAACTGCTGTCCCAGGCGATGGCGGTGCGCTCGGCGCTGATCGTTCAGGCCCTAGTGGATCTACTGTCACCCCAGGGGATCTATGAGCGCAGTGACGCCGAGGTGCGCTCCCGCGAGGGGTTGCCCCAAGCCGAGGGCTTGCTCTGGGGCGAGGCCCCGCCCGATCAGTTGGTGCTCCAGCCGATCAGTAGGCCCGGGGTGGCTGTGACGCCGCCGCCGCTACTGGTTGATCTGCGCGGAGGCCAGAAGACGGGGCATTACCTGGATCAGGCCCTGAATCGAGCACGGGTGGCGGCGTATAGCCAGGGGGCCGATCTGCTTGATTGTTTCTGTTATGGCGGTGGCTTTAGTCTGTATGCGGCCCAGGCCGGTGCCCGGAGCCTGACGCTGCTTGATGCGTCGGCGAGTGCCCTGGCGCTGGCCCAGGCCGGGTTGGCCCAGGTCGCCCCCACAGTGCCCGCCGAACTGGTCGAAGGTGATGTCTTTCAGGTGCTGCGCCAGTATCGGGCCGAGCAGCGCCGTTTTGATCTGATCGTGCTCGATCCCCCGAAGTTTGCCCATAATCAGGCGCAGGTTGAACGGGCCGCCCGTGGCTATAAAGATATCAATCTGCTGGCGATGCAGTTGCTGAATCCTCAAGGCATCCTTGCCACGTTTAGTTGCTCGGGGTTGGTTTCGGCTGATCTGTTTCAGAAGATTGTGTTTGGGGCCGCTGTAGATGCCCACCGCGATGTTCAGCTTGTGGAACGACTCGGCCATCCGCCCGATCATCCAGTTCTGCTCTCCTTCCCCGAAGGTGAATACCTGAAGGGGTTGATCTGCCGGGTTCTGTAGCCGCGCTCAGCGTGCAAATGCACCTTTGGTACTACTATGAGCTACACCATCTTTGATGACGGCCATATCGCAAGCCCGCAGGGGTTTCGGGCAACGGGGGTCTCGTGTGGCCTGAAAGACGGGAGCAAAGCCCGCGATCTGGCCCTGGTCTATTCGCTCCAACCCGCCAAGGTCGCGGCCCTTTTTACGGGTAGCCTGACCAAAGCTGCGCCGGTCTTTCTGAGCCAGGCGATCCTGTCGCGTAACCGCGAGGCGATGCGGGCGGTGTTGATCAATTCGGGTCAGGCGAATGCCGGAACCGGCCAGGCTGGACTGACCGATGCGGTCGAATGTGCCAAACTGGTAGCTGATGAACTCGAGATTCCCCGCGATGGGGTGCTGCTGCTTTCGACCGGGGTGATTGGGGTGCCGCTGCCGATGAATAAGCTCCGTGATGGCATTCGCCGTGCGGTCAGTGAACTCGATAGCGGGGGCGGTCGTCGGGCCGCAGTGGCGATGCTGACGACTGATACCCGGCCTAAAGAACGGGCCTTTCGGGTACAGTTGCGTGATGGCCAGAGTTGTATTCTGGCGGGGATGGCCAAAGGTTCCCGGATGGTTAATCCCCGCTTGGCGACGCTGCTGGCGGTGATCACGACCGATCTGGCGATCGAGCAACGCTTGCTGCAACGGGCGCTGCAACAGAGTGTGGCCCAGAGCTTTAATCGTCTGAACCTTGATGGCGATGGCAGTCCTAATGATGGAGTGATCCTGCTGGCAAATGGGGCCGCTAATAATCCTCCCCTGACTGATCCAACCGCACGTGAATTTGCCGCCTTCCAGGAAGCGCTTGATGATTTGTGTGCGGATTTGGCCCAGCAGATCGTGCGCGATGCGGCAGGCAATGGTAAAATTATCCATATCCGGGTGCGTGGCGCGGCTGCCGAAGAATCGGCGCGCAAAGTCGCTGAGGCGATTGCCGTATCGCGTACCATGCGCCAGGCCCTCCGGCGTGGCCTGGGTGAATGGGGGCCGTTACTCGCCGCTGTCGGCAATAGTTGTACCGACCTGCGCCCCGAGTTGCTTGGTCTGAAGATTGGCCCGGTCGCGATTATGCATGAAGGGGCCGCCGTTCCCTATGATCAGACCGCTTTGCTGCAAGCATTTACCAGCCCTGAAATCGAGTTGATCGTTGATCTGAATATTGGGATGCTCGAAACTCAATTGGTAACCTGTACCTGGTTCGAAGAGTAACCACCATCTTAAGATCCGAGAGAAGCCATGATTCGTCAGTTGCCACTATTTCCCCTGGGTACGATTCTTTTTCCTGGAGCGACGATCAATCTTCATATCTTTGAAGAGCGCTATCGTTTGATGATTGGACGCTGCCTGGAAAGCGAGACTCCGTTTGGGGTTGTGCTGATCCAGCGTGGTGATGAGGTCGAAGAGGGCCGCCTGGGCGCACGGGCCGCCGAACCCTATCCGGTGGGGACGATCGCCCAGATTAGTGCCAGTGTGCGGCTCGAAGATGGCCGCATGTTGATTACGGCGGTGGGGGCCGAACGCTTTCGGATCGAGTCACTCGATCAGTCTAGCCCCTATCTGATTGCCTCGGTGACCCCGTTGCCCGAGACGGTGCCCACTGGGGTGAGCGCGGCGGCCAGCGAACTGCGGGCAACCTACGAGCGTTATTGGCAGGCGGTGGCCGCCGCAACTGGTGCTCCCATCCAGGCCGAAGATCCGCCCGGCGATCCCCTTGACCTGGCCTACCATCTTGCGGATCGGCTGCAAGTTTCGCTGGAACGCAAACAACACTGGCTCGAAACCGATCTGATGACCCGCCTACGGGAACTAACCGGCGATCTACGCGCCGAACTGGCCCTGATGCCCACCGGCCAACGCAAAACTGGCGAGGGGCTCTCGGGGCTCGGTAGCCTCAATTAAGCTATGGTGATTGCGGTCTGTACGCTCCAACTTTCCATCCCCTTCGCCCTCTCGCTCAAAGAGAAGCGCCAGGTTGTAAAGTCGTTGACCGCCCGCATCCGCAACGAGTTCAATGTCTCGATTGCCGAAGTGGACGATCAAGATTATTGGCAGAGTGCGGTGCTGGGCATTGCCTGTGTCGCCACCTCGCAGAGTTATGCCCACGGCTTGATCGAATCGGTCGTCAAGTTTATTGACCGCCAGCGCCCTGATTGCCCGATCGGGGCCTACGAGATTGAGATGCTGTAGCCGAAGCTTTGCTTCGGCTACAGCGAGGGGGGGATGTGGGGCACCCATGGTGCCCCACGCCCCACTTCCAAGGTTTGGAGCAGCGCGGGAAGGGTCGCGTTGGTGGCGGGTGGCGCACCCGTACAGTTTGGAGCAGCGCGGAAGGGTCGCGTTGGTGGCGGGTGGCGCACCCGTACAGTTTGGAGCAGCGCGGAAGGGTCGCGTTGGTGGCGGGTGGCGCACCCATAGCGTAGGGACGCAGCACGCTGCGTCCCTAAAGTATTCGTTACATATGGACGAGACCCTGCAACCTTTTCCGTTTTTGGCCCTGGTTGGGCAGGCCGAATTGAAGACGGCGTTGTTGCTTGGGTTGATCAATCCCGGGCTGGGGGGGATTTTGATCAGTGGTCCTTATGGGGTTGGGAAAACCAGTGCCGTCCGCGGCTTGCTCGATCTGCTGCCGCTGCATCAGGCGACGGCCGAACAGCCCGCCGTGCGGATGCGGTTAATCGAACTGCCTCTGAATGCGCGGCTCGAAGATGTGGTCGGAACGCTCAATGAACGAGTGGCGATCGAGCAGCAGCGGGTGCAACTTGAACCTGGCATCTTGGCCCACGCTGATGGCAATCTACTGTACGTAGACGAGATCAATCTGCTGGCTCCGGCGGTGGCTGATTCCATTCTTGATGCCGCCGCCCAGGGCCGTACCCTCGTGCGCCGAGGCGCCGCCACACGCCTCTATCCCTCACGGTTTGTCTTGATTGGCTCACTCAATCCCGAAGAGGGTGAACTGCGCCCACAGATCCTCGACCGTTTTGGGTTACGGGTTTGGGTGGCACCGCTCGACGATCCGCAGCAACGCCTCGAAGTTTATCGCCGCGCCCAGGCGTTTCGTCAGGATCCGGCCGACTTTCGGGCCAAGTATGCGAGTCAGACTGCCGCCCTGGCCGAAGAGGTCGAAGCGGCGCGGGCGATCTTGCCCCATGTGCTTGTGCCACCCGCCATCGAAGTCCAGGCCCTGGCGCTGGTGCAGGCCCTGCAGGTACCCTCCCACCGCGCCGAGATCGCCTTGCTCGAAGGGGCCAGGGCGCGGGCGGCCGCTGATTTTCGCACCCTGGTCAACCTTGATGATCTGCGTCGGGTGGCACCGCTCGCCCTGCGTCAGCGCCAAAGTCCCCAGATTGCGGCCCACGGCCAACGCCACCAGACCGAACGGGCCATGATCGAAGCGACGCTCGCCCAGATCATCGGCGAATCACCGCCAAACGATCCTGCGAGCGCCACAACGACGCTGCGTCAGATCGAGAGTACCGAGTAGGGTCTCGGTGCAACCGCGTGCTGCCAAACTTAGCGCATGCGATCCTTCAAGAGTTGCAGATCAGCTTCGACCATCATCTGCACCAGTTCGGGGAAGCCCACTTTGGGTTGCCAACCCAATTTGATGCGTGCCTTGGCGGGATCGCCAATCAGCAGGTCAACCTCGGCGGGACGCATAAAGCGCTCATCGAGCACCACATAATTGCGATAATCCAGGTCAACCACCCCAAAGGCCAGGTCGCAGAAGTCGCGTACCGCATAGGTCTGATTGGTCGCAACCACATAATCGTCGGGCGAGTCTTGCTGAAGCATCAGCCACATCGCTTCGACATAATCGCCAGCAAAGCCCCAATCGCGGCGCGCATCCAGATTCCCGAGCCGTAACTCGTGGTCGAGACCAAGCTTGATCCGGGCGACGGCATGGGCAATCTTGCGGGTCACGAACTCCAAACCACGGCGGGGACTCTCGTGATTAAACAGAATACCCGAGCATGCGAACATGTCATAACTCTCACGGTAGTTGACCGTGATCCAGTGGCCATAGACTTTGGCAACCCCATAGGGACTACGGGGGTAGAACGGCGTGGTTTCACGCTGGGGCACTTCCTGCACCTTGCCAAACATCTCGCTGCTACTGGCCTGATAAAACCGAATACTCGGATCAACAATCCGTACCGCATCAAGCATGCGGGTGACCCCAAGGGCCGTCGTTTCGCCCGTAAACACCGGTTGGCTCCACGAAGTCTGCACAAACGACTGCGCCGCCAGATTGTAGACCTCGCTCGGGCGATGCTCACGCAACATTGTAATGAGGGAGACCTCATCCAGCAGATCGCCCGTCACTAATGTTACCTGATCCTGAATGTGGTTGATCCGCTCGAAATTCACCGTACTCGACCGGCGGATCATGCCGATCACCTCGTAGTCCTGCGCCAGTAGTAACTCTGCGAGGTAACTGCCATCCTGACCGGTAATTCCGGTGATCAATGCTCGCTTCTTGCTCATGGTTCCTTACCTTACCGTGTACGACGATGTTGCCAACAACAGGCAACCGAGGGTGGCTTTGCTCAGGACAGGGCCAGGTAGGTCTGCCAGAGCAGTTCAAGCGCATAGAGCGGATCGTTCGGGGGTTCAATGCCGAGCAATTCGCGCATCAGACGAACATCGGCAGTATAACGTGCGACTTCGACACTGCGAGCCGGATGCAGTTCTAGCGCCGTTTTTACGCCAGGAAGCGCCATAATGCGTTCGGCCAGGGTCAACAGGGGCGTCCCCTGACCACTGCCAATATTGATCGGGCGACCGGCCAGATCCATGCGGCTGACCATGATCAGGGCGGTCACGACCTGATCCACATGGACAAAATCAATCACCTGCTGGCCCCCATAGACGATCATTGGGCGGCCAGTCTGGGCCGCATCAAACCAGAGCGGAATAACCCGGTCGCGGTCACGGGAACCATAGACATTGGCTAAGCGTACCACACTTGTGGCGACACCATACGTGTTTTCGAAGACCCGTGCATACAACTCACCGGCCGCTTTGCTGGCTCCATAGGCATTTTTGGCCTGGAGCGGCGCATCTTCACGGACGGGTAACTGGGCAACTTCGCCATAAACCTCACGCGAGGAGGTAAAGACGACGCGGCGCACCCCGTGTTGGCGGGCGGCCTCTAGAATGTTCAGCGTGCCGGTCACATTCGTCGCAAACGAGTAACTCAGATCCGTGACCGCACCCATCACATTCGATTGGGCTGCCAGATGGTATATCGTATCAGCACCACGACACAGTTCACTGATGGCATCGGCATTGCGCACATCAGCGTCCACCACCTTGATGATCGGGTTGCCGTCGTGTTGGGCCAGATGCGCACGCCGCCCCCGATGAAAGTTGTCGAGCACCACCAGTTCTTGCAATTCAGGTTCGTGCTCGATCAGCCGATCAACCAGATGGCTGCCAATAAAACCCGCTCCGCCCGTTACGACGATCTTCATAACATGCTTGCCTTTGCACTGGTTACTACGTTAGGTCGTGAAAATTGGTAGCGCAGGCTGGAGACCAGCGCGACCATGCGCAATCTTAGGCCACGACAGGGGTAGGGCTGGCACTGGTCATCGTAGGCTGGGTGCCACGGCCGACCCCCCAGTACGTGAAGCCACGTGTCGCCATTTCGGCCGGGTCGTACAGATTGCGCCCGTCTACCACTACGGGTTGCCGCATAAAGCTGCGCACCTTTTCCCAGTTGAGTTGCTTAAACTCGTTCCATTCGGTCACCAGCAAGAGCGCATCGGCATCTTTGGCGACATCATAGGCCGTTGCACAGAACGTCACCTCAGGCATCATCTCGCTGGCATTTTCCATGGCTACCGGATCATAGGCTTTGACCCGCGCCCCGGCCTGCTGCAACGCCTGGATAATCTCGACACTCGGCGCTTCGCGCATATCGTCGGTATTGGGCTTGAACGACAGGCCCAAGACCCCAATGATCTTGCCATGCAGATCCTCGCCCAACAAGGTCTGCACCTTGCCCACAAACCGTTCGCGTGCCGACTGATTGATGTCCATCACCGCCTGAAGCAATTGGGGGTGGCAGCCGGCACTGGCGGCCATGTGGTGCAGTGCCAGAACATCTTTAGGGAAGCAGGAGCCACCATAGCCGACGCCGGCATCCAGGAAGTGCGGGCCAATCCGCTTGTCGGCTCCCATGCCGCGGGCGACTTCACGCACATCGGCTCCCAGGCGCTCGCAGATCTGGGCAATCTCGTTGATGAACGAGATCCGGGTCGCCAGGAACGCATTCGAGGCATACTTGATCATTTCAGCGGTGCGCAGGTCGGTGATGATCACCGGCGCGCCCAGTGGCGCATGCAATTCGGCAACCTCTTCGGCAGCGGCCCGGTCAGTCGAGCCAAGCACGATCCGGTCAGGCTTGAAGAAATCACTGAGCGCACTACCTTCGCGTAGGAACTCGGGATTCGAAACGACCGCAAAACGTGCGCCGGGGGCGGCGTGTTCACCGATGATCGCAAAGACCATATCCCCCGTACCAACCGGCACGGTGCTCTTATCAATGATGATCGCTTCGCCTTGCAGGTGCTCGCCGATCCCCTTGGCGGCGGCTTTGACATAACTCAGATCGGCGGCCCCATCATCACCCATGGGCGTGCCAACCGTAATAAAGATCAGCCTGGCCCCGGCCATGCCTTCGGCATAATCATCGGTGAAGCGCAGGCGACCTGCCCGCATATTGCGCTCTTGCAACTCTTCGAGGCCGGGTTCGTAGATCGGCGACTTGCCACTGCGCAGTTGTGCCAACTTCTCGGGGTTGATCTCGATGCAGGTGACACTATTGCCAAGGTCAGCAAAACAGACCCCGGTCGTCAAACCAACGTAGCCCGTACCAACAACACAGATGTTCATCAAGGTTGTACTCCTCACTATGAAGTAAGATAGAGGGTCGTCAAACGATCATCGTGCGCGATCCGCAGATCCCTGCATCACCGTAGTTCACCCCGCCGCTGTAACTCCTCGCGGAACCAGGGGATGGTCAGTTCAAGCCCTTCACGCAAGCCGACCTTTGGCTCCCAGCCCAGCACACGTTTGGCTTTGCTATTATCAGGCTGCCGGACTTGCGGATCATCTTTGGTACGCAAATCTTTATAGACAATCCCTGCCGAATTATCGGTCAATTCGTTGACCAGCAGGGCAAACTCTTTGATCGTAAACTCGCCAGGATTGCCAATATTTACTGGCTCAACCTCATCCGAGTTTAGCAGGCGGTAGATGCCCTCGATCAGATCACTGACATACTGAAAACTGCGGGTCTGCATGCCATCACCATAGGCGGTCAGGGCTTCACCCTTCAGGGCCTGGGCAATGAAGTTGGGCACGACCCGCCCATCACGCAACCGCATGCGTGGCCCGAACGTATTGAAAATCCGCACGATCCGGGTTTCGAGCCCATGATAACTGTGGTAGGCCATGGTCATGGCTTCGGCGAACCGTTTGGCTTCGTCGTAGACGCCGCGCGGGCCAACCGGATTGACATGGCCGTAGTAGGTTTCGGGCTGGGGGTGGATCTGGGGATCACCATACACTTCGGAGGTCGAGGCGAGCAGAAACCGTGCCCCTTTGGCTTTCGCAAGCCCCAACGCATTATGGGTGCCGAGCGATCCAACCTTGAGGGTCTGGATGGGCAGTTCCAGATAATCAATCGGCGAGGCGGGCGAAGCGAAGTGGAGGATCGCATCAAGTGATCCCGGTAAGTAGATGTAGTTCGTAACGTCGTGTTTGATAAAACTGAAGTGGGGATTGCCCGCCAGGTGGGCAATATTATCGGTTGTCCCCGTAATCAGGTTATCCATCGCGATCACGTCGTGACCCTCAGCCAGAAAACGATCACAGAGGTGCGAACCCAAAAAGCCCGCCCCACCCGTAATAAGCACACGCATAGCCCATATCTCCTTAGCTTACACGTCCACGTTACGCTCACCCGTGAAGGTCACGTCTCTCTTACCGACAGTAGAGGCTGCGCGTAAAACTCTGATGATGGCACCTACAACCCGGAATGTCAATCTATTCATTCAATTCATTCTCGCGTCGGGCCATAGGCGTACGATCCGCCTACGATTTAGGCTGCTAGGAGTTGACTATTCCCAGGGCTGCTGCTACCCTGCCAGGATCGTCCGGTTCTGTTCCTTCCCTAACCGCTACCGTTCCCTAGCTTTTAGGAACGTGTCGAAGCCATACCCATCCAGTCGTTGTTGTATAGGAGTGACAGTTTTGACATTCGTTCCTCTTGCGCCCATCATCACCTATTCACCCCCTGTCCGTATGCTGCATGAGGGGGAAAATGTCAAGCCATGGTACACTCACCAGTGTTCGTTTGAGTTGCACTGGTGACAAAGGAGCGTTCGGGCATGCAGACCCTCGTCGTGGCACCGTTTAGTCCGTATCCCCTTGTTTTTGGTGGCGCGATTCGCCTCTATCATTTGCTCAAGATGCTGGCCTCGTTTTCAGAGGTTACGCTGATTGCCTATACCTCGTGGTCGGATCAGCCCAACCACGAGGTTATACGCCATCTCGAAACTATTTGCAAACGGGTGGTCCTGATCGAGGATAAACCTGAGGCCAATAGCCAGCTTCGGGCGCGGGCGATGCTGAGTCCCCGTTCGTTCCAATACCACTCGCACTATACCGAGCATTTTCAGCGCCAACTTGACCAGTTGCTGCAGGCGCAGCAGTATCAGTATCTTGTGGTCGAAATGACGCAGATGGCTTACTTTCGGACGGAACAGCCTGGATCGATCCAGATTCTAGATATGCAGAATATCGAACACGAGCTACTCTTACGGCGGGCCAGCGTCGGCCTCAATCCGATCCGCCGCCTGGCCCTCTGGATCGAAGGCCAAAAGTTTCGCCGCGAAGAGTTGACCTTGTGCAAAAAGTTCGCGCTCATTTTAACCCCATCCGAGCGTGAAACCAAACTGTTGCAGGCCATGCCTGGTATGCCCCCGGTGAAGACCCTCCCCAATAGTATTGACGCCGACTTTTTTACCTTGCGTACCACCCAGCCTGATCCGCTCCAGATCACGTTCATTGGGACGACTCATGTTGATGCCAATCGTGATGGCCTTGTGCATTTTATGGCCGAGATCTTCCCGTTGATCGAGCAGGCTATTCCCGAGATCAAGCTGGCGATTGTGGGCGGTCGCCCTCCGGCTGATATTCGGGCCTTTGCCGAGCGTCCCAATGTGGTTGTCACCGGCTATGTCAAGGATGTGCGTGACTATATGGATCAGGCCGCTGCCTTGATTGTTCCGCTGCGCAGTGGTGGTGGCACTCGTCTGAAGATTCTTGAAGGGCTTAGTTATGGTGTCCCGACGGTTTCGACCTCGATTGGGGCCGAAGGGCTGGGCCTGATAAATGGCGAAGAGATCCTGATTGCCGATACGCCCCGTGAGTTTGCTGACCAGGTGGTGCGGCTGATCCGGGATGCGGCTTTGCAACAACGCTTGTGCCATGCCGGTCGTCGGGTTGCCGAACAGCAGTATTCGTGGCAAGCTGTCGGCCAGCAACTCCAATCCTACCTGGGGCTAGCTCAATAGAGGAGTGTGCTGTGTATCAGGTTGGCTTCATCATCGAGCAGGTACTTGGCCATATTACCCATACGCGCAACCTACAACAGACGATCCCGCTAGACCCTGAAATTCAGGCCCATTGGGGGCCGGTTCCCTATGCCATCGAAGGCATCAGTGCCCGTTTGCCTTTCTACCGTAACTGGACCTTGCGTGGTGGCCTGCGTGCCCGTCGCATCCTCCAAACGATGGCAAGCCAGACCCGGCTGGATCGGCTGTTTTTTCATACCCAGGTTCCCGCAACGCTCTGTCTGGATTGGGTGCGCCGCATCCCGAGTATTGTCTCGCTTGATGCAACGCCGCTCCAGTATGATGAATTGGGCCTGGTCTATGCCCATCGCAAGAGTACCCCCACCATTGAGTTGCTCAAGTGGCGGCTGAGTCGGAGCGTCTTTAGTGCCGCGGCCCATCTGGTGACCTGGAGTGCCTGGGCCCGTCAGGGCTTGATCCAGGGCTACCAGGTTGCGCCAGAACGGATCACGGTGATTCCCCCCGGGGTGGTAAGTGCCGATTGGCAGGCTCCGCTGCCGCGCCAGCTGCATCCCGGGCCGCTCAAGCTGTTGTTTGTGGGTGGTGATTTCGAACGCAAAGGTGGCAAGCTTTTACTCGAAGCCCATCGCCAACTCTATCCCCAGACCGAACTGCATCTGGTCACCCGTGACGAGGTTGCAACCGAGGCCGGGGTCTTCGTGTACCATGGCATGCAGCCCAACAGCTCTGCGCTCAAGCAACTCTATTTTGATAGTGATGTGTTTGTGCTGCCCACCTATGGCGATTGTCTGCCCTTAGTGCTGGCCGAAGCCGGGGCGGCGGGTTTGCCCACGCTTGCTACCAGGGTGGCGGCCATCCCCGAGATTGTGCGCGAGAGCGAAACGGGCCTGCTCATCCCAGTTGGTGATGCCGCTGCTCTGACGAACGCCTTGCGCACTCTGCTCGCTCAACCAACGTTGCGGCTGCAACTTGGGGCTAATGCCGCTCAGTATATTGCGACCCATCACGATAGTCGTACCAATGGCCTGCGTCTCGCCGAGCTCCTCAAAGCCCAGCATTGGGCTCAGCCTGCTGGTTCAGGGCTCGTTGACCCACACGCAGCGCCCCTAGCTTAAGAGGAGCACATGCCCCATCAGGTGCTATTAACCATTTCCGGGGTGATTCCAGCCGATCTTGAGACCCAAGTGGCGGAAGGGAAACGACCCCGTGCCGACTATCAGGTCTTGGGCCAGGCTTTTGGTGCCGATTTGCTTGATGTGCAGGCCGCTCGTGCGCACGCGGGTTGGTTTGGGCACCTGATCGAGCGTTTGGCTGGTATCAGTGTCTTGTTGGCCTGGGTCTGTTTTCTGCAACGCCATCGCTACCAGGTCATCGTCACTGATGGCGAAAATGTGGGTGTCCCGCTGGCCTGTCTCTTCAAGTTGCTGGGCTGGCTGGGCGGCCCGCGCCCGCGCCACCTGATGATTGTGCATATTCTGTCGGTGCCCAAAAAGCTAATCTTCTTTGACTATCTGCGGATTCAGCACCAGATTGATACCTTTCTGGTCTATGCCGAGTTTCAGCAGCGGTTTATTCACCAGCGCCTAGGGGTGCCGATCGAACGGGTTGTGTTGACGCCCTTTATGGTCGATAGCCACTTCTTCCGGCCTGATGCGGTGCAGCCAATGCCCCGCGAACGTCCAATGATCTGTGCGGTGGGGCTGGAACGGCGTGACTACCCAACTCTGCTGGCCGCTGTTGCCGATCTGCCGATTGACGTGGTGATCGCCGCCGCTAGCCCCTGGTCCCGCCGTACTGATAGTACCGCCGGTCAGACCATTCCGGCCAATGTACGAGTGCAGAAGTTTAGCCAGTATGATCTGCGTCAACTCTATGCCGATAGTCGCCTGCTCGTGATGCCGCTCGAAGCGGTCGAGTTCCAGGCCGGGGTCACGGCGATCCTGGAAGCCCTAGCAATGGCGCGCCCGGTACTCTGTTCACGCACCCTTGGCCAGACTGATGTGATCAGCCCCGGTGAGCATGGTTTCTATGTGCCGCCGGGTGATGTTGAGGCCTTGCGCACGATGATCATGGCGATGCTTGATCAGCCTGAATTGGCGGCGCGCATGGGCCGCGAGGGTCGTCAACTGATCGAACGCCAGATGAGCCTTGAGCACTATGCCGAGGGGTTGGCGCACCATGTGCGGCGCTATCTGCCCGCTGCCGTCCCTGCCTAGCGCATGTATCACTCCCCCTCTCAGAGCGGTTGCGGCGACTGATCGCCCCTTGCGTCATGTCGGTGTTTATGAAGGAGCAACCAATGCGCATTGCGCTTGTCGGATGTGGTTTTGTCGCTGACTATTACATGAAGACCTTCCCCGGCCATCCTCACCTGCAGGTGGTCGGAGTCACCGATCGCAACCAGCAACGTGCGGCAACCTTTGCCAAATATCATCGGGTGGCTGTGATCTATCCGAGTCTGGCAGCCCTGTTGGCCGATCCTCAGGTCGAGCTCGTGGTCAATTTGACTAATCCACGCAGCCACTACGAGGTCACACGGGCCTGTTTGGAAGCGGGCAAGCATGTCTATTCTGAAAAGCCCCTCGCGATGGATCTGGATCAGGCCCGCGAACTCGTCCACCTAGCGGAACGCAAGGGCTTGCTGATCTCGTCGGCTCCATGCAGCCTCTTGGGCGAAACCGCCCAGACGATCTGGCGGGCCTTGCGTCGCCAGGCCGTCGGTCAGGTGCGGATCGTCTATGCCGAAATGGACGAAGGCATGGTCTACCAGATGCCTTTCAAGAGTTGGATCAGCGAGTCGGGGGCACCCTGGCCCTATCAGGATGAGTTCGAAGTCGGAACGATCCTGGAACACGCTGGCTATGTTGTCACCTGGCTACCGGCCTTTTTTGGCCCCGCGCTCAGCATTACCGGACTGGCCGAAAACCTGATTCCCAACAAGGGTGGGGTCGCCACCGAGTCACCCGATTTTGCGGTTGCCGTGATCCGCTTTGCCTCGGGGGTACGCGCCCGGATCACGCTTTCGCTGCTGGCCTCGCATGACCATTCCCTCCGCATCTTCGGTGATAAAGGTACGCTCTCGACCGAAGATACCTGGTACTACAATTCGCCAGTGTATCTGCGCCGTTCGTTCAACTTCCGCCGCCGCCACCTCTGGTTGCCCCGCCGTAAACTGGCCCTGGCCGGGAAGACCGTGCGCTACAACTATCGCGGTACCCAGCAGATGGATTTTGCCCGTGGGGTGGCTGATCTGGCCACCGCTGTAATCCAGGGCACCCAACCGCGCCTGTCGGCGGCGTATAGTTTGCACGTCAACGAAATTGTGCTCGCCCTGAGCAACGCCCTGCGCAAGGGTGGTATCTATCAGATGACAACAACCTTCGGTGCGATGGCCCCAATGCCTTGGGCCCAGTAAGAGAGGGAGCGAAATGAGTAAACCAGTGCGTTGGGGGATTCTGGGTACGGGGGCGATTGCTCACGGCTTTGCGCAGGGTCTCCGCGTTGTGCCTGATGCCCGCTTGGCTGCTGTTGCCTCACGGTCGGCGGCTAATGCGCGGGCCTTCGCCCAACAGTACGGCAACCCACGGGCCCACGCCAGTTATGCCGAACTGGTGCGCGATCCCGAGGTGGACATTATCTATGTGGCAACGCCGCACCATCGCCACGCCGAGGATTGCCTGCTGGTGATAGAGCATGGCAAGGCAGTGCTCTGCGAAAAACCCTTTGCTGTGAATGCGCAGCAGACGCGGATGGTGATCGAGGCCGCTCGCCGCAAGCAGGTTTTTTGTATGGAAGCAATGTGGATGCGCTTCATTCCCGCCATCCGCAAGGCCCATGCCTTGGTGAGTAGCGGTGCCATTGGCGAGGTGCGCATGCTCAGTGCTGATTTTGGGGTTAATCATCAGTTTAATCCCCAGAGTCGCTTTTTTGACCCCCATCTGGCTGGTGGCGCGTTACTTGATCTGGGGGTCTATCCGATTGCCTTGGCCTCGCTCATCCTGGGTGATCCGCAGCAGATCACGACCCAGGCCGCCCGTGGCAGCACCGGGGTTGATGATCAGTCGGCGGTTATTTTAAGCTATCCCGGCGGCAAACTGGCGGTGCTGTCGGCCTCGTTACGCACTTGGAGTCCCCAGGAGGCGGTGATTATGGGCAGCAAAGGGCGAATCCATATTCAAGCACCCTTCTATCGGCCCAGTCGCCTGACCCTGATTCGTCAGGCCGAGGTTCCGAGTAGTACTGGGGGCCAGCCGAGTTCAGGTCGCCAGTTGCAGGCCCGTCTCGAACGCATCCCGCTGCTTGGTGGTCTGGTGGAGCCAGCCAAAGGGGTGCTGAAACAGGCCCTTGGGCGGGGCAAACGGGTCTTGAAGCTGCCGCTGACCGGCAATGGGTATAACTATGAAGCCAGCGAAGCCATGCGTTGCCTCCGGGCTGGTCTGATTGAGAGTCCCTTGATGCCGCTCGATGAGACCCTGCGGATCATGGAAACGCTGGATCAGGTACGGGCCAGTTGGGGCCTCCGTTATCCGGGCGAGTGAACTCCTGCAAATCCGTTTGATCGAAAGTAGTGAATGGCCCTCCTGGCTAGGAGGGCCATTCGTTTTGGGTTATTTGGTATGGTAATGGTTAAAATGCATTACTGGTTTGTCATTGAAATGTCATCTTGCAACGCTACACTGCGTACGACTACACGGTAGTTCATCCAGTAGCTTTGCTAACCCTTGTCATACATTCCCGATGACGCATGCCGCATGTCCTCTCCCGCCCACGCCGTATGCTGAGCCTGACAATGCATACGGTTTTTGACAAGCAGCACGCTTGGATGACCGCCATGCCTCAGCAAGCGTTCGCTTGCCAAAGCCGTAGGGATGCATGTTGATTACAAACGAACAAATGGTAATCTCACGCCCGGTTCCCAGTAGGTCGTCAGATTCAGGCTCTGCCCCAAAGACCGTCCAGCTAAGCGTTATAATTCCCTGTCTGAATCTCGGTTCCGTGATTGGTGATCAGCTCGCGGCCCTGGCGGCGCAGCAATATGATCAATGTTGGGAAGTCTTGATTGCGGATAATGGTTCAACTGATGCAACCCGTGCAGTCGTTGAACGGTTTCGTCGGCACCTGCCCAATCTACGCTATCTGGACGCTTCGGCGGTGCGGGGCTCATCGCATGCACGCAACGTAGGTGCGACTGCCGCCACCGGTGACTACCTGATCTTTATTGATGCCGATGATATTATCGGGCAGGGTTTTTTGGCCGCGATGAGTAACGCGCTCGACCAGCACGAGTTTGCTGCGCCACGGATTGATGCGCTGGTACTGAACCGTACTGCTGGCTCCCAACTCGGCCAACACCCGCAGTACAACAACCTGATGCACTACTATAACCCACCCTACCTCTACCATGTGAGTGGGACGGGGATCGCCATTCGCCGTACCACCTTCGAGCGTTTGGGGGGGTTCGATGAGGCGATGCTGCGGCTTCAGGATTCTGAGTTCTGTTTTCGGGCCCAGTTAAATGGCATTGCGATCGCGTTTGTCCCCGAGGCAACCATGTTCGGACGCAATCGCCGTTCGCTCAAAGAGATTATGCGCCAGTCCTATAATTGGGGCAAAGCCGAGGTGAAGCTGGTTGAGCGTTACCGTGCGCCGCTTTCACTCCCTCGCCTGATCTACCTCTGGGTGCGCTATTTGGCCCGTTGGGCCAAACTGCTGCTCTGGGTGCTGCAGTGGCGCTCGGTTGCTGATCGCAACCGTTGGGCCCAGGAAGTGGCCCGCCAACTTGGGATTGCCGAGGCGGCGCTGCGCTTGCGCAAAGCCCCGATCTAACTCCCCTAGCTCACGCTTTCGTAAACTGCCATGCCCAAGGGCCGCACACCCTGTGTGCGGCCCTTGGTACGAACATCGGCGGAAGCCACGGTCACCATCCCAAAACGTGGAGGAAGCAGAGGAGAGTTGGGGAAGTAACGCCGTACAAAGGGATGTCCATGGCCTCCATGGGTACGGCATTACCAAACGCTTCGGTGGGGATCCGTGTCAGACACGGGAACCAGAACACATGGGGCACAACGCGTTACGGAGCATCAGACTACCAATTTGCGTTGCAAGGCTGGAATGAGAGGTGACTGGATCGCGGCTTCGAATTGCAGTATAATCCCAGGTCTTTTCAATTGTAAGTGAAGAGATCACAACTTTTAGCTTTTGGTTGTCGTGTTCTGCCTACCAAATCCTGGCCCTGTCTGGGACTAGGCAAATACGCACATTTATGCTACAATCTTGCTATTGTTTAACGAAGCCGCCTGCGGGTCAGGCGGCTGCCATGGTATACTTGCCGTCACAGTTGACCGATGCTTCCTCTGGAGATTGACTAATCTGTTAGAAATACAATAATCGTTACACATAGCTAGTACTTCTATGAGTAGATCGCGGGAGCCAACCAGTCTCGAGCGCAGTGTTTCCAACGGTGCAGTTGAGCTCCGTAATTATCGGTTGATCAAACGGATCAGTCAGGAAGAGTTGGCAACGGTTTATCAGGCCCGTCACCTTACGCTGGATCGGCCGGTGCAGGTGCATCTGCTCCGTCGGCACGATTGGATCTCGTCGAGCCGGTTTCAACTTGCGGCACGCCTGGCAGCCCAGTTGAACCATCCCAATCTGGTGCCGGTGATTGATGCTGGCCATGACGAAAAGTATGGCGATTATCTGGTCACCCCGCAACTGGATGCGGTCTCGCTCAGTACCTTGCTGGCTGATGGGCCGCTTAAGCCGGTGCTGGCTATGCGGATCATCACCCAGTTGGCTGCTGCACTTGATTACCTGCATCAGCAGCAGATCTTTCATCGGGATGTCCAGCCTGCCAATATTGTGGTGACCAGCGAAGGTGTGGCCTACCTCGCCAATCTGAGCCTGGCCGCGAGCCCTGATTCACCGGATCTGAGTAGCATTGACGAGGCCGACTATCTGACGCCGTATTCGGCCCCTGAGCAACGCTTGACCCAGGGCGAGGCCGGGGCCGCCCTGGATGTCTATAGCTTCGGTGCGGTCGCCTATCATATGCTCTCGGGTGAGATCCCGCCGGCCCCGGGGCAACCCCTGCCGAGCCTGGCCCGCCACGATCCTGGCCTCAGTACTGCTGACCGGGTGGTGCAACGGATGCTTGCCCCGCAGCCCGGTACGCGCTTTGCCGAGGCGGGGATTGCGGCGGCGGCCTTGCGTCAGGCGCTGCGCCATCAACTTGACCAGGCGACCGCCGATATGGAAGAGTCGCGCTGGGAAACGATTGCCGAGTGGCTCGAAAATCCCGTTGAGACCGCCCTTGGGGCGACCCTTGATGAACCGTTTCGTGATTTTCTGAGCCGGTCGCGCAAACGCGCCGATGATCTGCATCGTCATAATGCGATTCGCCATCGGCTGACCCGCTGGAGCCGCGGTGGCTTCTTTCGTCGGTATCCCCTTGGCCAGTTGATCGTCCCCGATCAGATCGTCAGCTATAACGTCTATTTCTACCAACTGCTGGCCCTCTACGAAACCCGTACCAGTCCCCAGGCCCATACGCGGATGGCGACCCCCGATGATCGCAATGCCAACCTGACTCCTGCAATGGTCTGGGACGCACCCATCCCCGAGGTTGAGCCCTTTACCGGCCAGAATCCCCAGCAACTTGCGCTGCCTGACTCGACTCGGATTGTGCCCTGCCCCGAATGTCGGGCCTCGCAGTATATTCCGTGTCCGAACTGTGGCGGGCAGGGGATTATCGAAAAAGTTCGTAAGGTCTCAACCCCGACGAACCGTACTTCCGAAGAACGCCTGACCGAGAAGTGCCAGGCCTGCCATGGCTATGGCCGCCAACCTTGCCCGAAATGTGCGGGCCAGGGGTCGTTGGTCGAAGAACAGGTCTTCCAATGGTCGCGCCGCGCGAAACTGTTTAACAATACTGATGATCTGACCGATTTGCCGGTGCGTTTCGTGCAAAACGAACGTGAACTGATCTTCGAGCACGAGATCAATCCCTACGAGGGGCGCTGGCATAGTGTCGCTCCCCTTGCTGAATTGTTACGGACAGCAATTGATGAGGCTGGCGAAGAGACCCGTTTGATTGGGGCTAAGTTGACGATTCAGGGTGCAACCCTTACCGAAATTGATCTGACCCTCGATGAAAAGCCCCAACGCCTCTATCTGATCGGTTTCAACGAGCAACTCAGTCTCGGTTGGGCCTTCTATAACGTCGAGCGCATCTTGCTGGCCGCGTTGACCGTGATCCTGCTGCTGCTCACGGTGGGGGCCTTCGCCCTGGTCTGGGTGGGCTAGGCGCTCTCAGGTTTGTACCAGTCTGCACTCAGGTACCGATCATGCCACCGTAACCTGGGCCATTCTAGCCCAAGGTGGCACTTCGTTTGCTATGGTAGGATCCAATCACTCGTAGCGGGTGCGAGCGAGGTGCCATATGCAAATGATGTATCTGAAACGCTGCTGGGTCTTGCTGCCCTGTGCAGCCTTGATCCTCTTTCTGACCGCCTGCGGGCCGTCACAAGCCGTAACCCTGGCGACCCCGGCGCTCTTGCCCACGGCCCAGGTACTTGCGACCACCGAACCAATCACGCCGCTGAGCCTGGTTGTGCCCACTGCCCTGCCTGATCAGGCAACGACGCCCGCTCCAGCACTGGATCAGTCCCCTCCGCCTGCCGTGGTGCTGCCCCCCACCGCTGCGCCTCGCGACGGTCCGGGTGGCTTGCCCTACCCCCTGACCCTCACCAAACTCAATTTTGGGGTGGTGGGGCATCTTTACTATACGGACCGCCGTACCGCCTTGGCTAAGACCCGTGAGGCAGGTTTTCGCTGGTTTCGCCAGCAGATCCACTGGCGTGATATCGAAGATCGCAGCGGGGCCTATTTCTGGGGCGATCTCGACCAGATTGTCGCTGATGTCAATGCCAATGGCCTGCTGCTCATGATCAATATCACCCGCTCGCCGAGTTGGCATACCGCGAATGGCTCAGATGGCCTACCCCGTGATCCGGCCAGCCTGGCTCGTTTTACCGGTGCCCTGGCCGAACGCTACCGTGGACGGGTGCATGCCATTCTGATTTGGAATGAGCAAAATCTGGCCTACGAAAATGGGGGTAGCATCGGCCCTGCTGATCCCGGCCATTTTGTCGAGATTATGGCGGCCAGTTATACCGCGATCAAAGCTGTGGATCCGCAGATTATTGTGGTGGCAGGTGCGCCAGCTTCGACCGCTACCAACCATCCCGAGATTGCGATGGATACGCTTTCGTATCTGCGGGCAATGTATAGCTACCGCGATGGCATGATCCGCGACTATTTTGATGTGCAAGCGCTGCATCCCGGGGGTTCGGCTAATCCGCCCGAGACCCTCTACCCCGAGTATCCGAGCACGGCCCAGGGTTGGACCGATGACCCGTCGTTCTACTTCCGCCATGTCGAGAATCAGCGCCGCGTGATGGAAGAGAGTGGCATGGGCCAGCATCAGGTCTGGATTACCGAGTATGGTTGGGCCACGGCTAACAATTCGCCCGGCTACGAGTTTGGCAACCAGATTAGTTTCGAGACCCAGCGTGACTATATCGTGGGTTCAATCTGGTATACCTACGAAAACTATCCCTGGGTCAGCAATATGTTCCTCTGGAACCTCAATTTTACGGTGTTGCAACGCGAGGCTGGGCGCAATCCTATGCACGAACAAGGCTCGTTCAGCATCGTCAATGCCGACTGGTCGCCACGTCCCGCCTTCTGGGGGATTCAGCAGACCATTCAGGCGCTTAGCCAGCGCCAGTAAATAGGGCGCTATGCTGCCTAGCGCAACCAGTGTGATTGTGCCGCCCGCATTGTCACCCCGAGGATCCTATGGCTGGTCGGCCAGTGGTGCTGAGAGAAACACGCTTTGTTTCTTAGGAGGATCCTATGGCTGGTCGGCCAGTGGTGCTGAGCGAAACCAGGATTGTCACCCCGAACGAAGTGAGGGGTCTTCAGCGAGAATCAGCGAAGATTCCTCACTTCGTTCGGAATGACAGAGATGCGCTGTCCGTAGGTTGCCATGATCACGCAGGTTGTTTCTTAGGAGCGCCAGCGAGGAGTCCCGGCATCACGCGGATTGCCGCCCGGATTCCTCGCTCCGCCTGCGGCTCCGCTCGGAATGACAATAAGGGCACTAACCGCCAACTCTGCTGTTGATAGGCCGCGTATTCAGCAAAGTCAAGAACCCAGGGCTGAAGCACCTGGGCTTGTGCTCGCTCCTCCACCCGCAGGTGGCGCAGCACCATAGGCCGTCTGACGGGCGGCCCTAAAGGCGATATTCACGGCAGCGTTCGTGTCAGCAGCGGCAGTATGGCCGCAGGAGCGGCAACGAAAATGGGCTTGATCGGTTCGGTTCGCTTTCTCACAGTGACCACACACGGCACAGGTGCGACTGGTGTTACGCGGATTGACTGCGACCACCATCACACCGGCCTGGGCTGCCTTGTACGCGATAAAGCTCCGCAATTGCCGAAAGGCCCAACTCGTGCGAAGACGACGCTGCGAACGTCTGCAACCGTGATCTGTGCGCGTGCGGATATGGCTCAACTCCTCAAGCGCCAGTGCCTTACGCTCCGTCTTCGCTTTTGCCACCAGTTTCTTGCTGATGCAGTGATTGACATCCCGCTGGAAACGGGACTCCGTGCGGGCACGTTGCCGCAAGCGCCAGCGGGCGCGGCGGGTGTTGGCGGTCTGGAGCCGCTGGCGGTGCTGGAACCGACGCTCCCGCACCTGCTGAACCGTCGCCCCGCTGTAGGTCTCGCCGTCGCTATCAGCGGCGAGGTTGATGATGCCAAGATCCACCCCAAGGAAGCCCGTTGGCTCGTCGGGCGTGGGGTCAGCCTTGGTCTGCGTGATGTGCAAGAAGCACTGCCCGTCACGCTGAACCAGTTCTGCACCGCCGATCTTCCAACTCGTGTCGTACAGGTGGCGGCGCTGGAAGTCGCCCAGCACCAGTTGCCCAATCACCCGCCCGGTCAGGGTGTTCAGACTCACGCGGTCGAGGCTCATCAGCCGGTAGCTCCGAGCATCGTAGCGGATCGAACTCTCTGGTCGAAACGTTGGGCAGGTAGCGGAACCGTTCGCTCGTGCTGCACGAACCGCCTCAGCCGCCTTGTCCCTGGCGCAACATGCCAGTTGCGCCCCCAACCCATAGTTGACGCGGGTGGGGCCGTAGACGACGTGGTGCAGCTTGTTCTTGTTGGTGATGCGCTGCTCCCATGCGACCGATGCGCAGTAGGTTGCCGCCGCGTTGAACTGAACAGCCGTCGCCCGAATGGCGGTTGCAGCGTCAGTGTCAAGCGACAGTTTACAGCATACAGTTCGTGTGGAGAGCGTTTGTGTCATAAAACAAGCATACCACAAACCGAACACCCGTGCAAGTTTGCGCTAAAGCGGGCTAAAGCTGGGGCGTTCCTCCCACCGCTGGAAGCGGGTGGGTTTCCCGCCCTAAAGGGTGAACATCTATGAGTCTGCAAGAGTTGCTCTTCGTAGCTTAGTTTGGCAATCATGGATGCACTCGTTCGGCGACGACCGACGACCACACGACCCCCGGTCGCCCGCCATCGGCGTCCTCGGCCTGCAACAGGAGCTGCAAGCCCACCGCCTGGCACCACGTTACCAGTTCGGTTGCGCTAATTGGGGTATAGAGGCGGCCATCAGGCTCGCGCACATCCATCACCTGACTGGCCCGATAGGTTAGCACCAATCGTCCGCCTGGACGCATAATTCGGGCCAGCGCAGCCACAGCGCTGGGCTGTTGATCAGCGGGCAGGTGCATCAAGACCGCACTACAGAGCACATTGGTGAACGCGGCAGTAGGGATCCCTGCCAGTTCGGGTAGACCATCGGGACGAACATCAAGCTGGGGAAACGCAGCCTGGGCTTCGGCCCGCATCCCCGCTGACGGCTCAACCCCAATGGTTGGGAAGCCTTGGGCTGCCAGCCAGGCCGTATCACGCCCGCTGCCACAGCCAATATCGGCGGTGGCGGCACCCGGCACAAACCAGTGCGTGATCAGGCGCTGCAAAGCCAGGGGCGTTTTGGAGCGTTGGGTTGCAGCCAAGGCCTGAGCCTGGGCATCATAGCTGGCGAGGGTGATCTGATCCATATGTTAGGGGAGCCGACCGCTCAGATCGAGACCATAGGTGATCAGGCCGATCTGGGCCAGGGCCATCCAGAGCACCAACCCACTGAGCGCCAACCGCAGCAGACCAAACCAGCCCGGGGCCGCCTCACGGATGTCGCTCAACTCGCCCTGTAGATCGCTAATCAACTCCTGGTACTGGGTGACGACACCGGCCGCCTCATTCACACTGACCGCGATTCCATCAATATCGGTGGCGACCTCACGCAGATCGGCGGCGATCAGATCAAGATTCGCACTCGTAGTTCCAATCCCGCGGGCTACCTCATCCAGGGCAGTTGGCACCGGAGCCAGGCTCGTCGAGACATTTGCAATCGCCACCCCAAGCGGCACTTCGGGATTATAGGCAACGCCAAAAAACGACAAGGTGCCAAGCACATTGTCTACAATCTGGGCCGTTTGCTGGGCCGCATCAAGGGCCTGGCGGGTTGTGGTCACGGTCGCGGGCAAATTCGTACCAACCAGATCTTCGAGGGTTGCCAGGGTTGGCCGGGTTGCGACGAGGGCCTTGTTGGTACTGCGGATCGCCTCACTGAGCGAAGCGAGGGCTTCTTGGGTATCCCCGAGGGCCGTGTCCGCCACCACCAGCCCGTCAGCGGTTGTGGTTAACGCCCGCCCAAGCGTTGACAACTCATTGGTAAGGGCCGTTTCGGCGCTACCCAGGGCCTGCATGCCGGCCAAGAGCCCCACAAGACTGAGCAACAGACCGAGGACGCCCGTGCCAATAATGACCAGCCCAAGCGGTCGCCGCCAAGAGCGTTCCTGGACGCGATCAGACAGTTGTTCCATAACAGTTTATACCAATTACGCTTGAGGATGCTGCATTACGGGCGTAGGGACGCAGCACGCTGCGTCCCTACGCAGGCGACCGAGCGAATGACGTGGTATCAATAGTAATTGGTATTAGGCCACATTGCGATGCAGGCGAGCGGCATCAGCGGCATCTTCAGCACTCATGGCACGACTGACCAGCAGGCCGACGGTCTGGGCCAATTCTTCCGAGTCAACTGGTTTGGTCAAGAAGGCATCCACCCCGATCCCGGCCGCCTTGACCGCATCGGTCTCTTTGCTGCTGGCCGTCACAATGATTATTGGGGTTGCCGCATAGCGCGTATCGGCGCGCACTCGTTCGGCTAAGCCTAGGCCATCAAGGCGCGGCATCGTCAGATCAGTCACAATCAGATCGATCGGCATGGTACCGAGGCAATCTATGGCGTGCAGGCCATCAAGAGCTGAAACCACCGCATAGCCACTTTGTTCAAGTACAAAGCTCATCAAGCGATGGTTCGGCGCATAATCATCAACCAGCAAGATTGTGGTCATGGCGCACGGATTCCTTCCTCAGATAGATTCTTCGTCAGATTCCAGTGATTGCGCCCTACCTGCGGCGTATAGGTCACCGAGTCCATCAAATTACGGATCAAAAACAGACCATAGCCATGCACTTGAACGGCGTCAAGGTTGGGTGCGGTATAGCTTAACTCATCAAACGGCTTGCCAGTATCCTGAAGATCAATCGTCAAGCGTGGCGGATCGAACTCAAGGGTCAGATCGATCCGAATCCGGCCCTCGCTTCCCGAACCATAGGCATGGTTAACAATATTGGTACAGGCCTCGTGGGCGGCTAACTGGACGTTATAGATCAGAGTCTCGGTATCGTGGAGGCCATCCACCAACTTCAGCAGATCAGCGATACAATCGCTTAACAGGTGCAGATACGTGAAGCGGGCTGGCAGGTCGAGCTTGATCCGCTCAGGGTGACGCGTTTTCACGACGCTGCTCCTTTGATCACGATAATGGTCTGGTCGTCGTCTTGGGCACGACCCTGACCAAAGCGATCGGTCTCCTCAAACAGTTCGGTAGCGATCTCGTGGGCACTGCGGTCGTGGAGTTCGTCTACGAGTTCGATCAGGTGATCTAGACCAAGCAGATCTTCGGCGGCATTCCGCACATCGGTAAAGCCATCAGTGGCGGCAATCAGCAGATCGTCGGGCCCAATCCGCAACCGCTGATTACGGCAATGTGAAACGGGCAAGACCCCGATTGCGGTACTATCGGCGCGTAACAACGTGGCCTTGCCATCACGTGGTCGGTAGATCACCGGCGCATGGCCCGCATTGGCATAGACCAACGAGCGTTGACTGACCTCGTATTGCCCAACAAAGACCGTTGCAAAGACCCCTACTCGGGTGAAATCGTTATACAAATCCTCATTCGATTGGCGCATCACTGCTTCGGGGGTAGGAAAAGGCATAAATTGGGCTTTGCTGTGAATCGCAGTGCGAGTCATCGTCATTAACAGGGCCGCTGATAGACCTTTGCCAGTTACATCACCAATTGCGAAGATAAACGGGCGGCCATCAAGCGTAATAAAGTCATAGAAATCGCCACCTACCTGATAGGCCGGCCGTGAATTAGCATACATATCAAGGCCAGGCACACTGGGCAAGGAGCGTGGCAGCAGATCGAGTTGAACCCGGCGGGCCAAATCCATCTCGGTACGCAGTTTGGCCTGATCAAACATATTCTGATAGAGCAACATCCGCTCGATTTGAGCACTGGCCTGATCGGCAATCGCACGGGTTAGCTTGATATCGGGTGAACTAAAGCCGCCCGTTTTATTGATCAAGCCGATACTCGCCTGAATTTTGCCATGTACCCAAACCGGCATATGGAGCAGATTGATCACGGTATCGGTGTCCCAATCAGCCGCAGCCTCGCTATAGATCAGTTCACGCTCGCTGCTCTGGGCCTCCCAATACAATCGCCAGATTACCTCTTGCGATACCAGATTGCTGGGTTGCTGGATGAGGATGGGATCTTGGCCCGAGGGCGGCACAAACATCGTATAACAGCCCTGGGCCTTGACCATCCGCATGCTTTCGGTCAACACTGCGGCGAGCGACTCTTCGACCGTCATATGACCACGCATCGTCTGGGTTAAGCGATAGAGGGCCAATTGCTGATCCTGGCTGGTCACCAGATCGGCGGTCATTAACTGGAGCTCTTCTTCCAGTTGCAGAATGTAGCTCAGCAACGCTGCATCGGCGCGCAAACGTTGGTCGAAGGCGACCCCACTAATCCCGGCCACCCGCAACTCGCCAAGCTCTTCGTTGCCACGCAGAATCGGCGCAATCAAGCTTGGTTTGTTGAGCCGATGGCCGGCAGGCCAGTAGACCAGGGGGCGACCGTCCTGCCAGACCCCGAAGGCCGACGCCCCTAACGAAAGCCATGCCTCGGCCATGGCTGCAATGCGGGCATATTGAGAACTGAGGATGGCAACTAACATAGTACCTAGTATGATGGGTGATCGTTGCTTGGTTGTGGATAGAAGATCAGGGCGACATCGTTGGGCGATTGCCCTGGCAGTGTTTCGATGATTACCAAGTGGATCGTGACGGGTGCGCCGCAGGCTCAGACTTGATTGGCAAAGGCCTGGAGGGCATGCTCTTCATCTACAAAAATACTGAAGGCTTTATCTAGGCGGGTTAACTCGAAGATCATATAGACCGGGCGGCGCATCCCACAGAGATAGAGGTCACCTTTGACCTGCTGACAGCGTTTGAGCGCTTGCACCAGGGTTGCCAGCGCGGTCGAGTCAACAAAAGTGGTATTTGCAAGATTTACCAGCACTCGTACTCCGGGCGTCGAAGTGATCTGGTCAAGCCAAGCGGCGACTGGCGGCACCGTATTGGTATCAAAGCGACCAGCGAGTTCGAGCACATGGATCTCGCCAGCGACGCGTGTCTTCATCTCCATCACAGCGGCCTCCCTCTCGGAGCTCATTCATAACAGTGATCACAGCGTACGAATTTTATCATCTGGTACCGGATAGGTTTGGGTTGCCGTGGGGCTTGGCCCCCGTCGCAGATGCCATAACCAGGTTCCGGGCGTACGGGCCAGGATGAGCAGATCACTACGCCAATTGCGGGTTGCGGTGTAGTATACATCTGCCACAATTACGGTATCAAGGTCGTGTTCGGTTTCGGTCTGAATGTACCACAGCCCGGTCAAGCCAGGTGGGACTTCGTGGCGGCGCTGGTGCCACTCTTCGGTGAGGCTTTCGGCTTCTTCTGGGCGGAGGGGTTTCACTCCAACCAAGGCGAGTTCACCATTGAGCACATTCAACAACTCAGGCAGCCGATCAAATTCGAGCCGTTCAAGCAAGCGTCCCGTCCAGGTAGGATGGCCTTGGGCCTTGCGGGTACAGAAGCGGTACAACTGAAAGGTCTGCAAGCCACCTTCGGGGCCATCACGCCGTTGCCCAATGCGGGGCAAGCGCACCAGGATGCGTCCGCCACTACCCAGGGCGGCAACCAGGGCCACCACCAGCAAGAGTGGGCTCAGGATCACGAGTAAACCCACAGCTACCAGCCGACTCATCAGTTGCTGGAACGGATTGCGGCCTAGATCAGCTGCCCCAACCCGCCCAATCAGGAACGGATCTACGATGCGGGTGGTTGCCCCAGTTGCTGGCTCGCTAATCGTGTCCGGGGTGACGATCCGTTCCTCGATGCGTACCAGGCGTCCAACATAGGTGTTGCTCAGAATAGTACTGGTACTAACGGTTGCTTCATCATCAATCACCACATCACTGCCAACCACTGTCCCTGCGTCTAGCTCTACTTCGCGCCCGATCCAGCAATTATCACCAAGATAGACCGGGGCTGCCAGTTTAACACTCGGATGGATCGAGTGATCACGCCCAACCCAGATCCCAGGGGCGATCTGGCGTGAATCGAGTGACGGAAACCGAACCTGATCAATCAGTGCAACAGGCACTTGTTCGGGTGCAGCCTGGGCATAGGCACTGTACAAATAGACCTGCTGGGCTTCGTGGTAGGCGGCCAGACTATCGAGCGAGTTCCAATAACCGACTGCCACATGACTATGGATCGGCTCGCCGGCATTCAGCAGCGCGGGCAGCAGATCACCAAGCAGATCACTCGGTCCCTGGTTCGGAATGTAACGCAGCACAGCTGGTTCAAAGATGAAGACCCCGGTGGCTTGGAGGGTTGCCACTTCGGAACTGCCCAGCCCGAGCACCCGACCGGCTGCATCACACTGCACATATGGGGCCTGGCTCCCAGCTCGGAGTTCGTGCAGGACCATCGTTACCATGCCGCCATGGGCACGATGGGCGGCCAACAGTTGATCGAGATCAAAGTCAAAAATACCATCGCCTGGCAAAACCAGAAAGGTCTGATCGAGCAAGCCGCCCGCCCAGCGCAACGAGCCTGCCGAACCCAATGCCTGGCGCTGGGTAAGATACTTCAGTTCTAGCCCCCAGCGGCGTCCAGCCCCAAAATAGGCGGCAATCTGCCCACCCTGTTGATAGAGGCTCACTAAGACCTGTTTATAGCCTGCACGTGCGACTACCTCAATGGACGTAGCCATCACAGGACGATTCATAATCGGCACCATTGCCGGTGGAATGGTATCAGTTACGGGGGCCAGCCGTTGCTGCTCACCCGTTGCGAGCATGATTACCTGCATAGCGACGATCGTCCTAGGCTCGGATGGCGTGATCACTTCGGAACCGACAAGGCATTATCGCCACGCAACGAGGTTGGCGTTGGCACAGGACTAGCAGCCGCTTCACTGACCGAGGGAAACAGCGCCAGGATGGTATCAAGCTTTACGAGCTTCAGGGTACGGATGACATCGGGGGTTCCGCCCGCGATCCGCAAAGATCCCTGTGAACTACGGGCCAGTTTATCGAGTTGCAACAACGCGGCCATGCCTGCGCTTGCCAGAAACGCGGTTTCGGCAAGATCAATCACCAGGTACGGCTGCTCGCGGAGGCGACTCGCGCAGCGTTCGATCATCTGGGGGGCCGTACCCGTATCAAAGATGCGAGGTGCTCGCACGACACTCCAGCCACTCGTTGCTGGTTCCGGTTCAGGACTCGGGCCTCCGGCCTCACGCCGACGTTCGGCACTCGCCTGATCGGCCAGGATCTCGAAAAAGCGATCCAGGCGTACCAGAGCCAGCAACTCCTGCATTGGTTTGGGCACATCAATCAAATAGAGCGCCCCACCGGCATCACGGGCCTGATTCGCCAGACCCACCAGGGCACCGAGGGCGGTGCTATCCAAGAACTGCACCTCAGCCAGACTCAGGGCTAGGTACGGATCCTGCGCCAGCGCATCGCGGGCCTGATTGGCAAAGACTTGATAATTGGTAACATCAATCCGGCCACTCAGGCGTAGCACCTGCAAGGTGGCACGGTCTGGTGGTGGGCTTGTAGGTGGCTGTGTTGCGACTGGCTCGGGGGGTGGGGCCGGGGGCGCTTCACTGACCGCTGGCGGTACCATATTGATCGCGGTTCCTTTGCGCATCGCCCACCACTGTTGTACAAAAAAGTACCCAAAATAGCCAAAATCGTGCAGATAACGCCGCAACAGACGCCGCGGCTCTTGGGCCAGCCGGTAGACCCATTCTAAACCAGTCTGTTGCATCCAACGGGGTGCCCGTTTCGTCACCCCGACGATCATATCGAGGGTTCCGCCAATCCCGATCGCAATTGGCACCTGCAATTCGGGGGCATACATCCGAATCCATTTTTCTTGCTTCGGATTGCCGAACGCCACTAGCAGAATATCAGGTTTCGCGGCCCGCACCTGTTCCATCACTGCCCGATCCATTTCGAGCACCGAGGCTGGCGGTGGTGAGTAGACCCCAGCAACTTTCAGGCCAGGGTTGCGCTGTTGCAGGATGGCCGCTGCTTTCGCGGCGATCCCCTCACGGGCACCAAGGAAATAGATACTATAGCCTTTGTGGGCGGCACGTTCTGCCAACGCCGGAACCAGATCGGCACCGGTCACCCGTCCGGGGAGCGACCCGCCGAGCAAGCGCGAGCCCCACACCAGCGGCATGCCATCGGCAGTCGCCATGTCGGCCTCTTGCAGAATGCGCTGGAGCTCGGGATCGTGCAACGAATTGACCACAAAATCGGCATTAACCGTAGCAATCTGATGAGTCTTGCCAAGCGCTCGGCCCAGTGCAATAAATTCATCGCAGCGTGCCAGAGCCTCTTCCATAGTCAGATTATCAACTGGGACGCCTAAAATCACCAGCAACTTGCGCATGGCGCCTCGCTCGGGTTAGGGTAGCGGTGGGCACAGCTACGAGCACTAAAGAACGGTACAGACCTTAGTATGCACCCTTACTAAAGAGGACAGCCGGAATAGTCTTGATCAGAATCTCCAGATCCTTCCAGACACTTTGTTCGGAAATATACTGAAGATCGAGCTCGACCCAGCGCTTAAAATCGAGGTTACTGCGTCCCGAGACCTGTTGGAGGCCGGTAATACCAGGGATGGCATTCAGGCGTCCAAGCTGTTCGTAGGTATAGCGGGCCACTTCCGAGGGCACGGCAGGACGTGGACCAACGAGACTCATTTCACCACGCAAGACATTAAAGAGTTGGGGCAGTTCATCAATGCTGAGCTTGCGAATAATCCGGCCCACGCGGGTTATCCGGGGGTCGTTCTTCATCTTGAAGACGGGGCCGTCTGCTTCGTTCTGGGCCATCAACTCGGCCTTGCGCTGCTCGGCATCAAGATACATCGAACGGAACTTATAGCACTCGAAATGTTCACCATCTTTGCCCACCCGTACCTGTTTGAAGAGGATCGGGCCGGGTGATTCAAGTCTGACCGCCATAGCGGTTGCTGCCATCAAGGGCGAGGTTGCCACAATTGCGGCGCTCGCCACGCTTACATCCAGGACCCGTTTCAAACTGCGCACGATCTTGGTGCGGATGGCCCAGGTTAACATGCGGGCACGTAGGCGTTGGTTTGACCGTGAACCTGCAAAGCGCCGCTCGGCAAACATGGCCAGCATGCGGGCGCTCTTTTCGTCAAGTGGTTGATGAACCGTGGTCGGTTTCACGCGACACCTCAGTGAGAACAACTGTACCGTGCGAAGCTGTGCTTTCAATCTACCTGAGCTACTGAACAATTCGCTTACACCTTAGGCAGTCCGATATGAAGATTACGTCACTCTTGGTTCACCTCAGCCCTTGTGGCGCTTGTTCCTTGGGCCATCGTACTCTGTGACACTTGCCAATTGATCGCTCCATGCAACTCTATTTGTGACCCAGGCATCGTTTATGGGGTGAAGTAACCCGGGGCGAGGGCATCGTGGTGCTCAATCTGACCTGAATGACAGCACCGTCAGGTGGGTTTCGTTCGGCCTACTCCCGGTCTCCCTAGCCACGGATAGGGCATATTGATGGGGTGTAGACCATAACGTGAATCAGCTGTGAGATGAACACTTGTAAACATTTGTACATCTTACACCTAGATGACGTTTAAGCCAACGCAACCTGGCATCGGTAAGGTAACTGTGCTACCCTGTGCGGGGAGTGCCTTTAGTATACGCAAATCCTCCTCTTCGTTCGCGTTCCGAAGGAAAGCCTATGCTGCCTCGTCGCTTTTTGCTCCGCTTTTTTGAACTCGCCTGGCGTAACCGCTGGTTGCATCTGGTGCCGATGCTGATCATGACTGTGGCCGGGGTTGTCTTTCTTTTAACCCCTGTCTATCAAAGTTACGCCTCGATCTATGTGCAACGCAGTACCCTGTTGGGTGATCTGGTAGCGATTCGGATTCGCGATAATCTCTTCAATGGGGTGCAAATCCTGACCCCTGCCTCGATGACGATTACTGAGTTGCAAGGTCTGATCCAGACCGATGCCTTTGCCTACGCCGTTATCTCGCAATCGAACAAGCGTGAGGAACTGAATGGCTCGGCGCGTCAGGTTGAGCAAGTGCTCGCGTTGTATCGTGATTCGATCAACATTAGTGCCGGGGGCGATCATCTGGTGCGGATCATGATCGAGGTTGACGATCCGTTCCTGGCCGAACAGTTTGCGACAGCGACCTTGGAAGCGTTTCGGCTTTGGCAGATTAGTAAAAATGCCCAGGATGGCCGCGTGGCCCAGGCTTTCTTTGATGAGGTGATCGCGGTCTACCGTGATGATCTCGCTTTGGCCCGAGCCGCGTTGCGGGATTTTCTGATCTTAAACCCTGAACCAGCTGTTGGTACCCGCCCGGTGGAAGAGCTTTTTGAACTGAGCCAACTCGAAACCGGGGTGCGTCTTGCCGAAAGTCGCCTGCAGGATGTGATTGATAAATCCGAGGATGCCCGTATTGCTGTGGCCCAGAGCGAACGGGATGTGGATCAGATCTACCGGGTGATTGACCGCCCGTTTGTGCCGACGGTGCCCCGTCCGCTGAGCGAACAGATCATGTTGGCGCTGATCTTTCCGATCGTTGGGGTGCTGATCTCGATCATTATCATTTTGGGGCGCTGTGCGACTGAGCGGACGTTGCTCAATCTGGAGGATGTACGGGCCGAGTTGGCTCTGCCGATGCTGGCCGAAATTGGGGCTGCGCCGCGCAAGCAAACCCGGCGGAAGCAACCCCAGACCCAGGCTGCGTCTATGCGTACCGATGAGCCAATTTCGAAACCACTGTAATCTCGGTATTGGCGCAATGGGCGCGATGGATACGTAGTAGTTCGTAACAGGTGTTGTTGTTAAGGTTGTGGCATGTCAGAACAACGTCAGACCATCGCGAAAAATGCAAGCGTGATGCTGGTCTCCCAGGTGGTGACCTGGAGTCTTACCCTCGTTTTTTCGATTGTCCTGCGCCGGTTTCTTGGGCCAGAGGGTTCTGGGCATATTGTGATTGCGAACTCGATCTGGTTGATTATAGGGGTATTTATCGGTTTTGGGATGGATATGTTTTTGACCAAGGAGATTGCGCGTAATCCAAAGCGGGCGGCGGATCTTCTGGGTACATCATATGCCATTCGGACGGGCTTTTATATTGTAGGGATTGCGATCGTCTTGGCGTATAGTCAATGGATCGGCTACAGCACCGAAACCATGATCCTGATCCAAGTGGTGGGGGTAGCGGCCCTGTTCAATCAGTTGGCTGGTGCCAGCCGTGCGGCGCTCCAGGGCTTTGAAACCATGGAATATATCTCGCTTGGCGAGATTAGCAGCAAAGTCGTGAATATGCTGCTTGGGATCGGAGTGCTGCTGATGGGTTGGCGTGAATTGGCGATTGCCTGGGTTATGGTGGCTGCGGCGCTGGTGATGTTTGTGCTCCAGACCTTCTTTTTGATCCGTCGACACCGCTTGCGCACCCAGGTAGATCCCGCAATGATGCGCCCGATGTTGCTGAGTAGCCTGCCGTATATGGCCACGGTGTTTGGCATGATCGCCTATAGCGAACTCTCGGTACTGACGATCTCGATGCAGGTATCAGTGATGGAGGTGGGCTGGTATGGGGCGGCGATGCAGATCTTTGGCACAATGCTCTTTGGAACGGTTGTCTTTAGTACGGTAACCTTTCCTGCAATGGCACGGAGCCATATCGAAAATCCAGCCCGCATGCCCGAGGTGCTCCGCCAGAATCTGGCCCTGATTTTGCTGCTTAGTGTGCCGATTGGCTTTGGCCTGATGAGTATTGCGCAACCGCTGATGCTGTTGCTGTTTGGCCCCGAGTTTGCCCCGAGTGGCCAGATTCTTCAGGTACTTGGGTTAGTCTTGATCTTTATGTACCTGAATGTGCTCTTTGGCCAGTATTTTAATTCGATTGATCGCCAGCATGTCTGGACGGCGGTGGTGATTATTTCGGCAGTGATGATTGTTCCGCTAAACCTGTTACTGGTGCCCTGGGGCAGCGCGACCTTTGGCTTAGGAGCGTTGGGTGGGGCGGTGAGTCTGCTGATGACCCAGGTGGGCCAGTTTCTGGCGGGCTGGCTGTTGGCCCCCAAAGGCACCCTGAACTTGGCCAGTATCCGGCAGATGGTTCTGGTTTTTCTGGCTGGGATGCTGATGGCTCTGAGTGTCTGGCCGTTCCGCGATCTGCTGCTGATTGTGCCCATTCTGGTTGGGGCGCTGAGCTATCCCCTGGTAATCTTCCTCTTCCGGGTTATTTCACCTGAGCAAAAGGCCCTCTTGCGCGAAGTGCTCCAAAGCGTCAGGACGAAACTCCAACGTAAACGTGCCGTGCCACCAGTCGCTGCAAGCCCTGAGGCTCCTGGTAAAGGATTGTAGGTGTGCGCGCCAAAGCTGCGTCCGCCCATCAAGGTAAAGGATTTATGATGACCGACCAACCTGAAGCTGCTTCACACTTGATTGAAGCCGATGGCAGTATGAGTTTGCGCACCAGCGATGGCAAGCTGATGGTCGCGTTTACTGACGAGACTGTTGCTACGCTGCGCCGGATGCTCACGAATTTGATGTATCAGGCGACGTTGCCAAAACGGATTGCGAATGTGGCGGCCCTGCGCGAAGAAGGTGTGACCTATCTTACGCTGGCAATGGCTGCAACCTTAGCGAATGATCTTGAGGCTCGGATCTGTGCCGTGGAATTGAACTGGTGGCATCCGAGTATGCACCTCTATCTGGCTGGGCAACCCCCCCAATTACGAGCGGCCCAGGCATCGGGACGACGGCGCAAAAAGACGCCGCTGCCGAACGATTCAATCAGCGCCCCGCCTAGTGCAGACATAGGACTGGCAGCCGTCTTGCGGGGTACCACCCCGCTTGAGCAGGCGTTGGTGCCAACGGCGCAGGCTAATTTACATCTGTTACCTGCCGGGTATGTGCCGAGCAATGCGCGTTCGGCGCTGGCCCGGAGCAGTGAGTTAAAACAGTTGATCGAGACGCTGGGTACCCAGTTTGATTATCTGTTGTTGGATATGCCAGCCACAACGATTATCAGTGATACGGCGGCGCTGAGTGCCTTAGCGAGTGCGATGACCGTGGTGGTGCGCCAGGGCGTGACGCCTGCGAATACGGTCAAAGAAACCCTTGATGAGATCAAGCATGTGCCGGTGCTTGGCGTTATTTTGAACCAGGTACAGGTTGCGACTCCAAACTGGATTTTGCGCATGTTGCCCCAGGAGTAGCCCATGCGTGTCTTTCTGAGTTTCTTGTTTCTTGCGGCCTTGATCGGCATTGTGATGCGTAAGCGTCCGTTTTACCAGTCGCAATTGCTGCTGGTGGTTGTCATCCTGATTGCCTCGTTTCTCTACTACTATTTTGGGATGATCTAGAAGACGAGGGTTCGTAGCTTATGGCAAGTGATACGTTTGAGCGCCTTCGCACGCCTGTGCCGGGGCTTGGGCGCGTAACCTCGATCAACGAACAGATCCGCCAAGGTCGCTGGTATCTAGCGCTTTGGTATCTTGCTGGGTTTGGGCTTACCGTGCTCGTGGCGCTGGGGATGCTGCTACTTGGCCCCGGCCCCCAAGCAATTGGCTGGGCCGTCTTTGTGATTGCGGTCAGTGCGATTATCTATAACCCGCGCTATGGTATCTATATTCTGGTTGGGTTTGGGTTGGCTGCTGATGGCTTGCTCAATCCGTGGTTTCCCACCATGAAGAATTTTTCGAGCGCCGAGTCATTGCTCTTTCTGAGCCGGGCGTTCGTATTTAATACCACCGAGTTCCTGATTGCTTTGATTACCGCGTCGTGGTTGGTGCGGGTCATTATGACCCGCAAGTTCGATCTGGTGCTTGGCAAATTGGTTGTTCCCGCCATGGTGTTTATGGCGTTGATGGGTGCGGGGTTTCTTAATGGTGTGCTCACAGGTGGCGACTTTTCGATTGCTCTCTGGTCATCTCGCACGATCTTTTATTACCCGATGATGGTTTTTTTGACCAGTCAGTTGATCAGAAAACAGGCTCATGTTATGCCAATTTTCTGGGCGGCTGCTTTTGGTCTTACCTTTGATGCAATTTATGGCTTTAACTTTGTGGTCTTTACCCTGAATTGGGATATCCATACGGTGTTGCGGATTGCCGAACATTCACACTCGATTCATCTGAATACCATGTTTGTCTTGTTCGGCGTCTTATTCTATTTCCGGGCTTCACCACGTTTGCGCTGGTATTTGTTACTCGTATTGCCATTTATGTTGATAAGCTACTATGGCAATCAGCGTCGTGCTTCGTATGTTGCGCTGGGTGTTGCAATTATCTTGTTTGCACTTTTATTGCAGTGGTACAACCGGCGCATTTTCTGGACGGTAGTACCGCCTCTCGCGGCGATCTTTTTGGCCTATCTGATGATCTTTTGGGATAGCAGTGGGGGTGTGGCCTGGGCCGCCGCTCAGGTGCGCTCGGTTATCTCACCAGTCGAAGGTAGCGAAGATGAGAGTTCGAGTATCTATCGTGAGATCGAGAATGTCAATAATCTTTTTACGATGCGCCAGGCTCCCCTGACAGGGGTTGGCTTTGGGAATAAGTTCTTTATCATTGCCCCTATGGCCGATATTAGTTTCTTTGAGTGGTGGGAGTATATTGTCCATAACTCGGTGATCTGGATCTGGATGATGGGTGGCTTTTTCGGCTTTTTCAGCTTACTCTTCTTGTGGGGTTCGACGATTATGCTGGGGATGCGCAATATGTTTACGCTCCCCTATGGGATTATGCGTGCGCTAGCCTTTGTGGCTGTTAGTTATGTGATGATGCATGCGGTCTATGCCTATGTAGATATGTCATGGGATGGCCAGAGTATGGTCTATCTGGGCGTAATGACGGGTTTGATCAATATTTTTGATCGGATCGAACTGACGCCGCGTCCCCCACAGCGTTGGCCTTGGCAGACTGAGTTGACCCCGGCTGCGGTTAGGTCTGAGCCATGAGGGTTTTCGCTGTAGTGCGTATTGGATGGCTGGTTTTGGTGCTTCTTGTGCTTACGGGCTGTAGTCAGATGGGTTCTACGGTAAGTGTAACCCCGCGACCAACGGCGACCATTGCGCCGCTGTTTGGCGGCGGGCAGAGCGAAATCCCGGTGGTCGAGTTGCCAACCCCGTTGCCTCGCACTCCGGTTGCGCCACCCGCAAGTGGTGGGGTGGTTACGGCAGGTGGCTCGAATGCACCCCGCGATCCCCGCGAACGCATGGTCGAGGCGCTCACGATCTTTGATGAGCGGCTTGATCCAGCCTGGACCGACCGCCACAGCTTTAATCAGATGCTCAATTTGCAGAGTCGGGCAACCGCAAGTTCGGGGTTTACGTCACTCGAAGCCGTCCCCCGCGGTCTTTTTGCAGGGGTTTTCTTGACCGTGGACGAGGAGGCGGGGCGTCTGTTTCCGCGAACTGATGTGATGGGGATTCGTTTTAATGTGAGCGGTGGTGTCAATCCGTTGGCCCCGAACGATCTGATTGTGAAGGCTGTGGGTAGTAACCGCTACCCCTATTTCGTCGAGAACGATGCCTCGGTGCCACGGCCAGCCTGGATGGCTCCTGATGCGCCAATTTTTGATGAAGTGGGCCTGGGGCGGCTCGGGCTGCAACGTGCCCTTCAACCAGGTGAATGGGCCGAAGTGACGCTCTGGCTTGATGATTATGATCAGGTTGACTATCGTTTTTTAACTGGCCTCATCGTTATGAATGATGTACCGTATCCGTTTCCATTCTATCTTGATAATATCCGTTTGCTGATTCGCCGCACGTGAAGGACATCGGTATGATCCAGCCCCGCTTCGCGCTGTTCAGTTTATTTGTTGCGCTGGTTTTGGTTCTGGGAGCTTGCGGCACGCAAGTGACTAGTCAGGGAAACGCGCTCCCTCCGACCACGAGTGCGCCGGGCGCAACGGTCTCTGGCGAGACGAACCCGTTTGCAACGGTTGTCCCCTCAGCGCCGAGTGTGCCTGCGACTCCGCTTCCCGTTCCTAATACTGATGGCACGATTACGATCAATGCGAATGGCCCCACCCGTGAACTTGATTATCGGTTGTTGGGCACAAACATCCCGGCCTGGCTCAATACTGATGGGTTGGTGAATCCGACCCTGATTGAACGTACACGTCACAGTGGCACGACGATTGTAAGGATGCCTGGGGGCAGTTGGGGCAATACCTATCGTTGGTTAGACTGCCAATTGGAACGTGCTGCTGGTTGTACTTATGCGGCACGACCAAGTGATTTTGTGCAACTCTTGCGTGATCTCGATGATGCTGAAGGTATGTGGACGGTCGCATTCGACGAAACGGCTGAAGAAGCAGCAGCCCTTGTAGCCTTCTTTAATGGTCAGATTACCGATAATCGCCCGATCGGAGTTGATCCACGCGGGCGGGATTGGGCAACCGTTGGCACCTGGGCGCGCTTGCGGGCCGAACTGGGCCATCCCGACCCGGTTGGGCTCCAACTCTGGGAAGTTGGCAACGAAATTTATGGCGGCAAGGCGGATACGGGTACTGACTGTGCGCCGTTTGGTTGGGAAGATGGCTGGACCTGCGATGGCGTCGAATATGTGCATGGCAAAGGCGAAGGGGCCGATCGCCGCCAGGGCTTCCTGGAATTCCGCGAAAAGATGCAGGCAGTAGATCCCACCATCCTGGTTGGGGCGGTTGGGGTGCCGATCCAGCGTGAGTGGAGCAACTGGGGCAATGAAGTGATCGCCGAAGCGGGCCAGGCAATGGACTTTTATATTGTCCACCAGTATGCCTACTTCGAGCCGCCGCGTACCATGGAAGAGGCTCTGGCCGAGCCGCAACGCACCTGGCGGGTGATTGCTTCGGATGTGCGGGAAGGCTTTGTGCGTTATGCCAATGGTCGCCGGGTGCCGATTGCCGTGACCGAATACAATCTATTTGCATTTCAGGACTATGATCGTGACCGCTGGATGACCCGGGCCGTTAATATGCTGCACCTGGCCGATACGATTGGGCAGATGGCTGAATATGGTTTTGCTATGGGCAATCAGTGGAATCTTGCCAATGGGGTCACCGAAAGCTTTGGCAACTATGGCCTGCTTGATGCGGGTAGTCTTGAGCGTTATCCCCAGTATTATGTGTTCCCCCTTTGGGAACGGTTTGGGCCAACGCTGTTACCGGTAAGTAGCTCATTCGATGCCCAACGTGATCTGAGCGTCTATGCCGGTCGTACCCATGATGGTGAACTGTCCCTGTTAGTGATCAACAAAACGCCGAATGTGCGCAAAGCGGCGATTACGCTCGAAGGCGTCAGTGCGGTCAATGGGGGCCGGGTTGATCTGGCCGAGGCTGACTCGTTAGAAGCAATGCAGGTGCGTTTTAATGGCAATCCTGATCCGAACAATGATCTGAGTGACGCGCCGCCGTTTCCGTTGGGTGGCTTAAGTCCCTTCTTCACCTATGACTTCACGCCCTATTCGATCACCTTGTTGCGGCTTGAGGTGACACCGTAAAACGACACAAAAACGAAGCGGGGTGGCTCAGCCACCCCGCTTCGTTTTTACCAGATCTTCCAAGGCGACTTGCCACTCTGCCAGAGCTCCTCGAGATAGTTCCTGTCGCGCAGCGTATCCATCGGTTGCCAGAAGCCATTATGGCGGTAGGCGCTGAGTTGCTGCTCCTGGGCGAGTTGCTCGAGCGGTTCACGTTCCCATACGGTTGTATCATCGCTGATATAGTCAATGACCTGGGGTTCACAGACGAAATAGCCGCCATTCACATAGGCTCCGGCCCCATCACCATCAGGCTTCTCCTGAAATGAACTGATCCGCGTGGTACTGTCGCCCAGCGTAAAAGCTCCGAACCGTCCAGGGGGTTGCACCGCCGTCAAGGTGGCATAAGTGCCTTGTTCCCGGTGGTAGGCAATACTTGCGGTAATATCAGTGTCACTGACCCCGTCGCCATAGGTCAGGCAGAAGGTCTCGCGCCCGATATATTCACGCACCCGCTTAATCCGCCCGCCGGTCATGGTCTTCTCGCCCGTATCTACCAGCGTGACCTTCCATGGTTCGGTCGCGGCGTGATGCACCTGCATCGAGTTGTAACGCATATCAAAGGTGACATCAGCGGTGTGCAGGAAGTAGTTCGCAAAATATTCTTTGATCATGTAGGCTTTATAGCCACAGCAAATGATGAAATCATGAATGCCATGGGCCGAATAGGTCTTCATGATGTGCCAAAGAATGGGTTTGCCACCGATTTCAACCATGGGCTTGGGGCGCACGCTACTCTCTTCACTGATGCGCGTGCCATAACCACCGGCGAGAATAACCGCCTTCATGTGTGCTCCTCATCCTCAGTGTGTAAATAATGGCTATTTCGTGCTACGACGAGGCTTGTTATTCCGAGTCATGTTGTAGCATTAGCTCGGTTTACTTGCCAGGGTGGTGGTGATCTGGGTGGCAATTCGTTGGGTATAGTGATCGAGGGTATAGCGGGCAAGCACCTTCTGGTGGGCTCGTTCAGCCATGCGGCGCGCTTCGGCCGGATTGTCGAGCAAAAAGCGAATTTTGGCGCGCAACTCATCGGGTCGTTCAGGGGTGACGAGCAAGCCATCCACACCATCTTCAATAAACGAGCCAATCATGGGAATGCGCGAAGCGATCACCGGTTTTGCCATCGCCATGCCCTCGAGGATGGTCGAGAAACCTGCGACCACCGGGGTCTGCTCGAGCGGTACTACGATGATCTCTGACTCGGCATAGAGTTCGCGTAGCCCCGCAGAGGTTCCCCGGCTCCCGACTTCGACCATGGGGTGCAGTTCGCGGGGCGAGATCTTGACGACTTTATCAAGCCAGGCGCTCTGGGCTTCGATCTTGACTGGCACGCCAAGATCCCGTGTGGCCCGCATTAAGGTGACATAATCACGGTGAGTCATGCCGGCACTGGCGATCTGGCGCTTAGCCGGAATTTCGGGCATGGGCCGGTAGAAGGTATGATCAACGTGATACTCGATCAAAGCAATCTTATCTGGCGGTACCTGGTACTGATCGCGTAACAGATCTACTTGCTGGGTGACGAGACAGAGGAATTTGGCAATTGCCCCGGTCAGATGGAGCTTGCCAATCAGCAGTTTGGGCCGTCGCCCATGCATATTTTGGGTGATCACAAAGACCGGGATGCGGTATGGGGCGAACTGCATCAATACGCCTGCCGTCACTCCGACGTCATCGCTCAGCGCAATAATGGCATCATAGTCTTTGGCTTGCCGTACTGCTGCGGCCGCGAGCGCCCAGCCGAGCCCGGCACGCTTGGCGATCGTCATGCCGAGACTTCTGACCTGCTGATAGTTTTTGATGTCTACGATCCCGGTCTGAAAGGTTTGGCTAAACAGTTCGTAGTCTTTGACCGGACGCTCAAGATTGGCTGGGTACTGGACTTGGGAAATATTGACCGAACTGAGCAGCAGACAACGCAACTGGCGGGTAGGAGCCAACGTAGCACTCAAGGACGGGCTGAGTGACATATCAATCCTTTGAATTTCAACCCGGCGTCGTAGTGATCACCATACTTCGATCAGCACGTAGCACTGTATGACCGCCGGATTTTACGCCGGGTAGATAAATATTTGATGAATATCGAGGTTACATGACCTGGCTGAGCATCGCGTTACGCGCTGGATCGTGAGGCTGTCGGGAATATGTTACCCCCCGTGTGCTTTAGCGACAGGCTGTAGGATTTGTCATACGGCGCTAAGAAGAACGTCAGACTATGCTCATTCATGCGTGCTAGACTCGCCGCAGTGTGCAACTGCAACACCATTGTTGGTATCGCTTGATCAACTTTGGTATCGCTTGATCAACTAAGGAAGGATCCCTTGAAGTACGCACAGGATGTTGTTGCCGCCGATCTCGCACATATCCACGCCAATCTCGCGGCAGAGTTCACCACCATGGCCGGGGGCAAACTGTTGATCACTGGGGGCGCGGGCTTTCTGGGTTACTATCTGGTACAAGGGGTATTGTCGTGGAACCAAGCTCATCCCGAACTGGCCCCAATCACGCTAACGCTCTATGATAATTATATCCGTGGTGTGCCCGACTGGCTGATGGCCTTGCGTGATGATCCGAACCTGAACCTGGTCAAGCACGATATTACCCATCCGCTGCCTCCTGACATGCCCGATTTCGACTATATCATTCACGCGGCCTCGATTGCCTCGCCGACCTTCTACCGGCAATATCCAATCGAGACGATGGACGCGAATGTGAATGGGCTGCGTAGTTTGCTTGATTATATGCGCCGCCAACAACAAGCCGGCAAGCCATTGCGCGGTTTCCTGTTCTTCTCGAGTAGTGAGATCTATGGCGATCCCAGCCCCGAAAACATTCCTACCCCCGAGACCTATTGGGGCCATGTTTCGTGTACGGGGCCGCGGGCCTGTTACGACGAATCCAAACGCTACGGCGAAACGCTCTGTGTCAATTTTGCCCGCCAGTACAACTTGCCAATTGTTTCGGCGCGTCCCTTTAACAATTTTGGGCCGGGTTTGCGCATCACTGACCGGCGGGTGATTCCCGATTTTGTGCGTGATGTGCTGAATGGTAACGATATTGTGCTGCTCTCTGATGGCTCGCCGACGCGAACCTTCTGTTATGTAGCCGATGCGGTGGTAGGTTATTACCGGGCGATGATCAACGGCAAGCCCGGCGAAGCCTACAATATTGGCGTCGAAAGCCCCGAAATTTCGATGGCTGAACTAGCCGAGCGGATTGTTGCTCTGGCCCGTGACCTGGTCGGCTACCAGGGCAAGGTGGTGCGCCAGCAAAGCAGTGATGCGCTGTATCTGGTAGACAATCCCAATCGCCGCTGTCCGATCATCACCAAAGCACGCAGTGAAATTGGCTATAACCCGACGATCACCCTCGAAGATGGGTTGGCGCGGGCCATGATCTGGTATACCGGCAATCGTGAAGGAGAGGACGCCTAACTATGAAGATCTCAGTCGTAGGGACTGGCTATGTTGGCCTGGTCAGTGGTGTCTGTCTGGCCGAAGTCGGCCACGAGGTCGTCTGTGTTGATGTTGATGCGACCAAGGTTGCCAAGATCAATGATGGCGTGCCACCGATCTACGAGCGCGGCCTGGAAGTGATGCTCCAGCGGAATCTTGAGGCCCAGCGCATGCGGGCAACCACCGATCTGCGGGCCGCAGTCCTCGAGAGTGAGCTCTCGTTGATTGCCGTCGGAACCCCTTTTGATGGCAGTGCGATTGATCTGAAGTACATCCGCGAAGTGGCCCGCCAGATTGGGGCGATTCTGCGTGAGAAGGATGGCTATCACGTGGTGGTGGTCAAGAGTACCGTGGTGCCCGGTACGACCGAAACCGTGGTGCTGCCGATCCTCGAAGCTGCTTCGGGCAAACGGGCTGGGGCCGACTTTGGAGTTGGCATGAACCCCGAGTTCTTGCGTGAGGGCGAGGCGATTGATGATTTTATGCATCCCGACCGGATTGTGCTCGGTGGGATTGACGAACGCAGCATTGACGCGCTCGACCAAATGTATGCGGTCTTTAGCAGCGTAGATAAGCTGCGCACCAGTCCCAAAACCGCCGAAATGATCAAGTACACGGCCAATTCGCTGCTGGCAACCTTGATCTCGTTCTCGAACGAGATTGGCAACCTGTGTGCGGCGGTAGGCAATGTAGACGTGGTCGAGGTGATGCAGGGCGTGCATCTAGATAAGCGCCTGAGCCCGATTCTGGCTTCGGGCGATCGGGTGGTACCGGTGGTGACGACCTATCTTGAGGCAGGTTGTGGCTTTGGGGGCAGCTGCTTCCCCAAAGACGTCAAGGCGCTGATCGCGTTTGGGCGCGATGCCGGCCAGCCGATGCAACTGCTCGATGCGGTGGTCGAGTTGAACCAGCGTCAACCGCAACAGGTGCTTGACCTGCTCCGCCGCCACTATCCTGAGTTGAAGGGGGTGCGGGTAGCCGTGTTGGGGCTGGCCTTCAAGCCCGATACCGACGACGTACGTGAGTCGCCGGCCCTGCCGGTGGTCTGGAACCTGCTTGAGCACGAGGCCGAGGTCGTGACCTACGATCCGATTGCCAGCCACGAAGCCAAAAAAGTCTTTCGGGATGCGCCGGTAACATATTGTGCTAGCATGGCCGAGGCGGTGCAAGGGGCGCAGGCGGTGCTGATTATGACCCGCTGGGCCGAGTTCAAGGATCTGCCAAAGCTGCTTGCGAGCCTTGAGCACCCACCCCTGGTGGTTGATGGCCGCCGGATGCTCGACAAGCACAGCGTGGCCCATTACGAAGGGATCGGTCTATGATTATTGTTGATACCGCACTTGCCAAACGCCACGCCGAGGGCCGCCCGGTACGGGTGGGCATGATTGGGGCCGGGTACATGGGCCGTGGGGCGGCCCTGCAGATGATTTCGGCCTTTAAGGGGATGCGTCTGGTCGCAATCTACAACCGCACAATCAGCGAGGCCGAGCGGGCCTACAAACAGGCTGGTGTAGACGAAGTCCGGGCGGTGACGAGTGTGGCCCAGTTGGAACAGGCGATTGCCGACAATCACTATGCGATCAGCGACGATGCTATGCTGCTCTGCCAGGCCGAGGGCGTGGATGTGATTATTGAGGCGACCGGCGAGATCGAGTTTGGGGCCAAAGTGGTGTTAGAGGCGATCAAGCATGGCAAAGACATCGTATTGATGAACGCCGAACTGGACGCCACGATTGGCCCGTTGCTGAAAGTCTATGCTGACAAAGCCGGGGTCGTGATCACCAATGCCGACGGCGACCAGCCCGGCGTGGTCGTCAATCTGATGCGTTTCGTGGATACGATTGGCTATCGCCCCTTGTTGGCCGGCAATATCAAAGGCTTGCAGGATCCTTACCGTACCCCCGAGACCCAGCGGGCTTTCGCCGAAGCGAATCGCCAGAAACCGCGCATGGTGACCTCGTTCGCCGATGGTACCAAGATCTCGATGGAGATGGCGGTGGTCGCCAACGGAACCGGCTTCCGGGTTGGTCAGCGGGGCATGTATGGGCCGCGCTGCAAACACGTCACCGAAGCCCTGAAGCTCTTTTCGGTAGACGAACTACTGAAGGGTGGGATCGTAGACTATGTGTTGGGGGCCGAACCAGGGCCGGGAGTCTTTGTTTTGGGCTACAACGACGAGCCGATCAAGCAGCAGTACATGCACTACTTCAAGATGGGCGAGGGGCCGTTGTACTGCTTCTACACGCCCTACCATCTGCCGCACCTGGAAGTGCCAATTACGGCGGCGCGGGCGGTGCTGTTCCGTGATGCAGCGGTGGCCCCAATTGGGGGGCCAGTCTGCGAAGTCTTGACGATGGCCAAGCGCGATCTGAAGGCAGGCGAGACCCTGGACGGGATTGGGGGCTTCACCTGTTATGGCACGCTTGATAATATCGAAGTGAGCCGGGCCGGGCGCTTGCTCCCGATGGGTTTAGCCGAGGGTTGTGTGCTGCTGCGTGATCTGCCCCGTGACCATGCGATCTCGTACGATGATGTCCGCCTTCCCGAGGGGCGACTGGCGGATCAACTACGGGCCGAGCAAGAGCGCTTATTTGCTCCCGAGGTTGCAGTATGAACTTTATCGAGACCAAGATCCCCGGGGCCTACATCATCGAGTTGAAGCCGTTCGTGGATGAACGGGGCGCGTTTATGCGTTCGTGGTGTGCCAACGAGTTCGCAGCCAATGGGTTAGCGGCGCAGATGGTGCAGGCAAACATTTCGTCGAACCGGTTGCGGGGCACGCTCCGGGGCATGCATTACCAGCATGCCCCCCATGCCGAAGCGAAACTGGTGCGCTGCACGCGAGGGGCGGTCTATGATGTGGCCCTCGATCTGCGCCCAGAGTCACCGACCTATCGCCAATGGACGGCGGTAGAGTTGGACGCTGATACACCGCGCCTGTTCTACATCCCCGAGGGTTGCGCCCATGGCTTTATGACCCTGGCCGACGATACCGAGTTGATGTACCAGGTCTCGGCCTTCTATGCGCCTGGCAACGAAGGCGGGGTACGGTATGATGATCCGGCCTTTGGGATTGAATGGCCGCTTGCGGTCAGCGTGATCAGTGCGAAGGATCAGAATTGGCCTGATGTGGCGTAAACAGTGGTTTACGCGCTCGTGCCGTGGGCGTGAACGATACCGCACCACGTAGGGGCAGCCCCATGGGG
>JBLWKA010000017.1:0-61208 GCA_048381555.1 Oscillochloridaceae bacterium umkhey_bin13
CTGGGGGCGGCGCTCCGCCCCCCCCACCCCCCCCGCCCAACCCGCACGCGCAGGGGCCACGGCCGCGGCGGCGGCGGGGGGGGGGGCGCCCCCCCCCGCCCCCCCCCCCCCCCACCCACGCAAACACAGTATGGGGTGGCGTAGCCATCCCATACCCCACCGCCGGAGGCGGACGTTGCAACGCATTCGGGCAAGGTTTGTTATAATTCACCTACGCTAGCGGGCCGCTAGCTCAACGGCAGAGCAATCGGCTCATAACCGACGGGTTCTGGGTTCGAATCCCGGGCGGCCCACCACAACGAATGCTTTCATGGTTGCACAACCGATTGTGATTGGCGGCGGCATCGCTGGCCTGACTGCGACCCTGGCCCTGGCTGAGGCGGGCCTAGAGCCGTTGTTGCTCGAAGCAAAACCCCAATTGGGTGGACGCATCGCCGGGGCCGAGACGGTGACCCTTGATGGGCCTGGCGGTCCTTGGTCGTTCCCCGCCGAGCATGGGATTCATGGGGTTTGGGGCCAGTACCACAATCTGCGAGCAATGTTGGCCCGGCTGGATCTACTGGATACGCTGGTACCCGCCCGCCGCGAGGATTGGTTGCACGGCGTGGACGGGCGGGTGTTGCGGGCCGAAGCCGGGAGTGCGGTGCGGCGCAGTCCCTTTCCGGCCCCGTTCCACTATCTGACCTTGCTCTTTCGCCCGCGTTTTCTGGCGATGCTTACCCCGGCTGACCTGTTTGGCCTGCCCCGGGTCACCGGTAGCCTGTATGTGGCCCTGGCCTACGATCCGCTCTGCGAACCGACCCCCTTAGCCGAGCGCACCCTGGCTGAGCTGTTTGTGGGCTGGCCGCCCCGCTTGCGGGCGTTTCTGACCGCCTTGATGCGTAGTGGCCTGGCTGCCCATCCCGAAGAGGTGCCGCTGCAAGGTGCCCTGGCCTTTTTGCGCTTCTATACGCTGTTGCGCCGCGATGCCTGGGCCTTTGCCTATCTGCCTGATGATGCCGATGCCGCCCTGATCACGCCACTCGTGACCGCCATTGCGGCAGCAGGTGGGCAGATTCGTACCGAAGCCACGGTCACGGCGCTGGATCGGGGCGACAGTTCCTGGCGGGTTAGTTGGTTGGAAGCGGGCCAGACCCAGACCACCGTTACCGATCATCTGATCCTGGCGACCGATGCACCGGCGACCCGCGATCTGTTGCTCGCCTGCCCTGCGACCCGAGAAACGGCTCAAACCCTCGACTTTCCAGCGGGCCTCGAAACCGGGATCGTGCGGCTCTGGTTTCGTCGTGCCCCCGCCGCTGGGGCCGAGTCGGGGATTTGCAGTGGCGACCTGACGGTAGACAACTTCTTCTGGTTGCACCACTTTCAACGGGGTGCGGCAGCCTGGCATGCGGCTACGGGTGGCTCGGTCGTCGAGGCCCACATCTACGGGCCACCCGAGGTGTTGGCGCTGCCTGATGCGGCCCTGCTGGCCCGGGCAGTAGCGGACGTTCAACGGGCCTACCCCGAACTACGGGGCCACCTGCTGCACCAGACCTTGCAGCGCAATCTCCCGAGCCATACCCGGTTTGGGGTTGGGGCCGAGGCGAAGCATCTTGGGGTTACGACCCCCTGGCCGGGCTTGGCTTGTTGTGGCGACTGGCTGCGTTACTCGCACCCGGCCCTGTTCCTGGAACGGGCCTGTGTGACCGGGCTCGCCGCCGCCGGGGAAGTCCTGACCGCTGTCGGTTTGCCTGCCCCGGCAATTCTGGCCGCCGCGCCCCCCGAAGGCCCCGCCCGTGCCCTCGAACGGGGCCTGCGCCGGGTGCGCCGTTGGGCGGCCCGGCGGCGTAATCCTGGGTCGTAGGGACGCAGCACGCTGCGTCCCTACGCATCCGTGTTTCTGGCGCTGGGGCGGTCGAGCCGAAACGGTGCCAGGGCCGCAGGTGGTGTTCCCGTCACGATTGCCTCGCTCAACAGTTGACCGAAGATCGGGGCAAAGGGCATGCCGTGACCCGAAAACCCACCGCTAAACCAGACCCCTGGCATAGTGGGGGCCGCCCCGGCAACCGGCGTGTAGTCAGCTGTGAAGGCCATGGGGCCACCCCAGCGCTGCGCAATCGGCACCCCGGCCAGGCTCGGAAAGATCCGGGTAATTGCGCCATCAAGCGCCGCCTGCACCTCGGGCGAGGTGTCCGTATTCAGTAGGCCCACGTCGCGCCCCGGTGCGGTGGCGCGACAGCCCCCAAAGACGATGGCCCCATCCATGGTCTGTTGCCCATATTCGCCGGTTGGTGTGACCGCAACCCCGAAGCCACAGGGCATGGCAGCGGGTACGGGAACGGTGGCAAGGGCCTGGCCGCGCACCGGGGTGACGATGCCATTGAGAAAGGGCAGCAGCCCTGCACTCCAGGCATTGACTGTCACCACGACCGATCCTGCGCTTACCGGGCCACGCTCCGTCACAAGCTGTACTCCGCGCTCATCGGCATTGATCGCCGTAACGGTAGTCCCCCAACCCAGGCGGGCACCGTGGCGGATGGCGGCAGCAAGCAACCCGTGAACCAGGCGACCCGAATGCAGGGTCGCAGCCTGGGGACTAAACTTGCCGCCAACCACCTCGGGGCCAAGTGGCATCCCCATAAACTCCTCGGCGGCAGCGCGGTCAATGATCTCGTGCTGAAAACCGTCGGCGGCAAGGGCGGCCGCCGAGCGCTGAAACCCGGCGAACTGTTCTGTGCCAAGCGCCAGTTTCAGGTTGCCGCCGATCCGCAGGTCACAGTTGATCGCCTCTTCTTCGACGATCCGTTGCAGCAACGCCCAGCCCTCAATCGAGAGCGCCCAGATCGCCCGGGCCGCGTTGTGCCCAAGGCGAGCGATTGCGCCAGGGTAGTCTTCGGCGGTCCCCGTAGCGCAGATGCCCCCGTTGTGACCAGAGGCTCCGGCAGCGGGGCCGGTGCGATCAAGCACCAGCGGAGCCAAGCCAGCGCGGGCCAGCCAGTAGGCCGTTGCGGCCCCGTGTACCCCTGCCCCGACCACAATTACGGGAGCGGTGGGTGGCAGATCGGTCACGGGCAGCAGCGGGCGGTCAAGTGTGGCGTGCCAATGCGAGTTAGGGTTCATAGGATTTCCATTATTGGTCAGGCGTGTGGTCATGGTAGCATATTCTCGCTGCTGCCAGCGGTATCAACCGCGTTGACGCTCCCTGTCGGCTATGGTAAGATAAACGCCGTTGTCTGGAACCAGAACCAAACCTTGAGGAGTGAAATTGTGGCCACGAAGATGAAAGTGCTCCTCGTCCAGGATGTCGAACATCTCGGCAAGGCGGGCGAGCTCAAAGATGTGTCAGGTGGCTTTGGCCGTAACTATCTGTTGCCCAAAGGGTATGCCGTGGTCGCAACCCGTGGTCAGATTAAACAGGCCGAAGAGCGTATGGCTGCCCAGCGCAAGCGGGCCGATGCCGCCCGCCGCGACGCCGAAGCCCTCGCCGCCCGGATCGAAGGGGTCACCCTTACCTTTGAGGCCAAGGTCGGTGAGCAGGGTCGCCTCTATGGGTCGGTGACGAGCGCCGAAATTGCCGAAAAACTTGCTGCCCAGCTCAAGATCGAGGTTGACCGCCGCAAGATCGAGTTGCCCGAGCCAATTAAGACGATTGGTACCCACCCGATTAGCATGCGCCTCGCCCCTGGGGTTGTGCCCACGATCAATGTGGTTGTGCATGGCGAGGATGGCCCCGAACTCGAGATCCCGGCTTCGCCCGAAGGCGAGTAACGGCATAGCGCTCGTCTTGTCATACCAATTACGTTTAAAGATGCGGCATAGCTGTCACCCTGAGCGTAGCGAAGGGTCCCGACCGTAATCGTATCACCGCCGGGATTCCTCACTGCGCCTACGACTCCGTTCGGAATGACAATCCTGCTGTAACATCAATGGTAATTGGTATAACTGCTACGTCAGCGCCGTGCGCACGCACGGTGCTGACGTAATCAAAGCAATTCTGTGCCGCAGCGTAGGCTGCGGCACAGCGTTTTTCTGTCTCCCTGTGGATAACCTGTTGACGGCGTGGGGAAAACTCATGGAGCGCAGCGTTCCCTTCGATCTTCAGGCTGAGCGAGCGACCCTCGGGGCCATCCTGCTTGAACGTGATGCGATCATCGCGATCGCGGCATGGCTGCCTCCTGAGTATTTTTATCTCGAAAAGCACGCCCTGATCTACGAGGCGATGCTGGCTTGTTATAACCGCCGCGAGCCGCCCGATCTGGCGACGGTTGCGGCTGAACTGCGCCGCCAGGAACGCCTCGATCTGATTGGTGGCATCGCTTTCCTTGGTGAACTCGCCACCGAGGTGCCGACCGCGGTCCATATCGAGTATTACGGGCGCAGTGTGGAGCGTACCGCCATCCAGCGTCGCCTGATCGAGGCCGGGGGCAAAATCACGGCGATGGGCTACGACGAAACCCAGGATCTCGAGGCGACGCTTGATCAGGCCGAAGCGACCCTGTTCAATGTTTCGCAACGCCGTAGCACCCAGGATTTTGTCCCGATTAGCCAGATTGTCAATACGCTCTTTACCCAGATCGAGACCCTGCAAGAGCGGCGCGGTGAGGTGGCCGGGGTGGCGACGGGCTATAGCGAGCTTGATGAGTTGACTGGCGGTTTGCAGCCAAGTGACCTGATCATCCTGGCCGCTCGTCCGAGTGTGGGCAAAACCTCGTTGGCCCTCTCGCTCGCCTATAACGTGGCCTACCTGGCCCGGGCGACGGTGGGCATTTTTAGTCTTGAGATGAGCCGCGATCAACTCGTGCAGCGCATTCTGGCGATGCATACCGGGATTGACATGCAACGCCTGCGCACGGGCAATCTGCGCGCCGATGAGCTTAATCTTGCCTTCGAAGGGATGGGTGTGCTTTCGGAGTTGCCGATCTATATTGAAGATACCCCCGGCCTGAGTATCACCGAGGTGCGGGCCAAGGCCCGCCGCCTTTCGGCCGAAGCCGGGTGCGATCTGCTGATGATTGACTATTTGCAGCTGATGTCAGGCAAGCGCAGCGATAACCGGGTGCAGGAGGTCAGCGAGATCAGTCGTGGCCTGAAAGCCGTGGCCCGTGAACTGAATGTGCCGGTGATCGCGCTCTCGCAGCTTTCGCGTGCGGTCGAAGGCCGCCAATCCCATGTGCCGATGCTCTCGGACTTGCGTGAATCGGGCGCGATCGAACAAGATGCTGATATTGTGATGTTTATCTATCGTGAAGAGTTGTACGACAAAGAGACGGACAAAAAAGGGATTGCCGAGATCCATCTGGCTAAACATCGCAATGGGCCGCTCGGCGTGATTCCCCTGCGCTTCGAGGCCCGTACCACCCGCTTCCAGAACCTCGAACGCTACCGCGCCCCTGAGGGGTATTGAGTCCTTTGGGGCCTAGGGACGCAGCACGCTGCGTCCCTACGGGGGCCATGGTCATCCATGACCTACCGTCGGTACACGAGGGCCGCCTGCACCGCCGCATAGGCATCCACGATCCCGGCTCCGGCGACGTTGTTGCCCGCTTCGCTCCCCGCGCACGCCAAGCTGTTCGGCCCCGTATACGGACGCGCCGTTTCGCGTAAGATCTGCTCGGTCGCTTCAATTTCGCCAATCAGGGCCGGGTTGGCCGACCAGAGCAGGGCGACCACGCCGGCGACGTGGGGCCCCGCCATCGAAGTCCCACTGGCGATTGCGTAACTGTTGCCCGGTGCCGCCGAGAGCACCCCGTCGCCGGGGGCGAGCAGATCGGGTTTGCTGCGCCCGCTTCCGTCTACCTCGACTGGCCCCCGACTACTAAACGAGGCCACGTTGCCGGCCTCATCAACGGCCCCCACACTGAACGCATCGGCATAGATCGCCAGCGGTGAACTGATGCTGGCACAGCGGTCGCCCTCGTTGCCGGCACTGGCCACCACGAAGATCCCGGCTGCCCGCAAGGCCGCCACGGCTGGTTCCAGGCTGGCCGGATCACAGCCTTCGATTGGTGGGCAGCCCCACGAATTGTTGAGCACATGGGCGGCCAGGGCCGGGTCGCCACTCGTCAGCGGATCGGCGTCGGGCGGGTGCGGGGCCAGCATAAACTGCATACAATCCAGGTAATGGGCGGGGTTGCCCAGGTTGCGGGCCAGGTTCGAACAGGCGAACCATGTCGCCCCGGGGGCCACGCCAATCCCCCCTTGGCCTGCCGCCGAGCCAAGGGTGTGGGTGCCGTGCATGCCATAGTCGCGGGGAGCCGTCGTGCCAAACCAGGGATCGAACCAGTGGTAGACGTGGTTGTCGGCGCTACCGCGATAGCCTGCTTGCAACGCAGGATGCGCAAGCTCGACCCCCGAATCGGACTGACCAATCACGATGCCCGCCCCGGTAATGCCCAACTCGTCCCAGACCCGTTCGGCCCCGAGCATGCGAATGTTCCAGCCCGGCCCGTCCGGCGGCTGATCCGTGCCGGGTTCGGGTGGCGGCGGGGCGGGCAAGGGGCGCAAACGCGGACTCGCCAAGACCCGATTAACCTCGGGGCGGTTTAGCAGTACCAGCCGCACCACCAAACTGTCTTCGACCTCTAACCCATTGACCAGGTAGAAGGAACGGGGCGCGCCACCCACCTGGGCCAGGGCTGGTTTGAGCTCGGCCTGGCTGCTCTGGGCATGGTCGGTCAGGGTGGTATAGACGAAGCGCAACCGATCTTCACGTTCGCTGATCTGGCTTGCCGCACTCACATCGGCCTGGTCACGCAGCACTACAAAGAGCCGGTCGCCATAGAAGCCCGGTTGCCCAAGCAGGGCATAGGCAAGACTTGCCGTGAGCAGACTGGCCCCCAGCGCGATCCAAGCGAACGGGCGGCTGGCCGCCGGCATGATCGCGTGATCCTGGCCCAAGGTCGGGGCGGGTTGGGGCTGACTGGGGCGTAGACTGGCCCAAAGCCAGGCCCCCACACTCAGCAGCACGGCCAAACTAAAGGCCCAACCTGCCGCTGCCAGCGCCTGGTTCGGGATCTCGTTGGCTCCCAGCAGCAGCGTGATCTCATCGGGGTCGAAGAGGGCCAGCGGGGCGGCGGCAGCCCCGCCGATGAGGGCGGCAGGGGCCAGCCGTTGGATCTGGCCAGGGGCGGGCAGGGCCAGCACCATGGCCGCCAGCCCCAGGGCTGGCAACGTGGCGAGCAAAAGCAGATTGGCACTCTGGAAGCCGGCCCCTGCCGCGATCAGCAACAGCGTGCCGCCATAACCAAGCCCACCCAGGCCCAAACGGGCGGGCCAGGCTAGATCCGCCACTACAAAATGCGGCAAGAGGGTGCGCTGCAACAGCGTGACCACCATGGTAGCGAGGGTGGCGGCGGCCAGCAGGGCCAGCAGCGTATCAAGCAATGATCCGAGCGCCCCGAAGATCAGCCAGGGCAGGGCCAGCAACAGTGCCGCCGCCAGCCCCAGCGGCCAGTTGCTTCCCGCCCGGGTCACCCTTGGTGTAGGATTGCCCGTGGCAGGCCAACCTGAGGGCGCAGGCGTGCGGCGCATCCAACTGAATAGCAGCGCCAGCACGGTGCCCAGCAGCGCATAGGCCAGACTGGCCGCCTGTGAGCAACCGGGGGGCAACGCCCGCACCAGCCCAAACAGGATCAATAGTCCGGCGGCGCTGGCCCAACTGCGGTAGATTGCGCGTAGCGCACGGTCTTTGGTGAGTGCGGCCAGCGGGCCAACCGCTAGCAGCACCAGCAGCGCCTGGCCCAGCGCGACCGCCGGACTAGCCCATGGCGGCCAATCCAAGCCCAAGACGGCCACAACAATCTCGTGGGCGAACCACTCAATCGGCGCACCCAGGCCAATCACGGCACTCATCCAAAGGGTTGCCAGCCCAAGCAGCGCATAACTACCACAACCTGGGCGGGCTTGCGACGATGTATCCATAACAATCCTCACCCTATCACTACCGTTGTAGTTCGCCATATGATCCGTTTCCGTCGGCGTCAACGTCTCGGTTCGTGCTTGCGCAAGCCGCCTGCGTGGCCGGTTTAGCCCACGAAGGTGGGCTTTGCCACCCGTAGCCGAGGGCTTTCAGCCCGACGGGAAGCGCATCTACAACTGTAGTACTACGGCAAGCCCATTAACAGGTAGTAGCCCGCATTGGTGGTTGGGTTGGCTGGGGCTGGTTGCAGCGCATTCGGGGTCACGACCAGGCCCCGGGGCGGGGTTGTGGTACGGGGGGTCAGGGTCGCCCCGAGCAGTAAGCGGCCCTCGAAGACCGCCACCCCGGTACCAGGCGAATTGCCCGCCGCGGTGCCCGGCGCGGCCAGGGCGGTCCAGAGTTGGCGACTACGAAAATCGGGGCTGACAACGAGCAGATAGGTTTCGTTGCCCTCATAATTGCCCAGGGTCTGGTCAAGGAAGCGCATGCCCGTGCGGCCCGCCATGTGCGCAAAGCTACCACCGGTGATCAGCAGTCGGCCGGTGGCGTCTGCACTCACGGCCTCGATCCCAATCGAATTGCCGGTACCATTATCCAGGCGGGTGAGCAACCATTGGCCGAGCAGCAGCCGCCCAGTGGCGGGATCGAAGCGCCCGTACCAGGCCAGCGATTTAGCGCCACTGAGATTAAATGGATTGTTATACCCATCAAACTTGATCAGTTCGGTGGCGAGAGGGGTTCGGTTCATGTCGAGCGGGTCGCGGCCCAGGATCGAATTGCCGCCATCAGTCCAGGCCCCAAGATAGAGCCGCCCGTCGGCCCCCATACTGACCCGGCGGCCCTCTGAGTCGGCCGTCAGGCGGGCGGCATCAATGGCGGTCGCCGTAAAATCATACGCCGTCCAGCGCAGGTTGCCACTGCGACTATAGGCCCGCAGGTAGGCCACCTTCAGGGCACTGGTCTTCTGACTGTAACCCGTCACAAAAACTAGTCCGGTTGTTGCATCAAGCGCCAGATCAGCGACAGATGTGCCGGGTACTAGCCAATTGGCCTCAGCCGTACCATTGGCCTGGTAGAGATAGACCCGATTGCCCACCAGGGCGGCGGCGGCTCCGTTGGCATCAGTGGCGCAGCGGCGCATATCACCTGGGGTGGCCCGCCAGTGGACGCGATCGAGTTCGGGTGGTAGGGCGATGATACCAAACGGGCCACAGGCGATCACCGGCCCGGCGGCACTGGCCTCCAGATCAACTACATTGGCCCCCACCCGGGCGGCGGCAACCACCGTGCGCCCATCGAAACTCAGGCGCACAACGGCCCCTTCGCCACCGGGAAGCGGATTAGCGAGGATGCCCCCAATCAGATCGTCGGGCCAGCGGCCAGCCAACAACGGCGTACCATCATTGGCAAAGGCAACCCCGCGCACCGCAGCGGCCCCGGACCCACCCAGGTAACTCGCTACCGGAACCGGTGGCACATTGCCGCCACGCACCAGAGGCAGGTAGACCGGGCCGGGGGTCTGGGTCTGGGTCTGAGCCGGGCTGATCAACAAAGCGGTAATGATGATGCTAAGAAGTGTGATCAGCTTTATGCTACGCATACGATCTCGTTTCTATGAGGAAGTGGGCACTGTGCCGCACTTGTCACTTATCAATCATCACTCGGCACTGGTATCACGCTTCCGTAGCCGATAGCGGAAATCGCAATGACTCGCGCCTTGCATAATCGTCTGGGTACGGGTCAACTCGACTTCGGGGTTAAAGCCTTCGATCAAGGCATAATCACGATTGCATGACAAGACTGCGCCCAATTCGGGAATCCCAAGCGCACGATAAAGCTCGGCGTAGCGGCAGCGGGTCACATTAAAGCCAAAATTGACCCCATCGCGCTCGACGACCTCGATGCGCAGGGCATCATCCTTAGTCCAGGCGTCCAAGGTCTGCTCAAAATGCTCTAGGCTGGTGCCACCAACGTGCTCGGCGAGCAGCGCACCCTGTTCTTGAGCGATACGCACAATTGTATCACGGGCGACCTGCAAGACCGCGTCGCGGCCAAACTCGGCCCCGAGCGCATCGAGCAAGGGTGCCACAATTCGGGCTTCGATCTCGCGGCGGCGCAAGACCCCAATCGCATTGCCAGTATCGGGCAAACGACCATGGGTTGGCTGATCTGGTTCGTGCATGGATTGTACCTCTGCTTGACCTGGTACACACAATGCCCAGGACTGGCTTTATGGTACCATCGATCAGGCCACGCAGGTGGCCTTCGCTTCGCGCATAGCCGAGGCGTTGACACTCACGGCAGGAAGATGTAATCACCCTAGCAGTCATTCTAACCAAGCTGGCCGGCTACACTGCTGTGCGCAAACATGGCGAGTGGCCCAGCAACGCTGGGCCACTCGTTCCCGTAATGGGCTACCGATGCTGATCAGGCGGCGATAAGCGGCATGGCTAGAGCGCGGTGCGCTTGTTAGCCAGCAGTTGCCGGATTGCATTGGCCGACTTAAAGCCGACCTGTGGAACATCCTTGAAGGCAGGCAGCGGCTGCTCGATCGCCTGAAAGAAGGTCGTCATCATTGCGTCTACCTCGGTGGCATTGGTGATCCAGCGGCCCAAAAATTGGCGTGACCGCCGCTTTGGATCAAACCCCTCGGCATCACGGCTCTGGAGCGCAACACAGCAGTTTGAACCGCGGGCAATGACAACCCATTCTTGCACCAGGGGCCAATCAGCTTCGATCGGGATCACCGTGACCCCCGGAAGGGCGAGCGGCTTGGTATCCATCACGCCAAGTACAAAAATCTGGTTGACGCGCCCAGCGATCCGGGCATAACGGGTCATCTCGCGTTCGAATAGCGATAGCCGTTGAAACGTCGCGATCAGCACCGTATCCCCGCCAGTGGTTTCGGCGTGCTGCTCAATCGCACGGCTCAGGTCAATCATCATGCGGCGGCTACGGAGGCGCAACTGCTCGGCTGGTAGCGTAAGAGTTAAACTGAGGGTGGCAAGCTCAGCGGAAGCAGATAGGTTCATTAGTTTCTCCGGGGTGAGGTTGGTGTTCGTATTGCGCACGCAGGCTTATAAGCATGCCCGGCACTATGGCCTAGGCATGTTTCTCGCTGGTGATGCGGACGCAACGTGGCAAAAGGGGGCAAGTAGTTCATGCTGAGGCTGGGTAGGGACGAGGCCATGGGTCGCACAGGTGCGCTGTGACCATAGCTGGTAGATAGCTGAGCCTTTTCAGTATAACAGACGAATGATCATAATGACGCCATTGCCGAGAACCCTACGCCGCTGGAGGTGCTGATCGAACTGGATGTGGGGCAAGGGCGCTGTGGGGTCGTCCCGGGTGCAGTAGCCCGTACGTTAGCGGCGGCGATCACCGGCGATCTGCACCTCACGGTCTATCGCCAGCGCCTGCTGATCGTGACCGCGAAGGAGGTGCTTGCAGACATGAGCAACCGGCCCATCACCCGCACCGGCGACGATCTATACCTGCCCCGGGCCGACGGCTCCCCCGGCAAACTCTCGGTCTCGATTGCGACGGCAAGCCCGCTGTCGAACCTCATCCATACCGGCTTCAACATCGTCACTGATGGCACCCCCGTTCCCACCGTGGGCCTCGCCGAACTTGGGGTTGACCCGGTGACTTTTGGCTCCGCGTTGCTGGAACGCTATGCCGCCGAGGTCGCGAACATCCGGATGGCGCGATGCAAAGTGCGGGCGGTTGGCTAAACTGGCATGACACCGTGCGCCCGCGCTTACGCCGCGTTGTGCGCAAGCCACTGCTGCACCGCATCCACGCTGGTCAGATCAAAGAGGGCTTCACTTAACGCGAGCAACTGTTCCGGCGTGAGGGCCGCGATCTGCGCATGCAGGTCGGCGGACACCGCCCCAACCCGACGGGTCAAGAGATGCAGCACCAGATCGCGCCGTTCATGTACGCGGCCCTTCTCGATGCCTTGCGCAAGTCCTTTCTCAATGCCCATCTGTTCCACACTCGTGATATACGGCATGCGTTGTTCCTCCTCCCAAGCGGTCAATTCACTCCAAAACGAAGCACTCAGGGCGGGCGGGAGTTCGAGTAACCAGTCGATGAAGTGAAAGAGTTGAATGATGTCGGCGCGTTGGAAGCCTCGCTCGTAGAGCTGCCGAACTAACTGGAATTTGATCTGGGCGCGTTGAGGCAGATTGCGACGGGTTTGTTGGGCCGCCAAATGCGCCAGCACGACGGTTGCAAATGGATTGGGATTGGCTGCGAGGGCAGCCTGTTGAGATTGATAATCAAGCAGTTTGATGACCGGGAATTGAAAGTGGGCCGCACAGCCCCACAATTCCCGTTGAAAGGTCGTTGGCCGCCAGGTCGCTCGTTCATCGCCTAAGACCGCTACACTCATAATCTGACGGTTATAGCGATCAAGCAGACGATAATAATAGCGAAACATGCGCTGAGCGAAGTCGGCTTCTTCGTGGGCCTGGACTTCAATGTGGATCAATACCCAGGCCTCCTGCCCATCGCGTCGGGCAACCTGCACCAGTTTATCGGCAAGCCGTCGCCCGAGGTGGGCATCCCGCACGACCTGTTGCAACTCCTTGTCCAATGGGACGACCGGCTGCGCCCAATCAATATCCTGGTGAACGTCCGGAAAGAACAAAGCAAAGAACTCGGGCAAATACGCGTCGAGAATATCTTTCCAGGGGGTATCAAAATCTAACGGTTGCATCATAGGACTGTCACGCTGATCACGCACGGATGGTGCAGCAAGATTGTACCAAAAAAGCGGCTGGTTTGGGGCACGGACACAGCCGAACCACGCGCTATGCGCGTATGCGTGATCAGCCTTCCGTGTGCCATGCGGCTAATAAAGCCAGCAGGCCAGGAATGTCCGCCGCAATCCGCCGACCCTCGCCGCAGATGCCCCAGAGCATATTGTTGCGGTAGCGGAAGTCGTCGGTGATGCCGAAGCAGGGTTTGCCCTGGGCAAACATGTAGCCCAATTCGGCACTCGTACCCGAGTCCTGGTCTGCCCCAGTGAGCAGGGCCACGCACATGTCGCATGCATCGAGGGCGGCGATGTCGTCGCGGAAGACCTTGATCTGCGAGGCGGGATTCTGCAGGTCGATCAGGCCGGCGTCGCGATGGGGCAAGAATGTCGTATGGCCCGCCGTTTCCAACGCTGCGGTTATCTGCTCCAAATACCACCGTTCGTGAGTGTTGAAGAGCGGGCCAGCCACATAGATCTGGGGCATGGGAGTCTCCTGAGGGGAAGAGCGCCAGAGAGGGAATACGAGCAGCGAGTATAATACCATTTCGGAATTTTGGATTGTAACTGGTGTCCTCCCGTCTGTCGTCGAGAACTCAATGCGCCTCTTGATTTTGTCCTGTTCAGCTCGCAAGCGCCCCGATCCGGCAGATCTTCCGGTTCTTGATCGCTATGATGGCCCGAGTTGGCGATTGCTCCGCCGCTATCTGCGCGAGCAATATGCGGCAGCCCAGGATCTGGAGGTGTATGCACTCTCGGCAGCGTATGGCCTGCTTGCCGCTGCTACGCCCATTCCCGCCTATGAGCAGACCATGACGCCTACCCAGGCTGATGCGTTGCGTCCGGCGGTGCTTGCGAACGTGCAACAGGTGCTGCAATCCCCTCATACCCATCTGTGTCTCAGTGTCAGTGAGCGCTATCTGCGGGCGTTGGAAGGCTGGGAGGCGTTGGTTCCGCCAGAACTCGTTGTGACTCGTACTGATGGCCCACTGGGTACGAAACTCGGGCAGTTAAAGGCATGGTTGGAAGGGCGCACATGGGCAGCGCCGTCTAATGATCGCCCAACGCGCCTGGAGGCAGCGCCCATCCCGCGAGGACACGCCGTTCTGGCTGGGGTGACCTTGCACCTGAGCCGTGATGAGGTGCTGGCCCAGGCGCGGCAAGCCCTCGCAGTTGATGGGCAAGGGGCCGAACGCTACCGGGATTGGTGTGTGCTGGTGGATGGGCGTCCAGTGGGGGCCAAATGGCTGGTGAGCCTGATTAGCGGTCTGCCGACGAGTCGCTTTGATGCTGCCAATGCGCGGCGCGTATTGCTCGCACTCGGCATTGATGTTGAACGTACCGAAAGGCGGGGTGCGCATGAGTGATGCCATCCCTGACCCAACCTATGACCGTGCGCTCGCTGATGCGGCCTACACTGTGCTCGCCCACAAGGCTGGCCCGCTCCATCTGCTGACGATCCTGACCCAGATCCAGGCGCTTAGCCCAGAACTGATTGACAACCAAACCCCCCAACTTACGCTTTCTACTGCGCTCAACCGCGATGAACGTTTTGTGCGGCGGGGTTCTACCAACGAGTGGTCGCTGGTTGGAATGCCGGATCTGACCGATCCGCAGGGCGACGCCGAGGCGGATGACGACACAAGTGAACTGTCTACGCAAGATCTCGTGGCGAGTCAGTTACGAGAGGCTCCACGCAGTACCGTTGATGGGCCAGGCTCTACGGATGGGGCAAACTCTGTTGATGCGGCGAGTACTGTTGATCAGACCAGCCCTATTGATAAGCAGAACACCGCGTCTTCGCTTCCCGCTGATGCTCCGTCTCTCGTAGCTACGCCAAGCTCTGCTGATGCACCAAGTCTTGTTGATGAACCGAGTACCGCTTCCTCGATCCCCGCTGATGCACCTCGTTCCGCTTCCACATCACTTCTCGTGCCCACGCCGAGTCCCGCTGATGCGCCAAGCCTTGTAGATGGGCCGAGTGCCGATCCATCGCTTCTCGCTGATGCGCCAACCTTTGTAGATGGGCCGAGCGCCGATCCATCGCTTCCCGCAGATGGGTCGCCCTTCGCTCACACATCGTTGTCTGTAACTGCGCCGAGTGCTGCTGATGCGCCAAGCCTTGTAGATGCGCCGAGTGCCGTTATTTCGATTGTCGCTGATCCACCAGGCGCTGCTGAGACAGAAGCAGCCGCCGATGTGCTGCCTCATGTGCCCGATCTGGATCAACGGCTACACTTACTGGGGGCCTCGCTGCTGATCGAGCCGAGCATCGTGCGGCGGATCTATCGCTCGCTTCTCGCCGGTCGCCATGTCGTGCTTAGTGGGCCTCCGGTACCGGCAAGACCGAGCTTGCCCGCCTGTTGCCGACGCTGCTGTGGGCCAATGAACTGCATCACGGTTATGCCCCATTTTTGGTTACCGCAACCGAAGATTGGGGCATTCGTGATGTGATTGGTGGGATCAGTCCGCGCCTTGGCACCAGCGGCGAGGTGAGTTACGCGATTGATATGGTGTGCTTGCGCGGGCCGTTTTGCGCCACTATGCCAAAACCGCCGATGGGGCCTACCTGCCTGATCATAGCGAGCCGCTCGTGCGCCAGCCGTTTTATACGACAGCGGGGCGGCGTTATCGTGGCACCTGGTTGATCATTGATGAACTGACCCGCGCCCCGGTAGATGCCGCCTTTAGGAGCCTCTTGACCACGATTGGAGGTGGCGAAGATGCCACCCTGATAATCCCCACGGTCGCCGGCCAGTTGCGCCCGGTGCCCCTGCCCCGCGATTTCCGCATCATCGCAACCCTTAACAGCTTTGATCGACACTTCCTCGTACGCCCTTTGCCTTGCCGCGCCGGGGCCTTTTTCTGCGCCGTCTGCGTGCGCTCAGCCGCGAACGAGGTCTGTGATCGCCTGTGCGGCCTGTTCAATGCTCATGGGCTTGGCAGTTCGAGTTGCAACAGCGGTGAAGAAGGTATCGTTGCAGGTGGGGGCAGTTGCTGCGCAATGCCACCGATCCGTGAATTTGCCGGTTAGCGTGGCATAGGCTTGCACGGCTGCGAAGGTTGGCTCAAGCCCAAGCGTTCCAGCGTGGTAAGCTCGCAATGCCTGAAGTGCGGCCTGCTCCAAGCGTTTAGCCCCCACTTCATTCAGTTCAGATGTATCCAGGGTGCGCATATCGGGCACACGGATCGCCGTATAGGCGTTATGGCCCAGAAAATAGTTGCGCCGTCCGTCCATCCAGGCCCGCCGGAGCCGCGAGGCACTATCGAAACTGGTCACCCCAAGCTGCGCGAAGGTGGTAATCTCCTCGGGGCGGTTAACCCCAAACAGGTGTACCTGCGTATCAGGCTGAAGTTCTTTTTTGATCGCGGTGAGCACCGCCACCACTTCGCTGGTTTGGCTGCGCACCAGCCCACCAATCGCAATGTGATCGTAGCCGATCCGCATCAACTCCCGGGCTGCCCGTTGATACGAAGGCGGATCCCAGCCCTGGGCCACCCCGACCGGCGTAAAGCGAAACCTTCCAGCACGATAGCCCTGCAGGAATGCTTCGGCATTGTTGATCGTGATCTGCCAACGCCGTTCTTTCTCCTCTTCGAGTTCGGCAAAGATCAAGTGATCATAAATGGCCGCGCCCCCCAAGCGAACTGATCATTGATAGCGGAGCCTTTCAGTACCATCGTGCCGGGCGCACGCCTACCCCAGCCGAGGCCGTGCAGCAGCAGTTGCGGATGGTCGCCGGTCACGCCACTCCGGTTGCCTTCTGCCATCTGGATGTGCTGATGCTGGGTGCCACGCATCCCGCTGAGGTCGAACGGTGTTCGGTCCGCAGCCTGCGCCAAGCCCACTGGCTGATCGAGTATGTCGAGCAGCAGCGGGTGCGGCCCTGGGTCGAGCCGATTGGGGTCATTCAAGGCCAGAGTGTTGAGCATGTTTTTTATGTGGCCCAGATGCTGGCCGCGATGGGCTATACCCGCTTTGCGCTCGGTTCGATGGCGGTCAAGGTTGCCAGTGCCCGTGATTATGTGTTGCGCCGGGTCGAGGCCGCGTTGGAGGCGGTGGGAACTCGTCTGCACATTCTCGGGGTGAGTTCGGTGGCGGTTTTGCAGTCGTTGGCCCGCCTGGGTGTCGAGTCGGTCGACTCGGGTACGCCGATCAAAGAGGCCGCAGCGGGTGGTTTGCTCTACAGTGAACCCTTCCGCCGTTTCAAGTTGCCGAGTGCCCACTTCCGTGAGTGGAGTCGCAGCTATGGGTTCGCTGAGATTATCGAAGCCCCGCTGCCCTGTACGTGCCCGGTGTGCCGCGACGATCCAATGCAGATTATGGAGCCGCGTGGCAAACGCTTCGTGAACCTGCGGGCCATCCATAACTACTATCATCTCCGTCGCGCTATCGAGGGATCGGTGTCAAGCATCGTAGATCTCTTCCTCGCCTACGAACCGCCCGGCAAGATCGCGCTCTTTACAAAAATCAACCCGGATCTGGCGAAACGGGCGGTGCGTCCGCATAAAGAGCTCACGGGCCTTCTGGCGGCTCTCCGTTGTAAGCACCCGCCGTACCAGGTTGGGATTCCATGCGACCGGATTATGAAGTTCCATGAAATTTACGAACTTCTGCGTTGCGGGATGAGTTCGATCAGGCTGCGTAAGGCCCGGTTCACTGCTTCGGAATCGGGAAAATAGGCTTGAACGTCAGGATCTAAGGCGATCACACCAGCGGGCAATAGAAAGTCGCGGATCTCAGTCGTTCCATCAATTTTATGAACAGTCACCGAGTAGCCTTGCCGCATAGCTTCCGCAACCCAGATCACAGAACACAGCACACAGAATACTTTACACCGGAAGGTACCGGGCAAGCCGACATCCCAGGTTCCGACCGTGGGTGCCGGGCGGGTTGTGAACACGGTCGGCCGCGCGCAGGGCGATCGGATCGTTGGCCCACGAACCCCCGCGAACTGTAAAGTATTTCTTAGCCGGCTCAGCCGGGTTCTCGCGTCCATCGTTGGCATTATACGGGTAGTTCCGATATTCACTACGTGTCCATCCCCAAACATTGCCCGCCAGATCGAACAGTCTCGGCGCGGTGGCCCCTGGCGGAACCGCCCCACCCGGAGTTGCTCCTGCCGCAAAGCAACCTACCGCAGTTGTTCCGCCATAGCAATTGTCAAAATTGGCCAGTTCCCCGTCGGGGGGCTGATTGCCCCAGGGATAAGTGCGGCGCTCCAAGCCACGCGCCGCATACTCCCATTCAGGCTCGCTCGGTAAGCAGTAAACGTAGCCATCGTTGAGGTAGTGCTTTAACCATTCGCAAAAGGTCGTCGCCTCGTACCAACTGATGCCCACGACCGGGTGGTTGGGTCGGGTCTTGCCGAAACGTGGATCATCCCAGAACTCGGGTTGATGCTTGACGGTACGCCGCTGCCAGGGATCGAGTCCTTCTGTCGCTTGATCATCACGGCGCAACCACCGTCGGGCGGCATCATTCCACCAGGGTTGCGCCGGATCATAGCCGCCTTGAGCTATAAAGATGGCGTATTGCGCGTTGGTCACGGGATAGCGAGCTAACTCGAAGAGTTTGATCTGAACCGGCGTGGTGTTCAACGCATCGCTATACCATGACTGTGCTTGACTTGCCCATCGCCCGTGACGTTCCTCTTCAACAATCTGGGCCAGTTCGGGCTTGGTGATCCCGATCTGGAACGATCCACCCGTAAACTCCACCATTGCTGGCGGTAAACTACAGACCCCAGGGCGCGGGTCATCGAGGCTACCGAGCAGTTCACCGGCGCGCACCCGTTCGGCGGCGGGTAAGACCGTGCCTTCGACGACTGCCACGAGATCCTGGGCCAGGTCGTGGCGCAATTGATGAAACTCGTCGCCACCGCGCAGCAGCCGAGTCCAGCCGACGTCTTCGGCGATCTCGGCGGCGAAGATCAGATCGCGCTGGCGCTGCTCGGCGGTGCGTGCGGTGGCGCAGCGCAACCGGTTGAGTAATTGATACGGTATCGCGTACAGGCTCTCGTTGACGGCATGCCCGATGCCTAGGAAGATCGGCACGCGCCAGCGGTCTTCCTGGCGCAAGGCCATAATCTCGTTCACAAAACGGGCCTTGCTGACCAGTTGCAAGCCAGCAAGGTATTCCTGGAAGGTCTGGTGCGGAAAGACATACTCATCGCCGGCGGTTCGGGCCTGGAGCAAGCCCGCTCTGGTGTCGGTATACTCCAAAAAAGCCCCGCTGCGGCGTGGGGATTCGGATGGCGATCCTTCAGTGCGTCGGCCACCAGCATATGCAGATCGTTGCGGGTCAAACTGCCCAGACTCTCGGGCGTAGCGGCACAGTGGGCCAGGAAGGCAGCCTGTTGCAGCAAGGGGCGCAAGGTCTTGACATCGGCGTCCGGCAGGCCGATATAGTCCATCAGCGTGCCATACGCACTCGCATAACCACTGAGCGTGCGCCCCAACTCCCAGCGGGCCAGCAGAATGTCCACACACCGACTGTAGAGCGCGGCCCGTTCTTCGGGCAACTTGCTGTCGTTGTAGTGAACCAGAGCCATAATCGTGAGCAGCAACGGGCGCACGCCAAGGCGCTGGAGATCGCTGCGGCGGGCCAGGGCCTCCTGAAGATCGGCGCGACGGCGTTCACACTCATCAGGCGGCAAACCACCCACCGCAGCGTACCAGGCCGCAACAAAATGCTGCATCTGGCTCGGCGTCCAGTCGGCCAGTGTCTCGCTGGGCCAGCCTGGGAGTTGCCATGCCGCATTGTGGGCACCCTCGTAGGCGCGAACCCGGCACGAGATGACCATCCGGCATGTGCGGTACTCGCGTGCGAAAGCCGTCACGGCCTGTACCACCAAATGGCGCGAGGCTTCGCCAGCGACTTCGTCGAGCCCATCGAGCATCACCAGCACCCGTCCGGCTTCCAGTTCGCTATGCACGGCCTCGGCCAAGCCCTGGTAACGCCCGCGTTCCCCGAGTTGGCTGGCAATGTAGTTCCAGAGATCGGCGCTGCCCGCTGCGGCCAACTTGTTTTCGGCGAGGTATTTGGCGAACGGGAGCAGCGGCATCAAAATGGGGAGCAAGCGTTCGCCCCCGTCGGCAGCAGGCCATCCCGGCAAGCGATCAGCCAAGGGCAGGCTTGCATCGGTGGCGGCACGGGCCAGGCTCAGGGCCAGAAAGCGCAGCGCGGTACTCTTGCCGCTGCCCGGTTCGCCAAGCAGTACCAGCCGCTGATGCGTTGCCAGCGCCTCGGTCACAAGTTGCGGGCCGGTAAATTGCAACCAGGGCACTTGGCTTGCTAAGGCATTAAGGCGCTCAAGTCCAAGCTCCTCAAGGCGTTCAATTCGTCCCTCTACGCGGGTGGATCGTTCTGCCGACACCTCATGCTGGCCCATGCGCAACTCCGGCCCGCTCTGGCGCTCCTCGGCCAGCAGGGGCCGGATCAGCGTGATGCGGCGCTGCCACGGCATAATTGCCGCGCCAACATGGGCCTCCCAAAACGCAGCAACATCCAACTGGCGCAACGCCTCGTCGGCAACGCGTTCGCGCAACGCTGGCTCGGCATTGGTCGCCAATTCGGTATAGACCTGTTCCAGGCTCAGGGCAACCTGGTCATGGAGATCCTGCTTATCGCGGAAGGCTTGGAGCGGCAGCGCATCGCAGGATGCAATCACACGCTGGAGGTAGGCGTGAAGCAGGGCGGTGGCGCTTTGGGTGCGCTGCCCACCAATGAAAACATGCCCGTAAAGATTGCCCGCAACCGCGACCCCAACTTGCCCACCTTCGATTTTCTGCTGGTTGCCCGCAACAACATCACCGATGGAAATATCGCCAGTTTGCCCAGAAACAGTTATGGGAGCCTGGGGCGCATCTGGCGGCGCGAGCGGGGCGGCGCTGGCTTGGGTGGCAACTGGCAGATCGAGTTCTGCCAGCGCCGCATCCACTGCCGCTGCGCCATGTTTTTCCCGCAGACGGGCAAGTTTCTGCTCAAGCTCATCGTCATCGAGCAAACCGGTCGCGTGAAGACTACGGAGTTGTTGGATGGTCGTGGCAAGATCGTGCGGCATAGGCGTGTACCATTGTGGCTTTTAGCTTTTAGCTTATGCCATGGGCGGCGTAGGTGTACGTTCGGTTCGTTTACCAGACAAGTACCCGCCGCTGGCTGAGCCTGTCGAAGCCCGTATGGATACTCGTGGTCGCCTACTCAATCTCATCCCAGGGTTGGGCTGGTACCATCCGGCTAAGATGCTTTACATTAGTGGTTGCCACGATGACGCTATTGCCTTGCCCAATCAGGATGGCAGCAGTTGCCGCAAGGATCACATCGGCATCCAGCGCAGTATCGGTAGCAGTAGGCGTGCCCTGCTGTCGCATCTGTGCCCAAAACGTCGCTGCCTGAAGCATAACATCGGTTGTGATCGGAACATAAAGCAGCCCAATTTTTAATGCATCAAGTCGCGAGAGACTGGATGTCTTGTTGGCACGCAGCAACTCACGGCGCACCTCGTAGTCTGCAATCTCTGGTATGGCGATGGTGGCGGTTTGAAGGCGTAAGTGGGTTTGGAGCCAGATACCTAGTTTCGGATTTTTGCGCGGGTGGGCGGCCATACTTAATGGCCCAGTATCAAGCAGGATGATCCGTGTCATGAAAGAGACTCCGCATACCTAGACGTTGCCGTTCCGCATCCAGGGCGGCTTGGAGTTGAGGCCACGTTTCATCCTCATCAGAAGACTCATCATCAGCCCATGCCGCAAGGAGATTACACAAGTGCAAGGCGCGTTCGCGCTCAAGCAAGTGACTCAGGCGCACCTGTTCAGCTAGGGGAAGTTGCCTAACCTGGGCGAGAACGGACTCAACCGTAATTGCCGTCATAACCCCCCATTTCACTAGCACCGCACTGATGAGTGCGGAGGTTGTCTAGAAGCCAGAAATTGATCGTATGCAAAAACTGCATGGCACAGGATACCATACGCCCTATTGACGATCAATGAATGGGGAACAGGCTAGCACTGGGTACAATGCGGAAATTGAAGCTGTACTCGCATCATGCTGCGCACAACAGAGCGGCAGTGCGCCCTATGTCACTCCGAGTATCCTATAGCCCGTTGGTCAGTCGTGCCGAGAGAAACAGTGCGGGTGCGCCGCCATCGTTGTCACCCCGAACGAAGTGAGGGGCCTTTCGTGCGGATCAGTGCAGATTCCTCGTTTCGCCTACGGCTCCACTCGGAATGACAATGAGAGGCGTTGCGGTTCCTCCTTCGTGCTTGTGCCTCCGATGTGTTTCTCAGGAGCAGAGCCGCAGGCGAAGCAATGGGTCTCGGCTCCCTGCGAATTCAAGGGCTGGATCACACCTCAGACCGTATCAGCACGCCGCAGACGCGCCTCGGAGTCGCCCCGCGCCCACGCAGGGCGCGGGGCAGCCGCGTAGCGGCGGGGTGAGAGGGGGCATCCAGCCCATTGCAATGCCCCAAACGCATTCATTGTGCGACCATGCTCCCAAAAAAATCGCGATTCGCGCCCTGCGGACGCGGGCAAGGGGGAACCCTTCCCCCTTGCAACCCCCTTGGGTTGTCCCGCGCTATCCGTAGCTGCAAAACTTGGCATGGCCTTCCTTACGCCGCAATCCAGATCACAGAACACAGTACACAGAACGCTTTACACCGGAAGGTACCGGGCAAGCCGAAATCCCAGGCGCAGATTGAGGTTGACGGGCGGGAAGTGATTACGGCGGGCCGCGCGCAGGAGGATCGGATCGAGGGCCCACGAACCCCCGCGTTGTGTAAAGCGTTTCTTGGCTGGCTCAGCGGGGTTCTCGCGCCCATCGTTGGGATTGTAGGGGTAGTCTCGAAACTCGCTGCGTGTCCATTCCCAGATGTTGCCCGCCAGATCCAACACCCCTTGGGGCGTGGCCCCTAACGGAAAGCAGCCTACCGCGCTGGTTCCATCATAGCGATTGTCAAAATTAGCCCGTTCGCCATCAGGTAGCTCATTGCTCCACGGATAGGTGCGGCGCTGCCTATCACGCGCCGCATATTCCCACTCAGCTTCGCTTGGTAGGCAATACGTGTAACCATCATCCAGAAAGCTGGTCAACCATACGCAAAAAGCCGTTGCCTCGTACCAACTGATGCCTACGACCGGGTGGTTGGGTCGGGCTTTCCCGAAACGTGGATCATCCCAGAACTCGGGCTGATCCTTCCGCTCGCGGCGCTGCCATTTGCTAAGTCCCTCCGTCGCTTGATCATCACGGTGCAACCAGAGTCGGGCGGCTTCACTCCACCAGGGCTGGGTCGCATTATAGCCACCTTCGCGCATAAAGATGGCGTACTGCGCGTTAGTAACCGGGTAGCGGGCTAACTCGAAGGGCTGTAGCAGCACAGTTTCACGGTTCACCTCATCCTGAGACCAGGTACGGGCGCGTTTGGCAGTCGCTTTATCACCTTGCTTCAGAAAATAAGCTTCGTAGGCTTTGCCGGCTGTTTCTGCCTCGGCATGGCTGCTGCCAATCACGAAACTCCCCTCCGCAAACTTCACCATTGGCGGCGGCAGACTACAGACCCCAGGACGCGGGTCGCCAACCACGGCCAGCACCGCGCCGCACTGTACGCGGGCCGCCGCTGGCACCGCCGCAGCGGGTTGGCGTTCCAGGATCTCTACCGCCTCAGCCTGGATGCGCGTATTGAGCGGCCCCTGGCCCTTGAACTTTTCCAGTTCGGTTAGGGCTGCTGCCGCCAGCGCCAACGCTGCGGCCCGTTCCTCGGGTTCGTTACCGCATTCGATCAACTGACCCAAAAACCGCCAGCAGCGCTCCTGGCTCAGGTGGCCCGCACAAAGCAAGATCACCTCGCGCCACCAACTCTCCTGGTAGCGGTCGAGCAGTTCAGTCCAGCGGTCATGCTCGGCCACAAACCGCGCCGCCAAAAACTCCTGGAACGACAGATGGCTGAAGCGAAAGATCCGCGGGCGGATCTCGTCGAGCAGCCCAACGTGTTCGGGCAGTTCGTCCACAAAGGCTTCGGCCGCTTCGCGGGGGGGGTAGCCCGCAGGCAAGGCCGGTGAAGCAGCGACAATCGCAACCAGATCGTCGCGGTGGATTTCGCGTCCGGTACTGCCCTGGGCCTCAACCCCGCGCTGGTGCATCTGATAGGCCACAAAGGCCAGCAACTCGCGCTTCTGGCGCAAACTCATCTGCAGACCAGGCAACCCGGCGTAGGTCTCGCGGTGCTTGGCGGCCTGGCCGACCTTGCCGCGCCCACCCTTGAGCAGCACAGTGACACAGGCTTCGTACAGTTCGGCGCGGTTCTCGGGCAGGCTGCGCGAATCGTAGTAAATAATCGCAATAATCGTGAGCAGCAACGGGTTGGTTGCCAGTTCGCGCACACGCTGGTTGCTCTGCAATGCCGCCCAGAGTTCATCGGCAAAGCGGGTGGCTGGGCGCTCGGCGGCGGCTGGATCGTGCCCCAGCAAGCGGTGCAGGCTGTGGCTCCAGTTGGTAATGAAGCGCTGCTGCTGGGCTGGCGAGAGGTCATCAACCGTGCATTCACGAAAACCCTGGCCCAAACGGGCATCGCCTTCGTAGGCTTTGGGGCGCGAAGTCAGCACATAGCGACAATTGGGGTAGCGCGTGACCAGACTGCGCATGATCGCACTCACAAAGACCCGATCATCGGTCTGCGGCACCTCATCAAGCCCATCGAGCAGGAAGATCGCCCGGCCCGCCGCGCAGATGCGCTGGAAGAAATCGGCTGGCAACTCAAGATCGCGGTAGTAGTTCTGCAAACAATCGAGCAGCAGCGTCGCATTGGCCCCCGCCAACTCACGGGCGCGGCTTTCGCTCAAAAACGAGCCAAGTTCGCGCAGGGGCAGCAGCAGCGGCACGGGCGGATGCTGCTGGGTCACTTCGGCCAACCCCAGATCAACCAGACATGCCTGATCATCGCGGGCCAGCACTTCGCACAGTCGCACTGCCGTGTATTGCAGCAGGGTCGTCTTGCCGCTGCCGGGCAGCCCAATCACCGCCAAGCGCGGCTGGCGCAACACCGTCGTCCACTCCACGGCCTGCTCGCGCTCGGCTGGCTGATCCGCCTCTTTGCCAACAACCTTACGCACCTTTTCCATAAACGCCCGCACGCCACCGCGCAGCACGCCCTCACTGGCGACCACTTCGCGCACCGTCAGCGAGATGTAGACCTCGCGCAGGGGCATATCCATCTGGCGTTGATCAATCCCGCGCAAATCGAGCGTCGCGTGGGTCGCATACAGATGCTTGAGGTAGCGGCGCAGCGCGGTGGCATAGTCGGCCTGGGGCGCAACGGTGTTCTGCTGATACAGATTGATCACCTCGGCAATATAGTTGCCGCTGGCCTCGCCCGTGAACAGGGTCAAATCGCCGGTGAGATTGCCTGCGATCGCAGCGCCTACCTGGGCTTCACCTTCGATCTTCTGCTGATCACCCGCGATCGCATCACCAGTCGTAACATCGCCCATCTGGCTGCCGGCGAAATTCAACTGGGCCTGCGTCGCGATGCGTTGTTCAAGCGCCGCAATCGCCGCCTCTTGATCAGCGCGATCTTCGGAGTCAGTAATTGTCGCAAGCTTGCGCCGTAAGCGTTCCAGGCGCGCATAGTCGTCTGCGGGGGTTGACATAGGTACTGGCCTTTAAGTCAGTGGCGAGTGGTTTTAGTGATGAGTGACGAGTGGCGAGTGGTGAGTGGTGAGTGCAAGTATAGCAGTTGAAGCTGATGCTCAGATCGTCTATGATGAAGGCATAGCCATACACAATGAGGCATTGCAACAATGCGTGTAGACTTACGGGGTTGTCAAAAGCCTAGAGGGATGCGGATATGCAAGATTCAATCCTGCGTCAAGTCGTGATTACACCGGGTGAAGATGGGTGGTTTGTCGCCGAAGTGCCCAGCCTCCCTGGTTGCATCAGTCAGGGGCGCACGCGATCTGAAGCCATTACGAATATTCGGGAGGCCATCGCCTTGATGGTCGAAGTTCTGCAAGAACAAGGCTTACCTATCCCTGTAGACGCACTTGATCGCCAGTTAGTGGTTGTGTAACCATGCCACCATTGCCTGTCATTTCCGGGCGACGCTGTGTCGCGGCTCTAACAAAATTGGGCTTTACCATCGTGCGCCAACGCGGTAGTCATATCATCATTCAGCGCATGACGCCCGAAGGTCGTGTGACGCTTAGCGTCCCGGATCATACCGAACTTGATCGAGGGACGCTCCGCTCCATCATTCGCCAAGCCGGGCTTACCGTCGAGGCGTTTCAAGCGCTGTTGGACGCTTAGCTCGTGCTTCGATTGCCCGCAAGATGCTGGTTGAGCCGACCGAAGCCGGGTAGACCGGGTCGCGCACATATGGGCCGATGCCATAGGTCAGGGCGTGTTTGACGCACCCCGTGAAAATCACCGCCATGTCGGCAGTCTGGGCCAGGTTACGGGCCTGTTCGGTTAAGACTTTGTCGGCACATTCAGGCAGATAATTGACTAACCGCATCAAATCACGATAAGGTGAAAGCCTGCCATTCGCATAGCTCTGCCAGCGATCAGCGAGATCTTTGATGGGACGCTGGAGATTACTCTCAGCTTTCTGGATTCCCAACCATTCTTTGCGGTTTGTAGCAAAACGTTGGCGTGATACAGCTAATTCCTGGCCCACAAGCTGAACTTGTGATCGAATATCTGCTACAGCTTGTGCTTCTAAGCAGGGCGAGCACACCTCAAGCTGATCGGTAAATTCGCGTACCGTCTTGGCGACCTTGTCAAGTGCGCGGAGTGTCGCTTCAATTGACTTAATCTCGGCTTGGTTCGTTTTCAAACGATCCTCAAGCGCGAGTTTTTCGGCGATATCCTCAACCAAGGTCACAATCATGACGACACCTCCTGCGGCTCGATCTGTGGCTCTACCGACGGGGCTTGCAGTCGTTCAATGATTTCATCGTAAAGAGCGAGTGTCTGCTTCTCTAGTTGGGTAGCGGCACTATCCGCACCAAGTTGCTCAATTTGCTGCTCGGTCTGGGTCAGCATCTTCTTGGCAACCTTCTCCACCTCGGCGAGGTAACCAAGCATAGTTTCCATTTGCTCGACAAACCGCCCTCCAGCAGACATCCGAATCGCGGTCAGCCCGCGCCCCTCCTGATTGACCGAAGTAACAAGGTACTGTTGGGCATTCTTGAAGCCAAGCCCCTTGAAAGGCGGCTCATTCAGACTATGCGGCTTGTTAAATTGACCCATCGTCACGTTGGGCGATCTGGAGGTTGTCGAGCGATTACCTAACCAGCGAGGATTTGACGTACAGCCTCGTCGGTGGGTCGTCGAACGAAGTCACGCCTGGTTTGGTCGGAACCGTCAATTGAGCAAAGAATACGACTACAATCCCCGATCTTCGGAAAGTTGGATCTATCTTGCATCGATCTGCTTATTGCTTCGTCGACTCACCAAAACCGCATAAATGGTATACGGCATGAACGTTGGAATATTGGACACCCTCTCACGCAAGAATGGTCGCTTAACTGATGAAGGTATCTCTGAGATGTTTCGTCGGTTTGTCCAAGGGCAGCTTGGCATCCGTTGCACCGCGCACCAATTGCGGCACACGGTCGCAACCTGGTTGATCAACGCTGAAGCCAAGCCCGAGTTGCTTCAAGTGCTGCTGGGCCATCAGGATCTACGGACAACAATGCGCTATGCCAAGGTTAATGCTAATCGGGTGCGGGGTCTGGTGGATCAATTGCCCGCGACCTCGGGCTGGCACGAGCACAACGCAACTCCATCTCCACCTGGCATGACCTTGGAGGGTATGCAGTTTCTGAGCCACGATCCTGCATCGTAACCGCAACACTTTCGAACAATGACCCGTCTACTGAGCATTGTTGACCAGTGGACGGGTTTGAGCATCCCAAAGCATTACTCGCCAGTTTGACACATGTGTTAAGATTGTTTCGAGCGCCTTATTCGTAAAAATCAGAAAGGGGGTGCTACTCTGCACGAAGATCGCCCGACGATGTCTACCCACGAGGCAGCGGAGTACCTGGGCGTATCAAAACCTACCATCCTGCGTCTCTGGGCGCAGGGGCTCATTCAGGGCTACCGCTTGACCAACTCACCCACCAGTCGCGTTCGGCTTTACCGAGAAACTGTAGAAGCGTTTGATCGTAAACGCAAACATCAGGCAGCGACGTTGCCGTCACGTACCTGATGTTTGCAATTGGCTCACGTATGGGCCTCACATCGGTCATCCCTGGAAAAGATCCCGATGTTAGGCTGTATTATGAACCACAGACCTGTTGTAGGCAGTCTTAGCGATGTATCGCTAGGACTAATTGGAGCGGGAGACGGGATTCGAACCCGCGACCTACACCTTGGCAAGGTGTCGCTCTACCAACTGAGCCACTCCCGCAACCGTTTGGTTTTGACGCTTGGGAGTATAGCACGACTAGTCAGATTTTGCAAATCGTTTTGAGCCGAGCGTTGCTGGCAGGCGGTTGTGGCTCGCAAAGCCGACCCTGAAGGTACTTGGCTCACGTGCGAAGTTGAGCGTTTGGGGGGGCTGTAACGTGGCACCGCCCTCTTTTTCTAATGCGGTTCGCCATCCATCTCGGCCAGGATCTCCTCGGGGTGCTGGCGAATCTCCAAACTGCGGGCTTCGATCTCTTTGCGCAGTTCGCGTCGTAGTTTGGCCGCTGCCCAGCGCCGCCGCTGGTCGTTGGTGGTTACCGGCACGGGTTCCACCGGGCGTGGGTGCCCGTTGGCATCAACCGCCACCATCGTGAAGTAACAGGTCAAGACGTGGCGCTGGCTGCGTTCGGTGATCTGTTCGGCCTCGACCCGAATCCCAATCTCCATCGAGCTTTTGCCGGTATAGTTGACCGAGGCAATAAAGGTGACCAGTTCGCCCACATGAATGCGCTGGTGAAAGACGACCTGGTCTACCGAAACGGTGACCACATATGAGCCCGAGTAGCGCGAGGCGCAGGCAAAGGCGACTTGATCAAGCAATTTGAGAATATGACCGCCATGGACGGCCCCTGAGAAGTTGGCAGTGTCGGGGGTCATCAGCACCGTCATTTCGAGGGTGCGAAACTGACTCATATCGGTGAGGACGCTCATCAGGGGTGCTCCTTTGCTGCGCTACGCTCTCGGTGACGGATTGCGGGTCTGAAGGGTGTCGATGGGTGGGGGTGGGGCCGTTAGGCGGGCGTGGTCAGCGTGCAACCATGTGTGCTGCCGTGTTGTGCTGCGATGCTTAACAAGGTGCGCCGCACGGATGGTTGCCTCCAGTTGGATCTAGTCCCTGATTGTAGTTGGGAGAGATACAACGAATTCGCTGATTACACGGTTACGGCCCTGATCTTTGGCATGGTAGAGCGCCCGGTCGGCCCGGGCCAGCAGGTGATCAAGGTTGCTTTGGGCGTCGGCTTCATTGGTGGCAACGCCAAGGCTCGCCGTGATCGGGATGACCTGATCCTGGCTGTGGATCACCAGTTCGGCAATACTGCACTTGATCCGTTCACCAACCTTCAGCGCACCATGATGGGTCGCCCCCGGTAAGAGGATCGCAAACTCTTCGCCCCCGTAACGTCCAATCAGGTCGTGATCCCGTAGGCAACTGCGGCAGGTGTGGGCCACCGTGCGCAGCACCTCGTCCCCCGTTTGATGCCCATGCTGATCGTTGATCTGCTTGAAATAGTCGAGATCGAGCAAAATGGCACTCACGGGCCGCCCCTCGCTCTGGCCCTGCTTGGTGGCACGTTGCGCCAGCACAAAGAACTGGCGTCGGTTGCATAGGCCGGTCAGCCCATCGGTGGTGGCGAGCCGCTCGACTTCACTGAAGATCGCACTTGTCTTGAGCGCGGTGGCAATGTGGGCTGCCAGCAGTTCGAGCAGGGTGCCGTCTTCGGGTTGGTACGCCTCGGCGAGATGGCTCTGTACCAGCAAGATGCCCTGGAGGGTTGTATGAGGTGTCTGTGAATTGTAGCATGTATCCTACGGTCATTCTTTGTGACAAGATGAGTTTACATACCACAACTAAGCCTTATCAATGTGACTTTGTGGCTTTACAACGCCAAATCAAGCCCTTTTGGGCGGTTTGCACAGCTTTTGCATATATACATCAAATATTGACCCTTATGTTATACTCCCTGTGCAGAAGCGTAGTTTGCAGTCTGAACTACACTCAGCGAGGGGCGCTGTTATGCACCAGGTAGATCCGGCCCGCCATAAGGCCCAATTGCGTCAGTATTTCGATGGGGTTGGTTTTGCGCGTTGGTCAGCGATCTATGGACAGGGTGAGCTTTCGGCGATCCGGCGCTCGATTCGCACCGGCCATACCACGATGCTAACCACAGCGCTCGACTGGCTTGATCAGGCTGGTTCGCTGGGCGATGCACCGACCGCGCTTGATGCGGGCTGTGGCACGGGCCTGCTCACCCTGGCCCTCGCCGAACGTGGCTTTGCCGTGACCGCCTCCGATCTAGCCCCGCAAATGGTTGCAGCTACAACGGCCGCCGTGGCCGAGGCCGGACTCAGTGAACGCGTGACCTGCCAGGTCGCAGATCTCGAAGCGCTGACCGGTCACTATGACCTGGTAGCCTGTTTTGATGTGCTGATCCACTATCCGGCTGCGCCGTTTGTGAGCATGCTGCGCCAACTTGCTGACCGCTCCCGTACGACCCTCCTCTTTACCTACGCCCCCCACAGCCCCTTCCTCGCTGCCATGCACCGCATCGGTGGCCTCTTCCCCAGTGGGCAACGCCGTACCACCATCCAGATGATCCCTGACCAATTGGTGCAACAGACCCTCACTGCTTGTGGAATGCGCCTGGTGCGCTCGCAGCGCATTAGTTCCGGCTTCTATCACGTGACTCTCGTGCAGGCCCAGCGGATCTAAGACCATTTTGGGTTTTGGATTTTGGGTTTTGGATTGCCACGCGGCTTAGTCCAACATCCACCCTCTCGTTCAGCACTGGTACAACCGCCCCGCCCGCCCGCCTTCGCTTCAGCTTGAGCCTAGCCCTCCGCACGTGCAAACAAATTCCTTCGCCAAACTTGTAGTTCAGAGTACAAACTACTTTTTACACGTAAGAGAAAGGATCGCCGATGCGCAAGTTGTTGGCCGCCGGTCTGGTCGCAGGCGGAGCATACCTGCTCTGGCGTTGGTACGAGTATGAGGCAACCGTTGAGTATCAGGCCCTGATCAGTCTGCAGAGCGAGCACGAGCATTTTCATCTGCATGTTGATCTGCCGCCCGGCGTCGAGATTGAGCCGGGTGATACGGTCGAAATTCTTGATCTGCCCAATATTCAGGGTCAGACCCGGGGCGAAATTGTCTACCCGAGTCCCGTGCGCTTCTCGAAGGCGAGTTGGCTCCGCCGTACTTTGATCAAGCGCAGTAGCCTAATCGAAGTCAATGAACTGGTTGATCACCCGTAAGGAGTCTTTATGGAGCAGATGCCCGATCTGAGTATCACGACCCGCCATGCGTTGCAAGAGGCCATGCTGACGCCGCGTTTTTATACCACCGACTTTAAGGCGATTGATGCCCTCGATATTGATAAGCACGGGCTGCGCGATGAGTTCGAGTGGATTAAGGCCGAGTTCGCCCGCGACGATAATAAGGGCCACTTCCGCCGCAACGAGGAGTTCCTGGCGAATTTCGATGATATGCCGGTCCGCCAGCTCTTTATCGAGTTTCTGGAGCGTTCGTGTACGGCTGAATTTTCGGGCTGCATTCTCTATGCCGAGATGGTCAAGCATCTGAAAGATCCGACCATGCGCTCGATCTTCAAGCTCATGAGTCGTGATGAGGGCCGCCACGCGGGTTTCCTCAATAAGACCATGGCCGACCTGAATGTGCAACTTGACCTCGGGGTGCTTCAGAAGCGCAAACGGTACACCTACTTCCAACCAAAGTTTATCTTCTATACCGTGTATCTGTCCGAGAAGATTGGCTATGCGCGCTACATCACAATCTTCCGCCATCTCGAAAAGCATCAGGAAGGGATCATCCACCCGATCTTTAAATGGTTCGAGGAATGGTGCAACGACGAGTATCGCCACGGCGAGTTTTTCTCGATGTTGATGCGCAGCCAGCCCGAATTGTTGAATGATCCGGCCAATCGGCGCTGGATTCGCTTCTTTTTACTCGCCGTCTACGCCACGATGTATCTGAACGATTGTCGGCGTAGCGAGTTTTATCAGGCGATGGGGCTTGATTGGCGCAGCTATGACCAAGATGTGATCCGGCTCTGCAACCACATTGCGACCCAGGTCTATCCCGAAACGCTACCCGTTGATGATCCGCGCTTCTTCCAGCATCTTGATGCAGTCGCCCGGTATGATCAGCAGGCCAATGCGCTGGCCGCCAAGGGTGGCCCGATCAATCTGGCTCAGGCCGCCCGGCTGCGTTCGGCCCTGGCCCTGCGTTTGCTGGCCGCCTACCGGCTGCCTGCCGCCCACACCGATCCGGCAACCAAATGGCCTGGCCTGACCGGCTTCCCCAACTATCCCGGCCCTGGTAATTGGCAGAAGGTGGCGGCGGCGGATTAAGTTTGCCTCCGGCCAGGGCTCGTTCGTGCCCTGGCCGGAGGCGGGATACGGGGAGAACCATGTTCTCCCCGCGCCCCACCACGGCAAACGCGGTGCGGATCACCACGGACGACCGGGGTGGGCGACGGATGACCGGGGCGGGTGACGGGATGGCGGGGCGGCAACAGGATGGCGATGCGCGACGGGGGCGGGGAACGGAATACGTGGCCCCCCACGTACGGCCGAAGCATTCGCCATCGGCTGATCGGTAAGGACATGTGGATCGGATGGCGCATGCTTCGGCTCTACCGATGCCCACCACGGATCTGCTGGCGCGATGCGCGACGGACGACCGGGGCGCAATCCAAAATCCAAAATCGAAAACCCACATTGGGATAAGGCTTCTCCTATGCGTATCATCTTCTTGACGATTGATGGCAACCACGCGGCAGCCCTCCACGCGGCAACGGCCCGCATTGCCAGCGAGCATCAGGTTGCGCTGAGTGTAGTCTGTTATGACGCGGCCACCTTGCGTGATGAGGCGGGTTGGCAACGGTTGGAGCGGGATCTGAAGGGGGCGGCCTTCGTTTTTGGGGCGCGCCTCTTTGGCGAAGAGTATGTGCGCCCGCTCGAACGGCTGCTGTCCACAACCGCCTGCCCGGTACTGGTGCTGACTTCGAATCCCGCCCTCATCCGCCAGACCCGTATCGGCAAGTTTAGTCTGGCTGCCAAAGCCGAGGGCGAGGGCGGCGGGCCGTTGCGGCAGTGGGTCAAGAAGTTGCGCCCCCAGGGTGGCGCGGGCGAGGCCCGCCGTCAATTGGCGGTCTTGCGCAATCTGAGCAAGGTGCTGAAGCTGATTCCGGGCAAGGCCCGCGATCTGTATACCTATATTGTGGCCCACCAGTATTGGACCAACAGTTCGCCCGAAAACCTTTATCGGCTGATCTGTTTGCTGGTGGCGACCTATGTGCCCGGTTACAAAAATAAGCTGCCGATCCTCGATCCGGTCGCTTACCCCGAACAGGCCCTGTTTCACCCCGACGCCCCTGAGCCGTTTGCCAATCTGGCCGCCTACGAGCAGTGGCAAGCCAAACGCAGCCGCCGTAAGCCCACTACGGGCACGGTCGGCATGTTGACCATGCGCACCGTGGCGCTCAGTGGCAATACGGCCCACCTGGCTGCCCTGGTGCAGGCACTTGAGGAACGTGGGCTGGAGGCGCGCCTGGCCTATGCGGCGGGCCTTGATATGCGTCCGGCGATTGAGGAGTTTTTTACCAAAGGGCCGGCCGCTTCGGTTGACCTGTTGATCAATGCCTCGGGCTTTGCCCTGGTTGGTGGCCCTGCCGAGAGTCGCCCCGCCGAGGCGCGGGCCGCCCTGGGCCGCCTTGATGTGGCCTACCTGGCCCCGATCCCGCTGGCCTTTCAACGCGTCGAGGACTGGCGCGCTGATTGGTCGGGCTTGGCCCCCGTGCAGGCCGCCCTGTCGGTGGCGGTGCCCGAGCTTGAAGGAGCCGCCGAGCCGCTGGTCTTTGGTGGGCCAACCCGAACCGGCGATAGTTTTGTGGCGGCTCCGGCCGAGGTTGCCTTGATCGCCGAACGGGTGGCACGCCGGGTGGCCCTGCGCCGCACCCCCAACCGCGAAAAACGGCTGGCCCTGGTGCTGTTCAGCTTTCCGCCCAACCTGGGCAACCTCGGTACTGCCGCCTACCTCGATGTGTTCCAGAGCCTCTTCAAACTGCTTACGGCGCTCAAGACTGATGGCTATACGGTCGAATTGCCCGCCGATGCCGACGCCTTGCGCCAACTGATCGTCGGGGGTAATGCCCTGGCTCACGGCACCGATGCGAATGTGGCCGCCACGCTGAGCCTGGATGAGTATCGGCGGATCTTTCCGCATTTTGACGAGCTTGAACCCTGTTGGGGCCGTGCGCCGGGTGAACTGCTCAGCGATGGGCGGCGCATCTTTATGCTTGGGCGTCAGTTCGGCAATATCTTTATTGGGGTGCAGCCGCCCTTTGGCTACGAGCGTGATCCGATGCGTATGCTCATGGCCCGTGATGCCGCCCCCAACCATGCCTTTGCGGGCTTCTACGCCTGGTTGCGCCACAGTTTTGCGGCCCACGCAGTGGTGCATATCGGCACTCACGGTGCGCTCGAATTTATGCCCGGCAAGCAAGTCGGCCTTGGGGCTGATGATTGGCCCTCGCGCTTGATTGGCAGCCTGCCCAACTTCTATCTCTATAGTGTTAACAATCCGAGCGAAGCCGCGATTGCCAAGCGGCGCAGTGCTGCGACCCTGGTCAGTTACCTGGTGCCGCCACTGCAACAGGCCGGGCTCTACAAAGGCTTGCGCCAACTTAAGGATAGCCTGGATAGCTACCGCCAGCGCCCCGATCCGGCTATGCTTGAGGTCATCCACGAACTGGCCGCCAAACTCGGGCTGGGCAGCGAGTTGACCAATCAGCCAGATGAGCAGTACATAGCCCATCTGGCCCACGAACTACTCCAGATCGAGGAGCGCATGATCCCGGCGGGCTTGCACGTCTTTGGCCAGGCTCCGGCCCCCGCCGAACTGGTTGATCTGCTGGCCCTGACCGCAACCTTCCACCAGTTCAGTTTGCGCGGCAATCTCGTCACGCTGCCTGAGTTGATCGCCCGCTCGCTTGGCCTGGAGTATGCCGCGCTGCGCGAGCGCCTGGCCGATGATCTGAATGCCCAGGAACAGTGGCGGCAGATCGAGCAGATCGGCAAGGCCGCAATTGCCCGTCTGGTGGCTGGTGAACCGTTCCAGATCAGTGGTATCGCTTCCGCCGACCTGGCTCCGCTCGGCAGTTTCTTGAACGATCTGCTCAAACGTTTGCGCAGCGATAACGAACTGACCGGGTTGCTCCACGGGCTACGCGGCGGCTTTGTCACGCCCTCGCCCAGCAACGATGTGGTGCGTGACCCGTCGGTCGTGCCAACCGGGCGCAATGTCTACAGCCTTGATCCCGCCCGCGCCCCGACGACCCTGGCGGTTGAGCGGGCCGCCCGCCTGGCTGATGAACTGCTGGCACGGGCCTTTGTTGAAACCGGTAGCGTGCCCGAAAGCATCGCGGTGGTCTTGTGGGGCAGCGACAATCTGAAGACTGATTGCGAAGGTGTGGCCCAGGTGCTGGCCCTGATGGGTGTGCGCCCCGTCCCCGACGAGTTGGGGCATATCTCTGATGTGGCCTTGATCCCGCTGGCAAACCTGGGGCGGCCGCGGGTGGATGTGGTCGTCACGGTCAGTGGCATCTTCCGCGATCTGCTGAGCCACCAGATGGGCCTGATCGAGAAGGCTGCCCGTTTGACCGCCTGCGCCGACGAGCCACTCGAAGGCAATGCCATCCGCCGTCACGCCCTGGCGACCGCCCAGGAGTTGGGAATCACGCTCGAAGCCGCGTCCGCCCGGGTCTTTGCCAACGCCCCCGGCAGCTACGGTGCCCACCTGAACCATATGGTCGAAAGTGGCACCTGGGACGATGACAGCCAGTTGGCCGAGACCTACCTGAGCCGCAAGGGCTTCACGCTGGGCAAAGGCGGCGAATGGCACGATTCGCGCCCGCTGCTCGAACGGGCCCTGGCAACCGTAGATGTCAGCTTCCAGAATATTGACAGCTTCGAGGTCGGGATCTCGGATATTGATACCTACTACGAGAGCCTGGGGGGCGTGACCAAGAGCATTGCGACCCTGAGTGGCAAACAGCCTAAGGTGCTCGTGGCGGACGCCGTGAGTGCCGGAGCCAACCGGGTTGGCTCGCTCAACCAGATGGTGCGGCTGGAAACACGGGCCAAGTTGCTCAATCCGAAGTGGTACGAAGCCATGCTAGCCCACGGCTACGAAGGGGCGCGCGAGATCGAAGCCCGCGTGAACAACACCTACGGCTGGAGTGCGACGACCAACAGTGTCGAGAACTGGGTCTATCAAGAGGTCGCCGAGACCTATGTGCTTGATGAGGCCATGCGTGATCGGCTCGCCAAACTCAATCCGCACGCTGCAGCCGGGGTCGTGCGCCGCCTGCTCGAAGCGAATGGACGTGGCTTCTGGCAAACCGACGAAGCCACCCTCGAACGGTTGCGCGAACTGTACGAAGACCTGGAGGATCGGCTCGAAGGGGTGGTTGGGGCGTAAGCCGATTTTGGATTTGGAAGACCACCCGTGCGGCAGGCAGATGGGATCAGGGGCAGCGCCTTTTATTGTGAAATAAATCTCATGTGCATAGATTTAGTGAGATTTGTGGTCGATTCGTAACTCCTAGGTTATGGGTCTTCCACCCGAAGGACGGTTACGGCAGCGTATAGTTGCGAACGGATCAGCCACAGAGGGAGCCAGTTATGAGCCGAGTGCAGGTCACACGTGAGCAGATTGACCGTTACAACAAGCCGGGTCCGCGCTATACCAGCTATCCGACGGTTCCGGTTTGGAGTCATGATTTCGATGAACTGGACTACCGTACGGCCCTGGCGAGCGTAGCAGCCCAACCCGACGAAGACCTCTCGCTCTATGTGCATCTGCCCTTCTGTGCCTCGCGTTGTGCCTATTGTGGCTGCAATGCCACGGTGACGCGCCATGATCATGTGGTTGATGCCTACCTGGATCGGGTCGAGCGTGAACTGAGCATCGTGGCCCCGTTGTTGGGCGGACGGCGGCGCGTGACCCAGATGCACTGGGGCGGTGGTACCCCCAACTTTATTAACGCGGCCCAGGCCGAGCGGCTAGTGGCGATGCTGGATGCGGCCTTCCTGATTGATCGCAACGGCGAAGTCGCGCTCGAAATGGATCCGCGGATTGGCACCCCGGAACAAGTGCAGCACTTCCGCCAACTGGGCTTCAACCGGGTCAGTTTTGGGGTGCAAGATATTAACGAGCGGGTGCAGGTGGCGATTGACCGCATCCAGCCCTTTAGCCAGACCGCTGGCCTGTACGCGGCAAGTCGCGCCGAGGGCTATGGCAGCGTGAACCTCGATCTGGTCTACGGGCTACCCTACCAGACCCCGGAACTGTTTGGCGCGACCCTGGACGCGATCATTGATCTGCGCCCCGACCGGATCGCCTGCTTCAGTTATGCCCATTTGCCGGCCCGCCTGCCCAACCAGAAACGGGTTGACGCCGCCGGTCTGCCCTCGCCCTACGTCAAGTTTGCTCTGTTCCAACAGGCGGTCGAGCGTTTGACCGACGCGGGTTACACCTGGATCGGCTTTGACCATTTTGCGCTTGACAGCGACGAGATGGCCGTGGCCGCCCGCGAGCGTCGCCTGCACCGCAACTTTATGGGCTACACCTTGCGCCCGGCCCCGCATATGGTTGCGTTGGGGGTCAGTTCGATCAGTGACCTGGGCGGCTGTTACATCCAGAATGACCCGGGCTTGGGTCGTTACCAGAAGAGCCTTGACGCGGGCAAGTTGCCGATCGAACGGGGTATGCGCCTGACCGCAGACGACCAGCGCCGCCGGGCGGCGATCAGTCATTTGATGTGCAACCTGGAACTGCCGTTGGCCCTGGTCGTTGATGAGGGCCTGGCCGACTCGTATGCCGCTGTTGCCGCCCATACCGTTGATGGCTTGATCGACGTCGAAGAGGATCGCCTGGTCGTTACCGACCTGGGGCGCTACTTCATTCGCATTCTGTGCATGGAACTCGATGCCCATCTGAGCCAGACTGCCGGCAAACCGATCTTTTCGAAGACGGTGTAAGCCGATTTTGGGTTTTGGGCGGCATCATTAAGCGTAATCGGGATACGTGTAAGAGGATGGCTCATGAAGCTGGAACGTCTCGTCATTGTCCTCGTGATCGCGCTGCTACTCGCTGCCTGTGGTGGTGCGCCTGCGGCACAAGCGCCTGCAGCCCAGGAACCCGCTGCTCCGGCGGCTCAGCAACCGGTCGCTCCAGCGGCCCCGGTAGCCCAGGAACCCGCCGCCCCGGTAGCCCCAGCGGAACCGACTGCCCCGGTGGTGGCCGAACCTGTTCGCGGGGGCAGTGTGACTCGTGCCCTGACAACCGAGCCGACCGGGCTTGATCCTGCGGGTGCCCAGGGTTCGGGCCAGAATATTCTGCTGCCCTACCTGTTTGATACGCTGGTGGCCCAGAACAACCAGAACATGACCCAGCCTCTGCTGGCCGAGTCCTGGGATCTCTCGGCTGATGGCACGAGTGTCTACTTTACGCTGCGTGAGGGGATCACCTTCCACGACGGTACACCACTTGATGCCGAGGCGGTCGTTTTAAGCTTCGAGCGTCTGCTCGATCCCGCCAACAAATCACCGATGGCGGCCAGCCTGAAGATCGTGACCGCGATCGAAGCGGTTGATGCGCGCACGGTGCGGTTTGACCTGGCTGCGCCTTCGCCGATCTTCTTTGTGACCCTGACGTCGCCCTACGCCGGGATTGTTAGCCCGAGTGCCGTGGCCGAGTTGGGTGAGCAGTTTGCCCAGCAGCCGGTGGGCAGTGGCCCCTTCAAGCTCAAAGAGTGGGTGCCTGGGGTCAGTATTACGCTGGAGCGCAACGAAGCGTATGCCTGGGCCTCGCCCAATCTGAGTAACGCTGGTGCCCCGTATCTGGACGCGGCGATCTTCAAGGTCATCCCCGATGCGGCGACCCAATTTGCCGCCTTCCAGGCCGGTGAAATTGACCTGATGTTCCTGAATCAGCCCGACCATATCACCCGGCTACGTGATGATCCCAGTGCCGTCTTGCTGCCGGTGACCTATAACAGTCTGGTCTACATGGGCTTCAATACGGCCAAAGCCCCCTTCGACAATCTGGGCGTGCGTCAGGCCCTGGCCCACGCGATTGACAAAGACGTGATTGTGCAGACGGCGGTTGGTGGCGAAGGGACGTCGGCCTTTGCACCGATGGCAACCACGTTGCTTGGCTTTGATCCCAGTCTGAAGCAGTACGAATTGGGCTACGACCCGGCCAAGGCCGAAGCTCTGTTGACTGAAGCGGGCTTCGTCAAAGGGGCCGATGGCATGTTCAGCCGTGACGGCCAGCCCCTGGCCCTGACCCTGCTGACCTACACCCGCGCCCCCAACCAGGATATCGCCACCGTGATCCAGGCCCAACTCAAGGCACTCGGTGTAGATGTGCAGATCCAGCAGTTTGATGCGCCTACGGCTGGCAAAGCCGCTGTTGAAGGAGCCTACGATGCCCGCAGGTTGTTTGCTGCCATCCTGGTGCTAGTCGCGCTAAGCGCCTTCACCTTTGGCTTGCTTGAGCTTGCGCCTGGCGATGTGGCCCAGACTCTGGCTGGCAGCGAGGCCGATGCGGCGCAGGTGACCGCCCTGCGCCAACAACTCGGCCTTGATGTGCCCTGGCCGGTGCGTTACGGACGGTTTCTGGCCGGGGCGGTGCAGGGTGATCTGGGCCGCTCGGCGATTTCGGGTCGTCCGGTCAGTGGTCTGGTGGCCGAACGCTTTGGCTACACCCTGATCCTCTCGCTGGCCGCCATGAGTCTGGTGGTGGTGGTTGGTGGATTGGCGGGGGCTGCCGCCGCTGCTCGGCCCGGTGGGCGCTTTGATCTGGCGGTCATGGGCCTGATTACGCTAGGTCAGGCCATCCCAACCTTCTGGGCCGCCCTGATGCTGATCCTGGTCTTTGGGCTGACCCTGCGCTGGTTACCGATTACGGCTACGGTCATGGGCTTTAACCTGCTTGGTGATGGATTGCGTGATGCCCTGGCCCCCGAGATGGCCCGTGTGCCGAATCGATCGAACGACGCTGCGCCCAAAACGCAACGACGCAACGCATGAAGGTTGGCCGTGTGCGCTGATCCAACCAGCGCCGGTGTGCAAGCGATGGTAGTGCAATAACCCGTAACCAATGAGTTTTCCTAAGGCGATCGGAGCGTCCAACGATGCAAAGCTATGACGTAGTCGTGGTAGGCGGTGGCATTAGTGGCTTGAGTGCAGCCTATACGCTCTTTAAGCGTGGGTTTGAAGTGCTGGTGGTCGAGGCCGGGGCCGAGGTCGGTGGGGTGATGCAGAGTGTGACCACCCCCGAGGGCTATGTGCTCGATTGTGGGCCGAATACGTTGGCCACCCGCGAGCCACGATTGTGGGCTGATCTGGCCGACCTGGGCCTGAACCAGCGGCTCGTTCCGGCAACCCGTTCCGGCAAACGGCGCTACTTCCTGCACGAGGGCCAGCCGCTCGAAATCCCATCGTCGCCGGTGGGCCTGGTCCGCACCCCACTGCTCTCGCTGGCGGGCAAACTGCGCATGCTGCAAGAGCCGTTTGCGCCCCGCAGTGGGCAACCCGATGAGAGTGTGGCGAACTTCTTTGGACGCCGGATCGGCCCCGAGGCTATGGCGAAACTGGTTGATCCCTTCGTATCGGGGGTCTATTCGGGCGACCCGAGTGCGATGTCGGTCAAAGCGGCCTTTCCGTCGCTCTGGGAAGCCGAACGGCGCGGTGGGAGCATCGTGAAGGGCCTGATCGCCGGGCGCAAGGCGACCCCCAAGCCAGCGGTCAAAGGCCCCAAGATGCGCAGTGTCACGTTTAGTTTTGATGGCGGGATTGCGACCTGGCCGCAAACAATTGCCCAGACTCTGGGGCCACGCCGGGTCTGGCGCGGGGCCAAAGCCAGTGATCTGTTCCACGAGGGCGATCACTGGCGCTTGGTCGTCGAACGCGCGGGCATGAGCGAAACGATCGAGGCGCGAGCGGTGATCATGGCGACCCCAGCCTACGCTGCCGCCGAACTGGTCGCTGACCTTGATCCCGCAGCGTCGGCAGCCCTGGCCGCGATCCCCTATTCGACGATGGCGGTCGTGCATCTGGGCTACCGGCGCAACCAGGTCGCGCATCCGCTTGATGGCTTTGGCGTGCTGGCCCCCTCGGGCGAGCGGCGCAACTTCCTGGGCATCCTCTGGGCCTCGAGCCTGTTCCCGCCATTTGCGCCCGAGGGTCGGGTGCTCACGATCACCTTGATGGGCGGGGCGCTCAACCCGGTGCGGCCCGACCAGACCGATGACGAGTTGATCGCTTCGGCGATCCGTGATAACGCGGCGGTGCTGGGCGCGGGTGGCACACCCGAACTGACCCACGTAGCACGGTGGCCGCACGCGGTGGCCCAATACACCTTCGGCCACGACGAGCGCATCGCCACGCTGGAGCGCCTCGAGCAGGCGCGGCCCGGGCTGCATTTTCTAGGCAGTTACCGGGGTGGAGTGGGTGTACCGAAATGTTGGAAGAACGGGGTCGCGCTTGCCGATCAGGTGGCAAACAGCCTAAGTGGACGGATGCAATTGGTGGCGGTTGATTAAGGGATCCACCAGATGTGCGTTGGGCTTGGAAACACCCGGTGTTTCCAAGCCCCCGCCGCAGGTAATGAGCGTTAGTAACCTTGCCTGTAGCAACTCAACGGGATCAACAGGAACACAACGATGACATTTGTAAAGAACCTGCGCCTGGGCCTCTTACACGTTGCGGTGGCGGTGAGCCTGGTGCCAATCACTGGGGTCTTGAATCGGATTATGATCCACGAAATGGGTCTGGCGGCGGCCCTGGTGGCGGCCCTGATTGTGCTGCCCCACCTGCTGGCCCCGCTCCAGCCCTTCCTGGGCCAGTACTCGGATCATCACCCGCTGTTTGGCTATCGGCGCACGCCCTACATCGCGCTGGGCCTGTTGCTCTGCATCGGCGGGGCCACGCTGACCCCCTGGGCGGCCCTGGCGATGGACGCTAACTTCTGGCCGGGGCTGGCCTTTGCCTGCTTCGCCTTCCTGCTCTGGGGCATTGGCTACAACCTCGCCGTGGTCTCGTACCTCTCGCTGGCGAGTGATATGTCAGAGGAGCATCAGCGCTCGCGTACGATTGCCGTCATGTGGTTCATGATGATCACCGCCGTGATCGTCACGGCGATTGTCACCGGTCGGGTGCTGGAACACTTCACTCCCGAAGGACTGGTGCAGGTGTTTATGGGTGCTGGTGTGGTCGCTCTGATCCTGGCCGCGCTTGGTCTGGTGGGTCTGGAACCGCGCAATGCCCAGGTCGGGGCCGATGCCCGCCATAGCGTGCGCGAGGCGGTCGGTGCGGTGGTGGGTAACAAACAGGCCCAGGCTTTCTTCATCTATCTGATGCTCTTGCTGGCGGCAATCCTGGGCCAGGATGTGCTGCTTGAACCATTTGGGGCCGAAGCGTTTGGGATGAGCGTGCGTGAAACGACCCAACTGACCGCCTTTTGGGGCGGGGCGACCCTGGTGGCCCTGCTGCTGCAGGGCATGCTCTTCAGTCGGTTTATGAGCAAAAAAGCCGGGGCGACCATGGGGGCGGCGATTGCCGCAACTGGCTTCGTGCTGATCGCCCTAAGTGGCATGTTCCACTTCCAGCCGCTGTTTATTCCCGGCATCCTGGTCTTGGGTTTCGGTACCGGGATCGCTACCACCACCAACCTGGCGATGATGCTCGATATGACCACGCCCCAGAATGTGGGCCTGTTCATCGGGGCCTGGGGCATGGCCGACGCGGCCGCACGTGGGGTTGGCAACCTGATGTCGGGTGTCGTGCGCGACATTGTGGGCACGCTGCTGTCCAGTCCCTTAGGCGGCTATACCACGGTCTTCTTGCTCGAAGCCCTGATGCTCTGTACGGCGCTGATCATGCTGCGTCGGATTGATGTGTCGGCCTTCCGGGGCGAACGCCAAAGTATGACCACCTTGATCGCCGTGGCTGGTGATGCGTAGCTTGGTCAAGGGGTAACTTTGCTTGCGAAGTTACCCACGCTAGACGCCTCGGACGACATCAGAACGGTACCGACTCGCATCGAAGTCCCCCCTCTCCCCGCTGCGGGAGAGGGGGACAGGGGGTGAGGGCTTTCAGCGCATCACAACGACGTAAACCCGTGCGAAGCCCAAACGTTCTGTCCGCCTTTAAACCCCTCAAGAAGGAACTTGCATGTCAACGCCTGATCCCGAGAAGCTGAATCTGCCGCGTACCTTCAAGATCGGCTCGTTCCACGTTGGCTCGTCGTTCGCGGACATGATGACTTCAGCGGTCTGGAATCGCATTCTGATCAGTGATATGGGGCTGGCGGCTACACCAGTGGCCCTGTTGGCGGCCCTGCGTTACCTGTTGGCTCCTTTAAGTATCTGGGCCGGCAACCGTTCTGATACCCGCCCGATCTTCGGCAAGCACCGCCTGCCCTATATCTGGGGCGGCCGGGCCTTAATGGCGCTGAGCCTGTTGCTGCTACCTGTGGCGACCTTTCAGATTGCCGATAATGCTCAATCCCTTACGGGTTGGGCGATTGCAACCGTGATCTTTTTGATCTATGGCTTTGGCACCCTGCTCTCGGGTAGTCCGTTTATGGCCCTGATCCGCGACCGCACCCCGGCCAGCAAACGCGGCCAGGCCCTGAGTATCGCCCAGATCATGTTGCTGGTCGCCTCGGTGATTGTGCCGGGGATCTATGCTGGCGTGATGCGTTCGTACAGCCCCGAAGCCTTTGTGCGCCTGGTCTTGATCGGCGTCGGCCTCGCCATTCCATTCTGGCTCTTTTCGGTCTGGGGCGAAGATAAACTCGTGGCCCAGCCCGCCGAGCCCGAGGCCGAGCCGCCCCCGTCGTTCCCGACCCTAATGCGGATGATCTGGGCTGATCCGCGCCCGCGAGCCTTCTTTATGCTGCTGGCCGTAGCCTCGATCGCGGTCTGGGCCCAGGATGCCATCCTTGAACCCTTTGGCGGTGATGTGTTTGGTATGGAAGTCGGCGAGACCACCCGCTTCAATATCTTCTGGGGCCTGGGGGTGCTGATTAGTATGATCACCACCACTGTGATTACCCGCAAACGGGCACCCCACGAGCAGACTTCTACCGCACGGCTTGGTTTATTCCTGACGGCGGCCCCGCTGGCGATGCTTGGCGTCATCGCCTTTCTAAAGCTTGAAGCCGCCCTACTCCCTGTGCTGTTCCTCTTTGGGGCTGGCTTTGGCGTCTACACGGTGGGAGCGATTGGTCTCTTGATGGCAATGACCTCGGATAAACATGCCGGAGCCTATCTGGGCCTCTGGACGGTGGCCCAACTGGTCTTCCGAGGGGTTGGCATGGCTGTGGGCGGGATCGCGCTTGACCTGTTCCGACTGATCACCCAGGCCCCCCAAATCGCCTACGGTAGTGTGTTTCTGCTCGAAGCCATTGGTCTGGTTGCGTGTGTTGCCATCCTGGCCCGCGTGGATGCGCCCGGCTTCGCGGCTGGTCGTGCCCCCATGCGCGAGTCGGCGCTGGCAATGGCTGATAGTTAGAGTCCCCAGGTGTCGTTTCGGCCCTAACGCGTAGATTGTGCTTTCAGAGCGCTTGATTGGGCACTGAGCTTGCGACGTGCCGTGGCTCGGTGGCTCCTATCAGCGAGGGCTTACCATGGAGTGCTTATGAAGCGCCTCCTTTTAGCTGGACTTGATCATACCACGGCCCCGGTTGCAATTCGTGAACGGCTGGCCTTTAGTAGCGGCGACCTTCCGCTGGCTCTCCAACGTTTAACCACAAGCGATGGCGAGAACTGCCCCCTACTCAACGAGGCGGTGATCCTTTCGACTTGTAACCGGGTCGAGATCTACGGGGTGAGTCATAGCGGGGCGACGCCGCAACAGCTGGTGCGCTTCCTGGCCGACTTCCATTGCCTGGACGAGACCGATTTTGCCCATACGCTCTTCTTTTTCAGTGGCTCGGCTGTGGCCCGGCACCTTTGTGCAACGGCGGCGGGGCTGCGTTCGCTGGTGCTTGGCGAAGCGCAGATCCAGGGTCAGGTGCGTACCGCCTTTGAACATGCCCACAGTTTCGGTTCGCTTGGCCCGCTACTCCATCGGCTTTTCCAACACGCCCTGAGTGCGGGCAAACGGGTGCGTAGCGAGACCCCGCTGGGCCAGGGGGCGGCCAGTGTGTCGCAGGCCGGCGTCGAACTGGCCCGTCATCGGCTTGGCAGTCTGGCTGGACGCAAGGTGCTGCTGATTGGCAGCGGCGAGGTCAGTGAGCTAGCGGCCCAGAATTTGCTCGCGAATGGGGCCGATACCCTGATGGTGCTCAATCGTACCTTTGCCCGGGCCCAAGAGTTGGCCGAACGGTTTGGGGCTATGGCCTACAATTTCGAGGATCTGCCAATCTGTTTGGCGAGCGCCGATATTGTGATCAGTTCGACCGCTGCGCCGGTGCCGGTGATCTACCGCGAACAGATTGCCGAGGCGATGGCCAGTAAACGCCACGCGATGGTTGAAAGTGGACATAATGATCAGCCAACCATGCTCTTGATTGACCTCGCCGTGCCCCGGGATTTTGCCCCCGAAGTGGCCGAGATCCCTGGCGCGCATCTTTGCACGGTAGACGACCTGCAAGAGGTGGTGCGGGCGACGTTGGGGCACCGTTCGGCGGCGGCCCAGCTCGCTGAAGCGATTGCCAATGCCGAAGCCGCCGCCTTCGAGGCCTGGTGCAATACCCAGGCGGCGGTGCCCGCCTTAACCCGGCTACGCGAACACGCCGAACACCTCCGTTCGGCTGAACTCGAACGGGCCATGCGCCGCCTCAATGACCTCTCGCCCGAACAGCGCAACGTGATCGAAGCGCTGACCCGCAGCCTCGTCAACAAACTCCTGCATCCGCCCACCAGCCGCTTGCGGGCCGCCGCCGCCCATGGCGAAGGCTCGCATTATGCGGCCCTGGTTGCCGAACTGTTTAATTTGGAAGCTGTGTGAGCTTGTGGGTCTGGCCGCCCATGGTGCGCCCGGTACTTCGCCACCGGTCACGAGTGCACGTGCGCGTCATCGGCGGCCACCAAAAGGAGTGAGTCATGTCCAGGGTCATTCTTGGCACACGGGGCAGCAAGCTGGCCCTGGCCCAATCTTCGCTGATGGCCGCGACCTTGTCCAACTACCACCCCGGTCTGACGGTTGAACTGCAAGTGATTACAACCAAAGGCGACCGCATCCTTGATGTGGCGCTGTCGGCGGTCGGTGATAAAGGGCTGTTTGTAAAGGAATTAGAGCAGGCCCTGCTTGATGAGCAGGTGGATCTGTGTGTGCATAGTGGCAAGGATCTGCCTTCGCACTTGCCCGCCGATCTGACCCTGGCTGTCTTTCCCAAGCGGGCCGATCCGCGTGATGTGCTCGTGCTCTGCGCCCTGATGGCCCATAGCTGCGATCCCACCCGGCCCCTGGAGGCCTTGCCGACCGGTGCGATCATTGGCACCAGTAGTCTCCGGCGGATCAGCCAATTGCGGGCGTTGCGCCCCGATCTCGAACTGCGTGATGTGCGCGGCAACGTGGATACGCGCTTGCGCAAATTGGCCGAGGGCCAGTACGCGGCGCTGGTGCTGGCCGCAGCGGGTCTGCAACGCCTTGATCTGTTGCGCACCGATGGCACCTTGCACTGCGACGGAGTGGATTTTGTGGCCCTGCCTCTCGATCCGAGCCTGATGTTGCCCGCAGTGGCTCAGGGTACGCTAGCGATCGAGTGTCGGGCCGATGATGCCGCAACCATGGCCTTGCTGGCTCCGCTTGATCATGGCCCTACCCGGGCCACCGCCCTGGCCGAACGGGCTTTGCTCCGCCGCCTTGAAGGTGGCTGCCAGGTTCCAATTGCAGCCTACGCGACCATCGAAGATCAGCAGTTGTATCTGCAGGGCCTGGTTGGCTCGCTTGATGGGCAGCAGTTGGTGCGCGCTGAAGTACGTGGCGCGCCCGCCGATGCCGAGGCGTTGGGCACGGCCTTGGCCGAACAGTTATTGGCCCAAGGGGCGGCGGTGATCTTGGCGGCGCTGAGTAGTTCGTGACATAGGTTATTTGTTGGCGACCCCTTTCCCCCCCCACCCCCAACCCCTCCCCCCTTGAGGGGGAGGGGAGCCGCACCGCCGCAGCATACGTTTTTTGGCAAGCTCCCCCCTCCCCCTCAAGGGGGGAGGAGGGCCGGGGGGTGGGGGGAAACAGGCGAGCCGTACCACAAAGGATGCACGCAATGGCCCTAGTTGATCAACCGCTGTTGGGATGGCGGGTTCTGGTACCCCGTCCAGTCGGCCGGGGCGAAGGTCTGGCCGAGCAGTTGCGTGCCCTGGGGGCCGAACCAATCCTCCACCCGTTGATTGCCTATGCGCCCCCGGAGGATCAGGCGGCGCTGGCGGCGGCCCTGGCCCGCCTTGAAGCCGGGGTCTACGAGTGGCTGCTGTTGACGAGTGTGGCAGCGGTCGAGGCGGTTGAGGCCGGGTTGGGTGGTCGGGCACTGGGTGGCAGGGTCTCGTTGCGGATTGGGGCCGTTGGCCCGGCCACCGCCGCCGCGTGCCAGGAATTGCTCGGGGCAACCACCGTTGCGATGCCCGAACGCTTTCTGGGGGCCGAACTGGCCGGTGTGATGGGCGATCCCGCCGGACGGCGTGTGCTCTTGCCGCTGGCCGATCTGGCTGGAACCGAACTAGAGGAACGCTTGCAGACAGCGGGTGCCCTGGTCGAACGGGTAACGGCCTATCGGACGGTGCCTGCGCCGGGTGGGGCCGAACTGGCCGCAGAACTGGCCGCAGGTCAGGTGCAGGCCATCCTCTTAAGTAGTGGCTCGACGGTGCGTAGCCTGGTGACCCAACTTGGCCCGCAGGGGCGCGACGTGCTGCGCCAGGTCGCTTTGATCTGCATTGGCCCCGCGACGGCAACCGTCTGCCACGACCTGGGCCTTGAACCGGCGGCGATTGCGGAACCGTATAACGAAGCCGGGTTGATCGCGGCGCTCGTTACGCATGCACAGTAGGTTTGTTGCTTAGGGCATCGTTTATATGAGCTTGACCGTTCGGCAACTTCCCTCCCGCTGGGCTGATGGTTTTTAAGGCATCGTTCATCTGTACTTGACAATGTTTGCTGCACCGCCCAACCGCCGGGCTGAAGCCCTTGCTGATAAACAAAGCCCTGCGGGCTCATCTGAACCGGTTTCGCTGGCAGCCCGTAGGGCTTCGGGTATCAGGCAGGGCTTTAGCCCGACGCAATAGAGGAGTACAACGGTCAAGCGTAAATAGCTTGCGTTCCCCGTCGGGCTATCGGCTATCGGCTATCGGCTATTTTCACGTTAGGAACCTGTGATGAGCTACCCATCGATTCGGCCCCGCCGTTTGCGCCAGAGTGCGGCCCTGCGGCGGATGGTGCGCGAAACCAGTTTGCGCCCCGATCAACTGATTGCGCCGCTGTTTATTCGTCACGGTCGCGAACTCGAGCGCCCGATTAGTTCGATGCCCGGCCATGCCCAACTTTCGGTTGATCTGGCCGTGCGTGAAGCCGAAACCTTGGCCGAATTGGGCCTGCCGGCTGTGCTCTTGTTTGGCATTCCGGCCCACAAAGATGGCCTGGGCAGCGAGAATTTTGACCCTGACGGGATTGTGCCGCAAGCGATCCGGGCGATCAAACAGGCCGTCCCCGAACTGCTGGTGATCTCGGATATGTGTTGCTGCGAGTATACCGATCACGGCCATTGCGGCCTGATCAACCAGCCCGGCGACGCGAGCTACAACCCGCACCTCGCGGAAGGCTACCTGCTGAACGATCCGACGCTGGCGATCTTGGCCAAAGCTTCGGTGGTGCATGCCCAGGCTGGGGCCGACATCATTGCACCGTCGGGCATGATTGACGGCATGATTGCCACGATTCGCAGTGCGCTCGATGGGGCGGGCTTCCAGCATACCGCGATCATGAGCTACGCCGCCAAATATGCCTCGGCCTTCTATGGGCCGTTCCGTGATGCGGCCGAGAGCCCGCCCGGGTTTGGGGATCGCAGTCAGTATCAGATGGATCCCGGCAATGCCCGCGAGGCCATGCGTGAAGTGGCGCTCGATGTGGCCGAAGGGGCCGACATGCTGATGGTCAAACCGGCCCTGGCTTACCTCGATATTATTCGTCAGGTCAAAGATCGGTTTGATCTGCCCCTGGCCGCCTACCAGGTGAGTGGCGAGTACAGCATGGTTAAGGCGGCCGCCGAACGGGGCTGGATTGACGAGCGTCGAATTGCGCTCGAAAGTCTGACCAGTATCGCCCGCGCCGGGGCCGACATGATCATCACCTATTGGGCCAAAGATGCGGCCCGCTGGTTACGTGGATAAGGCCATTTTGGGTTTTAGATTTTGGGTTTTGGATTGCGCCGCAGGTCATCACAACGCCAACAATCGCGTTGAGCAATGCGGCATGATCAATGGTCATCGGGATACGTCTTCGACAAGAAAGTGACTCGTATGTCTAAAGCGATGCTTATGGCCTGCCGCCGCCAACCAACCGCCCAGACCCCGATCTGGTTGATGCGCCAGGCCGGACGCTACATGTCGGTCTATCGGGCCGTGCGTGAGCGCCACGGTTTTTTGCAGATGGTCAAGCAGCCCGAAGTCGCCGCTGAAGTGACGCTCCAGCCGATTACGGCCTTTGGCATGGATGCGGCGATCATCTTTGCCGATATTCTGCCGCCGCTCGAAGGCTTAGGGATCCGCTTGACCTTCGAAAAGGGCGAAGGGCCGGTGATCCACAATCCGATCCGCACCGCAGCCGAAATTGCGGCCTTGCAGCCCTATGATCCCGCAACCCATTCGGGTTACACCTTGACCGCGCTGGGGTTGGTGCGGCGGGCTTTACCTGCTACCACCGCCCTGCTCGGGTTTAGTGGCGCACCCTTCACGCTGGCGAGTTACGTGATCGAAGGCGGTGGCAGCCGCGATTATCGGCGCACCAAAGCCCTGATGTACCACGATCCGGCCAGTTGGCACGCTCTGATGGGCAAACTGACCGAACTGGTGAGTAGTTATCTGGTGGCTCAGATTCGGGCTGGGGCCGACGCCGTGCAGATCTTCGATTCGTGGGCCGGGGCGCTGGCCCCCGACGACTACGCCGAGTACGTCTTGCCCCATGTGCAGCAGGCCATTCGCCAGTTCCGGGCCGCGTTTGCCGATCAGGCCGAACTGCCGCCTGTGATCTATTTTGGCACGGATATGAATGGCATGTTGCCTTTGTTACGCCAGACCGGGGCTGATGTGCTTGGGCTGGATTGGCGGATTCGGCTGGCCGATGGCTGGGCCCAGTATGGTGATGGGGTCGCCGTGCAAGGCAACCTCGATCCGATGACGTTGCACGGCCCCTGGCCCGTGATCGAACAACGTGCCCGTGCAATCCTTGAACAGGCCGCCGGACGGCCCGGCCATATCTTCAACGTTGGGCATGGCATCCTCACCGAAACTCCCGAAGACAATGTGCGCCGCCTGGTCGAATTTGTGCAGGGATTTGGTAGGATGTGACCCGTTGCCCGTCCGGGGATTCCGTCGCCCGCCCCGGTGATCCGTCGCCCGCCCCGGGCGACCACGTTCCAACCAAAGGAATCATGTTATGGATCGATACACGAATTCGAAAACCCAGTTTGCTGCCGCCCAACAGGTCATTCCCGGTGGGGTCAATTCGCCGGTACGGGCCTTTCGTGGCGTTGGTGGCACGCCGATCTTTTTTGCCAGTGGAGCTGGCCCGCGCCTGACCGACGTGGACGGCAATCCCTATCTGGACTATGTGCTTTCGTGGGGGCCGCTGCTGCTCGGCCATGCCCATCCTGCCGTGGTCGCCGCGATTGGTGCTCAGGCTGCGCAGGGGACGAGTTTTGGCGCGCCAACCAGCCAGGAAACCGCGCTGGCTGAACAGGTGATCGCGCTTATGCCCGCAATCGAGCAGGTACGGTTTGTGAGTTCGGGCACCGAGGCAACCATGAGCGCCCTACGCCTTGCGCGGGCCTACACCGGGCGCGAAAAGATCCTGAAGTTTACCGGCTGTTACCACGGCCACGCCGATATGCTGCTGGTGCAGGCGGGATCGGGGGTGGCGACGCTTGGCTTGCCCGATAGCCCCGGTGTCACCGCAGGTGCAGCCGCCGCGACCCTGACCGCCGAGTATAACGATCTTGAGGGGGCCAAAGCGATCTTTGCGGCCCACGGCGAACAGATCGCCGCCGTGATTGTCGAGCCGATCGCTGCCAATATGGGCTTCGTCTTGCCGGAACCAGGCTATTTGCAGGGCTTGCTCGATCTGGCCCACGCCTATGGTGCGCTGCTCATCCTTGACGAAGTCATGACCGGCTTCCGGGTCGCCCCCGGTGGTGCCCAAGGACTCTGGGGTTTGACCCCCGATCTGACCTGTTTAGGCAAGGTGATTGGGGGTGGCCTGCCGGTTGGCGCTTATGGCGGGCGGCGTGAGATCATGCAGCAGGTCGCGCCGGCTGGCCCCATGTACCAGGCCGGTACGCTCTCGGGCAACCCGCTGGCGATGACGGCGGGTTTGACCACGCTTCAGGTTGCGTTTGATGCGCGCGGCGGCTGCTCACCGTTTGACCAGGCCAGTGCTATGGCGGCCCGTCTGGCTGATGGGTTGCGGGCGCTGGGCGAGGAGTTAGGCGTGCCGCTCCAGGTCGGACAGGTGGGCTCGATGTTTGGCTTTTACTTCTTGAACGAGCCAGGGGTACGGGTTACGAGTTGGGCCGAGGCCAAGCAGTTCGTTGATCCGGCCCGTTACGCCCGCTTCTTCTGGGCCATGTGCGACCAGGGTGTCTATCTGGCCCCGTCGCAGTACGAAGCCGGCTTCCTGAGCACTGTGCATCGCGCTGAGGATGTTGATGCGACCTTAGCGGCAGCGCGGGTGGCGTTTAAGGCCTAATTCGCCAGCAGTCCAATTTTCCGCTACACTTGTCGGCAGGCAGCAAGTGTAGCGGAGACCTAACGATGAAGCGCAATAAGCTGATCAGCGCCGATGAGGCGGTGCGGGTCGTACTTGATGGTGATACGCTGGCGACGAGTGGCTTTGTCGGGATTGGTTTCCCCGAAGCCCTCGCTGTAGCACTCGAAAAACGTTTTCTTGAGACCGGGCATCCCCGTGATCTGAAACTGGTTTTTGCGGCTGGTCAGGGCGACGGTCGGCAGCGCGGCCTGAACCATTTTGCCCACTCTGGCATGGTGCGGGCTGCCGTCGGTGGGCATTGGGGCCTCGCTCCGGCCCTGGGGCGGATGGCCCTCAGGGGGCAAATTGCGGCCCACTGTTTGCCCCAGGGTGTGATTACCCACCTGTTGCGGGCCATCGCCGGTGGCAAGCCCGGTGTGATTACCCATGTCGGCCTGCATACCTTTGTTGATCCCCGCATCGAGGGCGGCAAACTGAATCCCACCACCACCGAAGATCTGGTCGAAGTCGTCACGCTCGGCGGGCGCGAACTACTCTTCTACAAAGCCTTTCCGATCAATGTGGGCATGATCCGTGCCACGACCGCCGATGAAGAGGGCAACCTGACCATGGAGCGCGAGGCCCTGACACTCGAGAGTCTGGCTCTGGCGCAGGCGGTCAAGAATAGTGGTGGGATCGTGATCGCCCAGGTCGAACGGGTTACGACCGAGCATCTGCGCAGCCCGAAGGATGTGCGCGTCCCGGGCGTGCTGGTAGATTGTGTGGTGATTGCACCACCTGAGTTGCATCCTCAGACCTTTGGCGAGCAATACAATCCGGCTTACACCGGCGAGGTGCGCGTGCCACGGGCGCGGGTGACCCCTATGGCCTTGACCGCCCGCAAAGTGATCGCCCGCCGCGCCGCGCAGTTCCTCAAGATCAATGCGGTTGTCAATTTGGGGATCGGCATGCCCGAAGGCGTGTCGGCGGTTGCGAACGAAGAAGGCATCCTCGATCTGATTACGCTGACCGTCGAACCAGGCGGGCTCGGTGGCATCCCGGCGGGCGGGCTCAGTTTTGGGGCCGTTGCCAATGCCCAGGCCGTGATCGATCAGCCCAACCAGTTCGATTTTTATGATGGGGGCGGGCTTGATCAAGCCTTCCTGGGCATGGCCCAAGTGGACGCAGTTGGCAACGTCAATGTGAGCCGCTTTGGGCCAAAGTTTGCTGGGGCTGGTGGCTTTATCAACATCAGCCAGAGCACCCGTAACCTCTATTTTCTGGGCACGCTCACTGGTGATGCCCAGGTTGCGATTGAGCATGGGCGCTTAGTGATCGGCAAAGAGGGCACGGTTCACAAATTTACACCCCAGGTTGAGCAAATTACCTTTAGTGGTTCGTATGCCGCGCAGATGGGCCAGCAGGTTCACTACATTACCGAGCGCGCAGTTTTCCGGCTCACCTCGGATGGCATCGAACTGATCGAAATCGCGCCAGGACTGGATCTCGAACGCGATGTACTGAACCTGATGGGCTTCCGTCCGCTGATCAGCCCCAACTTGCGCCTAATGGACGAGCGGATCTTCGCCGAGCGAGCCATGGGTCTGGCCCAACTCGCCGTCTTGCGGCTCGAAGATCGCACTCGCTACGACGAGGCCGCCAACCTCACCTTTGTCAACTTCGAGGGCCTAAATCTGCTGACGCCGGACGACGTGAACGAGTTAGCGGCCTACCTTGACGGCTTCTTCCAGAGCATTGGACGGCCCACCAATGTAATTGTCAACTACGACAATTTTAACCTGAACCCTAATGCAGCCGAGGCGTTTTATGCCATGGTGCGGCGCAACACCGAGCGTTATTTCCTCTCGTCAACCCGCTACTCGACCAAAGCCTTCTTCCGGCGTCAACTCGGCGCGGGCCTCGATACGATTGACATGCACCAGGAGATCTATCGCAGCTTTGATGAGGCCCGTGAGGGCTTAGGGTAGGGAGGGCTCTTTGGTCAGGAGGGCCGCCGCTGGCCCTCCCGACACCCTCCCGCGCCGGGGCTTCGCCCCTGGACCCCAATAGCCGCAGCACGCAGCACCCAGCACGCAGCACCCCAAAAAAACACGCACAGCTCATGCACGATTTTTGTTTATATATCAGGATCTTTCATGAAGTGCTATAATAGCCCCGGCGTCTAAAGCCCGTAGTTCGTACTCTGCACTACACCTCGCCCTCTCCCTCAAGCCTTGCCAAGGAGCCCCCCTATGCCCCCCAAGGCGGCCTTTACCCGTGAAGATGGTCTGTACCACTCGTTCTGCGGCCTTGTCAGTGTCGGTTGGCTTTATCAGAAGATCAAGGATAGTTTTTTCTTGATCCTCGGTACCCACACCTGCGCCCATCTGCTTCAAAATACGCTTGGTGTGATGATCTTCGCCCGTCCGCGGTTTGCGGTCAGTCTGCTCGAAGAAGCTGATCTAAGCTCGTCACAACCCCACATTGCTGACCAGATTGCCGAAATCAAACGCGAACACAAACCCTCCGTAATCTTTTTGCTCTCCTCCTGTACCCCCGAAGTGATGAAGGTCGAGTTTGAAGGTCTGGCCCATTCGGTGAGCACACCCGAGGTGCCGGTGCTGTTTGTGCCTGCCTCGGGGCTGGATTTTACCTTCAGCCAGAGCGAGGACTCGGTGCTTCAGGCCCTCTTGCCCTTCTGCCCGGTGGCCCCCCCCGAAGATCGCCGGGTGGTCTTTTTGGGCTCAGTCAATGATGTGATTGCCGATGATTTTATGCACGAGGCGGCCAAATTAGGGATTCCGGTGGCTGGCTTTTTGCCTGCTAACCATTTCCATGAGTTGCCGCCGATTGGTTCAGGGACGGTAATTGCCCCATTACAACCGTTTTTGCCAAAAGTTGCGAATTTGCTCGTCAACGAACGTGGGGCTACGGTGCTCAGTTCGCTCTTCCCCTTTGGCCCCGATGGCTGCCGGGTTTTCTGGGAAGATCTGGCGGCACAATTTGACCTGAAGGTGGATTTGCGCGAACGCGAAGCCGCCGCCTGGGCGCGGATTAGCGAGCATACCGATCTGTTGCGGGGCAAGAAGATCTTCTTTGCGGCCGATACGCTGCTCGAACTGCCTCTGGCTCGCTTCTTGCGCGCCGCTGGAGCCGAGGTGCTCGAGTGTTCGACGCCGAGCATTCATCGGCGCTTCCACGCCCGTGAGCTTGAACTACTTCAGGGGGTGCGCCTGGTTGAACAGGCCAACTTCGACCGCCAACTCCGCAGTATTGCCGAGGAGCAGCCCGACCTGGTGATTTCGAACATCATTACGGCGAATCCGCTGATCGGGCAGGGTGTGGTTGCCAAATGGGGTACCGAGTTCATCTTTGCGCCGATCCATGGCTGGGGTGGCGTCAATACCCTGATTGGACTCTGCACCAAGGCGATGCGCCGCCATGCCAAACTCGATCCGCTTGGCCTTGACCCGATCTGGCTCGCAGGGGTGATGCCGAGTGCCGCGAACGAGATTAATGTTTGACGGGTGCTGGTGCGTTGGAAACCCCCGGTCCCTCGGTTTCAAAGCTAGGGACTGATGTAAGTTCCATAACAACACCACCAAATCACATCTGCACCAAAAAACAACTTAACAACATAACAACTCAACAACTTCACATCTTCACAACTCCACAGCTTCACAACTCCACAACTCCACAGCTTCACAATGATAAGGATCTCCATATGCGCCTAGCCTATTGGATGTACGAGGGCACCGCCCATCACGGCGTGGGCCGCATTATGAACTCGCTCCGTGGCGGTCATGCGGTCTTTCACGCGCCGCAGGGCGATGATTATGTGACCACGATCTTTACGATGCTCGAGCGGACGCCTGGCTTTCCGGCGATGACCACCAGTGTGGTTAGTGGCACCGACCTGGCCCGTGGCACCATCCGCCTACCCGAAACCCTGCGCCAGGTCGAGGCTTCGCGCAAGCCTGATCTGATTGTGGTGGTGGCGTCGTGCTCGACGATTCTCTTGCAAGAGAATCTCGAGATCGCCGCGCAATCGGCGAATCTGAACTGTGATGTGCTGGTCTTTGATGCCAATCCCTACCGCATGGGCGAAACCGAGGCTGCCGAGGCGCTGTTTACGACCCTGGTCAAACAGTATGCCGCCCCTCAGCCCTTGACCCCACAGCCAAGTGTGAACATTCTTGGCCCCTCCTCGTTGGGCTTTCATGCCCGTCACGACCTGATCAGTCTGCGCCGGATGCTCAAGACGTTGGGCGTGGCGGTCAATGTGGTGGCCCCCTGGGGTGCCTCGGTAGACGATCTGCGCCGCCTGCCCGCCGCCTGGTTGACCATTGCACCCTACCGTGAGTTGGGTCGCCGAGCGGCGGATCATCTCGAAGCCCAATTCGGCACTTCGGCCCTGTACGAGATCCCGTTGGGGGTGCAGCCGACCCTGCGCTGGCTCAATACGCTGGTCGAGCGCCTGAACGAGGTTGGGGCCAGGGTCAATCCTACCGGCAAGCCGGTCACCATCCCGCCCCTGACCGCCTTCTCGCTCGATGGCCTCTCGGCTCCCTCGAATGTGCCCTGGTTTGCCCGTACCGCCGACATGGAAAGCTTTACCAGCAAGCGGGCCTTTGTCTTTGGTGATGCGACCCATACCGTGGGCGTGACCAAGTTCCTGGCCGACGAATTGGGCATGCCGATTGCTGGCGCGGGCACCTACCTGCTCAAAGAGGCGGCATGGGTGCAGGAGCAGCTGGCCGATTATGTGAGTGCCGACGATTTTCTGGCCACCGACGAGTTTCAGACCGTCGCAGCCCGCATTGCCGACTTGCGCCCCGAGCTGGTCTGTGGTACCCAGATGGAGCGCCATACCGGGCGACGCCATGATCTGAATGTGATGGTGATCGCCGCACCTACCCATATCGAGAACCACTTGCTGGCCTACCGACCGTTTTTGGGCTTCGATGGGGCCGATGTGATTGCCGATGAGGTCATGACCACCTGTACCCTCGGTATGGAGAAGCACCTGATTGATCTGTTTGGCGATGCGGGCCTGGAAGAAACCGCCCCTGCCCTTGTTCCTGAGCCTCAACTGGTTAGGTCGGAACCAGTTGCCATTGCCCCTGGGGCTGCGCCGCTTCATGCGGCCAGTGCCCCTGCTCAGGTTGCTACCCCTGCGCCAAGTGCGCCCACCGGTGCGCCCACCTGGACCCCCGATGCCGAGGCGATGCTCAAAAAGGTGCCCTTCTTTGTGCGGGGCAAGGCGCGCGGCAATGTCGAGAAGTATGCCCGCGAGCATGGCCTTGCCATGATTACCGCCGATGTGTTGATGGCCGCCAAGGAACAGATCGGGGCCTAGAAGGAAGCGTGTGATGCCAGCAGTAGCCCCCCAACCGCCAACCCGTGCGCTCCACGAGATCACCCTGCTCAGTCAGGCCGAGCGCCTTAAAGGCCGTCCCAAGCTGTGTAGTGATTGCGGAATCTGTAGTAGTGACTTGCGTCCCAAGATGGCCCAGGCCTGCGTCTTTGTCGAGAACCAGCACGAGGCGATCGAACGGCGGTTGCACGGGCGTAATCGCAACGATGGCGACGAACTGCTCTTTGGGATTACGCGCTTCATCCAGATTGCGCGCATGCGCCCGGTCAACCACGACGCCCAGTGGAGTGGCATCGTCACTAGTTTAGGGGCCTTGTTGCTCGAACAGGGCATCGTCGAAGGGGTGATCTGCAACCATGCCGCACCGGGTACCCGCTGGGCACCCTTGCCGGTGATCGCCCGCACCCCAGACGAAGTCCGGGCCAGTGCCGGCAACAAACCCTGCCTCTCACCGTCGCTCGAACTACTCGACGACGTGCGTGCCAGTGGCCTCAAGCGGCTCGCCTTTATTGGCATGGGCTGCCAGGTGCATGCCCTGCGGGCGCTCGAAGCCGAACTCGGTCTCGAACGACTCTATGTGATCGGCCTGCCCTGTACCGACAATGTGGCCTACCCCGACCTGATGCGCTTCCTCAAGGTGGCCTCGAAGTCGCCTGAAACGATTGTCCATCACGAGTTTATGCAGGACTTTCGGGTCTGGATGCGCCACGAAGACGGCCATGTCGAGACGATCAACTTCGTGGATCTGGATGTTACCGCCCTCGGTGGCGAGCGTGGCATCTTCCCCGGCGCCTGCCTGAGTTGCTTCGATTACCAGAATGGGCTATCGGATCTGACGATTGGCTACCTGGGCGCACCCCTGCCCCCCGAAGAGCGCTGGCAATGGATGTTGGTGCGTACCGAACGCGGCCAGGAATTGTTTGACCTGCTGCGTCCCCACCTCGAACTTGGCCAATCCACCGACCAGGGCGATCGGCGGGCCGGGATCAAAGCCTACATTGGCATGTTGCGTCGTCCGCGCAAACGACCGCCCCTGCCCGTCCGCAAATTCGTCGCCTGGATCCAGCGCACCAAAGGCCCCAAAGGGCGCGAGTTCGCCCGCAGCGTGATCGAACAGAAGTTGCTGCGCAACCTCGTCTATGTGCGCGATCAGCACGCTCGGCTCGAACGGAAGATCGTGCCTGGCTATGTCTATCGGGCCTTGGCCTACACCGCCGAGACCTACGAACAAGAGTTTGGTCGCCCCCTTGTGCCAAAGGAGGGGTCAGCCTAAAAAGGCATCTGGTCGCCCGTTTCCCCTTCACCCCCCCCGGCCCCCCTCTCCCTCAGGAGGAGAGGGGGGAGATCGCCGAATAGCTCATTCTGCTGCGGCACGGCTCCCCTCCCCCCTTGAGGGTTTATGTATGACAGAGGCATCGGACGGCATGAGCATGGCACTGTCTCGCATCGAAGTTCCCCCTCTCCCGTAGCAGGGAGAGGGGGACAGGGGGTGAGGGCGTTCAGCTTATTGCAATGCCGTAAACCCGTGCGAAGTCCAAACGTTCTGTCTGCCCTTAAACCTTGAGGGGTGAGGGGGGCGAAAAAGGCTCGCCAACGAAGTGGGCCTGGGAGCACATGGTGCTCCCAGCACCCTGGCGGTGGGACCAGCGTTTACGCTGGTTCCCACCGCCAGACAAACACAAAAGGAACCACCCTATGTCCCTGATTCTCGCAGTGTACGGCAAAGGCGGTATCGGCAAATCAACCACTAGCGCCAACCTGTCGGCGGCGATGGCCCTGAAGGGGGCCAAAGTCCTTCAGATCGGCTGTGATCCCAAACACGATAGCACCTTCCCGCTGACGGGCCTGCTCCAGCCCACCGTGATTGACGTGCTCGAACAGGTTGATTTCCACATTGAAGATGTCGAGCGCGAAGACGTGATCATGACCGGCTTTGCAGGTGTGGACACGCTCGAATCGGGCGGACCACCAGCGGGCAGCGGCTGTGGTGGCTATGTGGTCGGCGAAACCGTCAAACTGCTCAAAGAGTTTGGCTTGTACCACAAATACGATGTGATCCTCTTTGATGTGTTGGGCGACGTGGTCTGTGGCGGTTTTTCGGCCCCGCTCAACTATGCCGACTACGGCCTGATTATCGCCTGCAACGACTTCGATAGCATCTTTGCAGCCAACCGGCTCTGTCTGGCCATTGCCCAGAAGAGCCAGCGCCACAAAGTGACCATGGCTGGCTTGATCGCCAACCGGGTTGATCCTGATTTTGGTGGCACCGGGCTGCTCGATCAGTTTGTTGAAACTGTGGGGACTAAGATAATAGGACGGGTACCGTACCACGATCTGATTCGGCGTTCGCGCCTGGCAGGCAAAACCCTCTTCGAAATGGAGGGCGAGGGCAAAGAGGATTGTGTGCGACCCTTTACCGACATGGCCGAGTATCTATTGGCTCAGCCCGAATCGACGGTTCCCAACCCCATGCACGACCGGGCGATCTTTGACGTGGTTGGCGGCTGGAAATAGTTCTCGTCGCCTATCCCGAGGGTGAGCGAGAACATAGTTCTTGTTCACCCTCTTTTATTGTCCGGCAACGTGCTTGGGCATCGTTACCGGAATCCTAACAAACCCATGGGCAATCAACGTAGCAACTACGCGCTGGCAGGGGCGGCCCTGTTCAATCCGATGGCGGCGGTCTACTGGCTTGACATTATGCGCGGCCAGCGTCCTGGCAAAGGGCTCGCGGCAGTCAGTGCGGCAGGGGCCGCGTGTGCGGCCCTGGCCGCCGGTGGGCGTGAGCGGCCTGCCCGTGCAATTGGGATCGGCTTACTGGCGGCAGGCGGGGCGGCCCTGGCCGGGCTGGCCCTGGATCGATATGTGGCCTGGCTCGAAGAGCGTGATGCGCCACCAAGTCCGCCCGATGCCCACGATCTGCTGCTTCCGGCTGCGGCCGTTTGTGCCGGTGCGGTGGGGGCGGTGGCCCTGGCAGGGCGGGCACCCATCGAGTATGCCCCTTTCAGTGGTCGCCACGGCGACTATCGCTGGATTGCGGCCAATCCCGATCCTGGGGCACGCCCGAGTGCCTGGAGTGGCTACCTGCTGCACCAGTTGGCGGTCTGGGGTTGCATTTATGCGGCCCAACAGATGCGCCCAGGCTATGCCCGTGGGATGCGTCCGCTGAATTGGGCCGCCCTGGCGGTCAATGCGGGCGGCGTGGCGTTGCACTATGCCCAGTCGCGGCGCTACTACGATGGCCTGGCCCTTGATGTGCCCGAAGGTTCCTCGCTTGGCTCAGCGGCCTTTATGCTTATGCTGATCCTGGCCATGGAATCCCCTCGGCGCGGGTTGGTGCTTGGCTCACGTCAGGTGCAACTCCCCCCCGAATTGAACCACTTCATCAAACGTTACCATGGCTATATCCTTAGTTGGGCGACGGTCTACACCTTCTGGTACCACCCGATCGAACCGCTGCCCTCGCACCTCGGTGGACTCTACCATACCATGCTGCTCTTTGTGCAGTCGTCGCTGCTCTTCACGCGGGCGCACCTTGATCCACGCTGGACTCTGGCGCTCGAAATGCTGGCCATGCCCCACGCCGTGATCACCACGCTCCAGAAGCGTAGCGGCTTTGCGGCCATGTTCAGTTTTGGCTTTATGGGCATGTTCGTGTTAGCCCAGATGCACGGCCTGGGCCTCTCGCGGCGGGTCAAACTCGGGATTGGGGCCGGTTACGGCGCGGCTGCGCTGGCCTGGTACGGCGGTCGCGGTCAGTGGCAAAAGCTACCCGACATCCTGCGGGTGCCCATCCTTGAATACGGGATTGTTGGCTTGCTCGCCGCCCTGACCCTGCTCATTCGGCGGTTGCAACACCATGAAGGAGACTGTCGGCTAATTATTTGGTACAGATGAGCGAACCGTCGTTTGTGACATGATATGGGTATCAGATCCAGCATCAGATCACAAAAAACGGTTCGCCATGGCTATTGTACCATCTCTCCCGTA
>JBLWKA010000018.1:0-16702 GCA_048381555.1 Oscillochloridaceae bacterium umkhey_bin13
CCCCTACGCCCCCCCCCACGCCCCCGACTAAGCCGGCCACCAAGACGCCGACGCACACCCCCACCCCGACGCCACGGCCGCTCACCAACACGCCCACCAACACGCCGACCAATACGCCACTGCCGTCCACCAATACGCCGACTAATACGCCGACCAATACGCCACTGCCGTCCACCAATACGCCGACCAATACGCCGACCAATACGCCACTGCCGTCCACCAATACGCCGACTAATACGCCGACTAATACGCCGCTGCCGCCCACCAGCACACCCACTAGTACCCCCGTCGTTGGTGACGGCTTTGGTGAACTGCTTGATGACTTCAATCGCACCAATGGGCGGCTCAACCGTGAGCGACCCCGGTTCTTCCCGTGGCTTGGGGCCAACCTACCAGGTGCTTACCGGATCGCCAATCAACAGGTCGTGGTGCAGAATGGTGATCTGCTCTACTGGCATACGCCCTTCGGTGCCGACCAGGCGGCTCAGATCACCCTAACCAGCCTCGCGCCACGCGGCAAGCACCATACGCTAGTGCTTAAATACCAGGGCGGTGAGATCAGCAAGGGGGCCATTCTGGTCAGCTACGATAGGGCCCGTCAGCGGATCGTCATCGAGGTGCGTGAGGATACGCGCTGGCGCACACTTGGCAGCTATCCCGCCGTGCTGCAAGCGGGGGATCGCCTGGGTGCGCGTGCCCTGGCCGATGGTACGGTAACGGCCTACGTGAACGGCACGCCAATCGGCACAGCCAACGCTGGCTCCTTCTACGCCGGGCGCGGGGGCCTGATCGGGGTCTGGTTTAGCGCGACGTCGGCCAGTTTCGACGATTTTACGGGTGGCACCGTGCCGTCAAAGTAGGCCGTAGACCCTTGTACCGCCGCTCCGCGCCCTTTTTGGGAACGGAGCGGCGGTGACGCTCTATGCCCAGGTACGATTTCGAGTTGGCCCGTTGGCCGCTTTGCCCTTCAGCGCTTCTCGTAGGCGAACAAGGTGATGTCGGGATAGCTCGTCACGCCGACTTTTACATAGCCGAGCTTGGTGTAGAAGTGCTGGTTGCGCACGGCCCAACTGGGTGTGTCAAGCGTGTAACGCTGGGCCGGGTAGGCCTGTTCCAGAAACTGCATCGCCAGGGTGCCAAAGCCTCGGTTGTGATAAGCGGGGTGGATCGCGATCACATCCAGGTGAGTGTGCTCTGCGCCCTGCGCATTTATCACCATCAGGCCGATGGCTTGGCCTGCGTAGACCAGCTTGTAACAGGGGTGCTGCGCAATGTTGCTGCGCAACTGCTCGACCGAGTCGTAGCCGGGCGGCCCACCCACTGCGACCGCCGGGTACAGCACCGAGTCGTGGTGGAAGGCCGCGATCTGGATTGCGACCAGTGCGGCTGCATCGGCAGCACTGGCCGCTTCAAAGCTAAGCTGCACCAAACCTCCCGCGAGTATACGGCGTGATCGTTAGCTACGCACCGTTCCGGCTGATCATGCTAAGCCATTTGCCGCATTTTGGCGCTGCGCTTAGCGGACGCCGTTTGCGGGTTGGTTGAGCCGATCACGGTTGGCCCAGCCCGAACTACCGATCGCACCGGTGTCGATCAGAAAGGCTAGCAGCAGCCACATCCAGTCCCAGCCGGTCAGTCCAGTGACCGACCAGAGTAGCACATACATCAGGGTTGTAAAGGGTAAGAACAGAATTCCCAACACCGGCCAGAACCAACTCCCGCCAAAAGCCACGCTAAACAGGATGGGGCGGGCCAGCCAGATGAACATCACGCCGAGCCGGGGAAACATGCCTGCGAAGATCGCGAAGAGACAACCCATGGCTACAACTCCTTCATCAAACCAACGCTTCGTTCTGAGCAGCAGCTTGATTACACACCAAGCGCCTCCGCTCTGCACCATCCCGCAAGCCATTTGCTGAGCCATCCTACCAGACAGGGCTGGCTAGCCATGTGGCTTAACTGAGCATGGGCCTGTCCCGCTTTTTGTCCGAGCTGGTCGCTGGTAGGCGCTGCGCGCTTGTGGTTCACTGGCGGTAACGTTACTCACCCCGCAAGGAGCCGCCGCGATGGCGCAGCAGTTTGAGCAGAGCCGTCAGATTCTCGTTACCAGCACTGAGACTAACGGGGCCTTTGGGCTGATTGCGTGTACTCTACCGCCGTTCTGCCCCAGCCAGGAGCTCCGCCGGCACGCGCATCAGTTGGCGGGCTGTTATGTGCTGACCGGACTGGTCGCCCTGACCAGGGACGAGGCGACGATCACGCTCGCGGCGGGCGATTTCGCCCTGATCCGTCCCGGCGAAGCGCACCGCTACTGGAACCCCAGCCCAAGTCCGGCCCAGTTGTTGCTATTTTTTGCCCCTGGTGGGGCTGCGGACGAACCGTAACCCAAGGCCTAAGCTTCGTCCAACGCCAGCTTCACCGCCTCGGCCTGGCTGAGTTGCCGCCCTGCGCTACGGGCCTGTTCCCACGCTGGAGCCTCAAGCGGGCCACGGGCCAGGGCAACCAGGCGCTGGTACATCGGTTGAATGCCGGGGGGCACAACGAGGTGGTGGGTGGCGCGCAGCTGCTCGGCGGCCCCGTGGAGCAGTCCGGCGCGGGCGTGATCGCCCAAAATTCCAGCCTGCGCGGCCAGGGTCTCGAGGCAGTAGGCGACCAGGATCTTGTAGTCGTAGCGCTGGAATACCACCAGCGCCTCGCGCAGTTGCGCTGCCCCCTCCGGATCGCCTTCCAGCACCGCCAGTGCCCCAAAACCGTAGGTGGTGTAGGCGATCACGAAGACCACTTGCGCAGCGCTGGCAAGTTCAAGCGCCTGCTGATAGTGTCCACGGGCCTCGGCGGGCCGACCCTCGAAGTAGTAGGTCAGGCCAGTGATCGCCAGCACCGCCGCACTGGTGGCCTGTTGGGCGCTGTTGTTGGCATAGGCTAGGCTTGCCGTCAGGTAGTGGCGCGCCGTGGCGAAATCGCCCTGGTCGAGCGCAGCCAGCCCCGCGCCATAAGTCGCCATGGGACGGGCGGTATCGTCGTCGGTCGGCAGCAGGCTAAGCGCCTGTTCGGCACTTTCTAGCGCCCTGGCCCATGCGCCCAGGAGTTGCTGCATCAGCTCGGCGATCGTCAGCAGCCGACCATGAGCCAGTGCCGACAGAGGTTTTAGGGCCAGAAATTGCTCGACCCATTGCAGGCCCTCGCGAGTCATGCCCCGTACCGCCCAAAGTGCGTACAGACTCATGCAGAGGCTGGCCCCCGCATCGCCTTGCTGCAACGTAAGCGCCGCGCGCAGCGCCGCGCGCAGGTTATCGGCTTCTTCGGCGAGTTGACCAATCCAGTTCAGTTTGCCTTCGGTCGTCAATTGCGCAGCGAGTTGGGCCGCCAACGAACGATAGTAAGCTACAAAGCGCTCGCTGGTCGGCTCCGCCTCGCTGCCCGCCCGCAGCCGTTCGAGCGCAAACTGGCGGATCAGTTCGTGGATCTGGTAGCGCTCGCCCTGCCTGCGTAGGAGCGATTTCTGGATCAGGGTGGCCAGTTGCGGCAGTCGGGCTCCCGCCACGAACTCGGCCGCCTCACGGGTGAAGCCGCCCCGAAAGAGCGCCAAGCGGGCCAGCAGCTGCTGCTCGTCGGCCTGCAACAAGCGCCACGAGCCGTCGAAGACTGTGCGCACGCTGCGGTGGCGGGCCGGGCGGTCGCGGGCGGCGCTATCCAGCAGATCCAGACTGCGCGAAAGTTCGGCGGCGACCTCGGCCGGGCTCAGGGTGGGCAGCCAGCTTGCGGCAAGCTTGATCGCCAGCGGCGTGCCATCCACCAGCCGACAGGTCTGGCCCACCGCCGCCGCATTGGCCGGGGTCAGCGCGAAGTCGCCCTGAACCCGCCTGGCCCGCTCCACAAACAGCAGCACCGCGCTGCGCTCGTAGCGGGCGTTGCGGTAGATTTGGCGTAGAATGCGGCCGAGATCGAGCGCAACATCCGGGTCGGGATAGATCAGGGGTACTGGCACGACGGGTAGGGGTTCAGCCAGGGCGACCGGCCACACATCGATCAGCGGGCGGCGGTAGGCCCGACTGAGCAGGATAAAGTAAGCGGCAGCGGGCAAAGGACGAGCTAACTGGGGACGTACTCCCCCACGCAGCAGATCGATCTCAAGCAGGTGAACTTCGCTCGCGAACAATTCCTGGCGCTTCTTCTCGTAGGCCCCGGCCCTGTCCTGACTGGGGCGTTTGTTGGCGGGCGAGAGCAGTTCGATTGTGGTGATCAAGGTCTGGTTCAGCACACTACGGATTTCGATCCGAGCGTAGCGGGTAGGCACCTCCATCCGCGCTGGCAAGGTTAGGGGCGGCGCGGCAATCGTGCTGGGTGCGCTGCCTGACTCTGGGCCGCCCTCGCGTAGGATGCCGACGTCGGGGATGAAGGCTTGGTGCGTCGGCGTAATCTCGATGCTCTCGAGGGTGACATAGGGGGTAATCAACGCGACATACTGCCCACTCAACTCAGCCTGGAGTTGATCACGGATGCCGGTAATGAGCCCCGTGTGGAGATTAGGCCACAGGCCGGGCTGTTCGAGGTACGGATCTATGCCTGGAAACGGAATTTCCATCGGGTTCTCCGCGCGTTGGTGTGTAGCAAGATCTATGATAGCACAACCGAGCGCCTTCCCGCCTAGGGTCGTCGGGCGAAGATGCGGGCCAGCAGAAAATCGAGCGCCAGGAAGATCAGCAGGCCGACCAGCAAGAGACCCCACCAGGGCAGCGGCACAAAAATCACGATACGCAATCGCGACCAGATCAGCCAGAACGTGATCCCCAGCGCGATCAGGGCGATTAGACTACGACCCACGCGTGCCATGGTTTGCTCCTTGGTGCCCTCTGCGCCGCTGTGGTTCCCCCACGCTGCATACGCCCCCCGGTGGCCCTGTAAGGCCGAAGCATGCGCACCCATCGAGAGCCTAGCCCCTGGATCGGGCTGGGGCGCATGCTTCGGCCCTACGGTCGCCCTTCGCCGCACGCCCCAATCTAAAATCTAAAATGGAACCGGTCGATAGTTGCGCAACTCGTCGGCCAACTCAACCCCCAACAACGGGAATTGTTGCGCCCGCTGTTGGTAGGCTGCGCCAAGCATCAGTTGCTGCGCCACGTCAACCACCCGCCGCGCTTCCGGGGCCTCGAGGTAGCTGCCGCGGACCCATGTATTGAACGCACCCATGGCTGGCCCGCACCAGATCTGATAGTCGGTCTCGCGCCCTGGTTCGCCCCGGTTGGCCCAGCGCGACGACAGCCCCAGGTACCAGCGAAAGATCAAGGCCATTTTGCGCTTCGGGTTGGCTTCGGCGTGCCGTAGCTGTTCCGGGTCGCGCCCCGCGAAAAACGCCTGCGTATCCTGCCAGACCTCATCGAGGGAACGCCGGAAGATCTGGCGCTCGATCTTGGCGCGCTCCTCGGCGGGAATCGCCTCGATCGAGTCATAGGCGCGGTACAGTTCGTACAGTTTCTGGGCACGCACCGGGAACAGCGTGCCGCGCTTGAGTACCTGGAGCTTGACGCCCATTTCGAACATGTCGGCGGCGGGGGCCATCATGACGTCGGCCATTTCGGCGGTGGCGAGTTGCTGGCGCACCCACGGCGACGATCCCGACTCAAGGCAGGCCTGGTTGACCGAGCCAGTCACGATATAGTCGGCTCCCATCACAAAGGCGGCCAGCGCCGCTGCCGGGGTGCCGATCCCGCCGCCCGCGCCGACGCGCACCCGTTGCGGGTAACCATGGCGCGCCCGCATTTCGTCGCGCAGCAACTGGATGGCGGGTAGCAAACAGACCAGCGGGCGGTTGTCGGTATGCCCGCCCGAGTCGGCTTCGACGGTCAGATCGTCGGCCATGGGCAGGTAGGCCGCCAGTTCGGCCTGCTCGTCCGTAATCAGGCCTGCCGTGCGCAGATCAGCCAGAATACGCGGCGGCGGCGGGGCCAAAAAGACCGAGGCGACTTCGCTGCGTGAGATCTTGGCGATCACTTTATTCGTCGCCTCGATTGTGCCGTCGGGATTGCGCCGTAGCCCCGCGACCCGGTAGCGCACGACGTGACTCGTCAGGGCCAAAAAGGCCGAGGCTTCAATCGTGCGCACGCCGCGCTCCAGAAACAGTTCGACCCCGCGCCGCTCCAACGCCTCTTCGCTGGGGCTATGGATCAGGTTAAAGGCATACGGCCCATTGGGCAGGGCGCGCTGAATCGTATCAATTGCCGCCTCGACATGCTGGGGGGGCAAACCGCCCGCGCCAAACGAGCCGAGTATCCCGGCCTGGCCGAGCGCAATCACCATTTCGACCGACGCGATTCCGTTAGCCATGGCCCCGGCGTGGTAGGCATAGGCGACACCGTGGGCACGGCGAAACGCGGCGCTGCCCAGTTGCTCGGGGCGCAAGGGGGCCACACTTGCCAGGATGGGGTAACTCCCCGGCCCGTTGCCATTGGCGTGGCCCGCCGTGGTCAGGCCGACCTGCCCGCCGACCTGCACCGCATAACAGGTGCGCCCCAGATCGCGCAACGCAGCGCGGCAACCGGCCTCATCAAAAGCGACCTGATCAACTGGCCCGCTCCAGGCGGGGGTGGTAAGGGTTTCAAGCATATGTGTATCTGCTCCATTGGTTACAGGGAAGGTATTATCCACTCACCAACCCCAACGCCAGATCCTTCACTTCATAGATGCGCAAGCCGTCCCGCCACAGGCTGCCCGCGCCTACCAACAAGATCCCGCCATTGGCCATGCGCTCACGGCGGGTCAGGTGGATCTCCAGGCCCATAACCGTGGGTTGCTTGGGCGAGGGGATCTGCCCACGGTATTTCCAGACGCAGCGCATGCCGTCCGGGGTGATGAAGCGCGGGTTGACCAGATCGCGGCCGAGCCCTTCGTGCAGCGCCATGGCTTGCATGGCCCGCAGCATCGCTTCCAGCCCCAACGATCCTGGCATGACCGGATCCTGGTGGAAGTGGCAGCGGAAGAACCAGTCCGCCGGATTGACTAAGCGGCTGGCATAGACATAACCTAAGCCATGCGTGCCCGCGTTGCTCACCACCGTGACTTGGTCGAGCAAATCGAATTGGTCGCGCGGCAATTGTAGCCCGACCTGGCCCGCCGGGGCCTGGTAGAGCGGCAAGTTCGCGTCGGCGAGGTTCAGGGTTGCCGTCGGTAGCCCAGGGTTGGTTGCCAACCACGATTGGCTGGTGCGTCCACTGTCGAGGCCGACCTGCCGCGCCAAGGCGTCGCCAGCGAAGTAGCCGAAGGCCGCGTCGCCCACAAAGAAGGGCGCGCCGTCACACTCTAGGGCATAGTCGAACTTCTGAATGATCACGCCGTCAATCGCGGTCGAGGCGCGCAGGGTCACGCGGTTGGTTACGGTTTTGCCGCGCAGATCAACCTGCCGCAGCATATGCCCTGAGCCGTCCAGGTTGCGGAAGTAGAAGTCGTGGTTCGGGTACGGCAGCGTCGAACCTAACCAGGCCGAGAGAAAACCACAGGGTTGCAGGCCCAACTCCATCAAGACGCTGTAGGGCGTTTCGGGGGCGCTGTTCTGGCGGCAGAACCAGGGGTTCAGTTCAACGTCGTACTGGCTCACCAGATTGTCGCCCGCCTTGGGATCGCCGCGCTGGCCGTCCACGCGCAGGATCCGGCTGATCAGTTGCAGGTCGCCGTTGGGCGTGCGCGGGGCGCGCCGTCCGTCGTAGATCGCGTAGGCTGGCCCGAAACATGCCGCTAACGAGCCGGTCGCAAATTCGGTGATCTGCTGTTCGTTGCAGAGCGGCGCGCTCGCCGGGGTTTCCCATTGGCCCATCTCCGGCGGGCGACGACTCGCCTCCTTCTCACGCAGTTTCAGGCTCAAATCGTTGAAGCGCACGACGATCCGCCCGTCCACGATGATGTCCACATTGGTGCGCGCAAACGGTTCTGGCTCCAGCCCAATTGCGGTCACTTCCATGCGATAGACCAGCAGGCTATCTTTGGGTGTGACCTGGCCCCGGCAACGCACGACCTGCGGCAAGCCCTCGATCGGCTGGAAACGCGCATCGCTGGTATAGGTTTGCAACCCCAACGCCAGCATATAACACTGCAAGAGTTGGCCGCAGCCCTCGGCTTGCAGCGAGCCAGCCAAGACTTCGTCGTCCTTGAAGTGGCAGGGGAAGTACCAGTCGTCTGGCCGCAGATCCTTTTCGGCAATGATCAAGCCCAGCCCCCAGGCCCCGCCCTGTGGATCCATGCTGGTCACGCGGTCAATCATCAGCATGGCGGGCGGCGGCAGGCGCAACGAGGGGTTGCGGCCGCGCTGGTCGTAGGCCGGCCCAAAACAGCCCGCCACATCGCCCACACTCAGCCGCCGCAGATCGGCCAGATCGAGGCTGGTGCGCGTGAGTGGCAGCAAGGGCGTAAAGTGTTGCGGGATCGCCTCACGGCGGGCCTTGATTTCGCGATCCGTATCGATCACGCCGCGCCCATCGGCCAACTCCTGATCCGAGAAGAAGCCCGCGCAGCCGCCGTCCATCTTCAGCACCATGCGCTCGCCCACAAAACATTCGTAACTGAAGAAGAAGAGCAGCGTAGCGCCGTTGCGCGCAAACGAGTTGATGCTAATGTCGTAGCGCAGCGTCTCGCCCGCTTTGGGCAGGTCGTCCAGGAAGGTTAAGGTGCAATCGAGCAGGCGGTAGACCCGCTCGCCGCGACACTGGAAGTCAATCCCCAGATAGCTGATCAGCAGCAGGTCGCACTGGCCCGACTCGACCGAAACTGCCCACGGAATTTGACCATCCACGCAGTACCAGGCGTCCGCCGGAATATCGTATTCGGTGGTCAGGCTGCACGGGCGGTAGGCACCGCGTTCGGCATTCAGGCGCGTTACCCGGCTCACCAGCAGGTAGGGCGGCATCGGCAGCCGCGTGCGCCGCCCGTAATCGTCAATCACGGCATACTCGGGGCCAAAGACCGCCGCAATCGAGCCACGCGCAAATTCGAGCAGCGCGGCCTCGTCCCAGATCACCGTTTGACCGGGCTGCACCACACTCGACGGCACCACAAAGGCACTCGGCGGCGGTGTCGCCAAATCAGTCGGGTTAGGACTCGGTGCGGTGACGGCAAGATGCGCCGCAGGCTTGCCAACCTGGCCCAGGGCCGTTTCGACCGCCGCGACCAGCGCGTGCAGCCCGCGTTGGCGCGTCGCCAGCACCGTCGCATAGTCGCTCAGGTCTACGTCAGCGGCAGCCTGCCCGCTTAGCGTCGGCGCGGGCGTTTGGGGATCAAGTTCCGGCTCCTCCCCAGGTGCCGAAGCACGCGGCAGCGGGGCCAGCGTCAAAATCGGCTGCGGCGCGGCTTGGGCCTCGGGGGCCGTCGTGCGGGCGGCGGCAACCATGCGGCGATGCTCGTCGGTCACAATACTCTCCACGATTGAAGGGCCACCCACCACAATCGGGCGGCGCAGCGTGCGCCCCGTGGTGGCCGTGGCCGGTGCGGGTACAATCAACGGCCCCAAATCGAGCGGCACGTGATGGGCGACGAGGCGCGCCAGGGCTTGCACCAGGGTCAGGCCTTCGTCGGCCCCTCGGCGACAGACCGCCAGGGCCAGGTGCGGCTTGCCCGCCAGAGTCAGGTTTTCACTGACCCAGCGTGTGCAACTATTGCCGGGGCCAAGTTCGAGGAAGATGCGCGCCCCGTCGGCGTAGGCGCGGTTAATCAGGCGCGGGAAGTCCACCGGCTGACAGACGGCGCGGGCAATATTGTGGGCAATCGCTTCGCTGGTTGGCTCGGCAGGCCCATAATGGGCGGCGGTATACATTTGCAGCCCCGGCGCGCCCCCCACCGGGAAGCGGTGGAAGTCAATCAGGGCCTGCAACTCGGGTTCGACCGGGCGACAATGCATGATCGAGTCGAAGGGCGCACGGAAGGCCTCGCCGCCCAGGTCGGCGAGTACGGCGGGCAAGGCTTCGGCCAAACCGCCGATCACGACTTCGTTGGGCGTATTGATGTGCGTAATGAAGACTCGCTGCTCGTGACGGAGCCGCTCGATCGCCCGCGCCGCCGCAGTGCGCACGACATAGACTTGCCAGAAATCGTTAGGTGCGTCGTCACCCAAACCCAGGTAGGCCCGCGCCGTTGCGCGCCGTCCCGCCAGGCGTTGCGTGAACAAGGGCGAGGTCGCTAAGCGATGCGCGATCTCGTCGCCGTCGCGCCACAGGCCGAGCGCCCATTGCATGGTCGATTCGCCCATGCTGTAGCCAAAGGCTGCCGTCGGCTTCAGGCCAAAGCCTTCACGCATCAGGGCGGTATAGAGGGTTGCCGAACTGACGCCGGCCATCATCAGGCGCACGGTATCGTTGCGCAAGGCCAACTTCTGGCGTTCCAGGTCGGTCGTATTGGGGCGCTGCTGCTGGCGCAGATAGAGCCGCCGTTCGGCCATGGCTTCGCCCGCGTGGGTCGAGGTGCGCTCGAAGACGCGTTGCAAGGCCGGGAAGTGGGCCAGCAGCCCGCGCCCCAGCCCAGGGTAGCCGGTAAAGGCCCCAGGGTAGACCAGCGCGATCCCGTGTTGGCCCAGCGGCTGCGGCGTAAAGGCGCTGCCGCCCGGGGTTTCCCAGGCCCGCCCGTTGGCGAGCGCGTCGGGCAGGCCACTGCGGGCTAGGCCGATCTCCCGTTTGAGTTCGCTGAAATTGGTTGCGACCAGCGCCAAAACCAGGCGCGCCGGTTGGCTTTCGCGCCAGGCCGCGATCCGGGTGCGCACCAGATCTTCGAGGGCCGTGATCGTGGCTAGCTCGGCCTCAAGTTCTGCCAACTGCGCTAACAGGCTCGGCAAGTCGGCGGCGGCAAGCGGGATCAAGGCGGGCAGCGCGTGGCGCGTGCGCAGATCAAGCGGGGTATCAAGCGTCGGGGCGGCTTCAGCCAGAATCGCGTGGGCCACCGTCGCACCACCGCCCAATCCACTGATTGCGGCCATGCGTTTGCCGTCACGCGCCCGCATCCAGGGCCGGGTTTCGCTCGGCACATAGAAGGCCGTCTTGGCCCAGGCCGCCTGTTCCCGTGGACCAGTCCAGGCGGGCACGGCGTGGTGCAGGCTGCCCCAGATCGCCAGGGCAGCGCGGATCAGTCCGGCAACCCCGGCGGCGGCATAGGCGTGGCCGACACTCGCCTTCGCGCTGCCAATCGCGTAGTGCGGCGTGGCGGGATTGACCGCGTTGCCATAGACCGCCGCCAACCCAGCCAATTCGGCGGCATCTTCGTGGGCCAGCCCACTCGCCCAAAGTTCCAGCGCTTCGATCTGGTTCGCACTTGCGCCAGCGGCGTGTAAGGCGGCCTCGGCGGTACGCGCCACCGCCGCCGCCGGGGTCTCGTTACGGGCAACTGTGCGCACACTCAAACCGTCGAGCGTCGCGTAGATGCGTTGCGCGGCGTCAGTCGCCTCGTTGCGGCGGCGCAAGACAATCGCCCCCGCGCCCTCGCCCACCAACCAGCCATTTGACATAAGATCGTGACCGGGGGCCTGATCGCCTGGTGCGGCAGCCAAACTGCGCGCCAGGACACTCTCGACGCCCCCGGCGAGATCGACCGCCCCGACGACCACGGCCTCGACGCTGCCCTCCGCCAGCAGATCCTGGGCCACAGCGAGGGCGCGGAAGAAGCCGCATTCCTCAGCCGAAAGTGTAAAGGCCGGGCCACTGAAATCCCAGAGCGCCGCGATGCGGCATGCCATCAGGTTGCCAATAAAACTGGTGTACTGGTTGACCTGGGCCGGATCGTTCAAGGCGGCCTTGGCGACTTCTTCGAGTTGGGCCAGTTCCGGGGCACTGAGCGTGATCCCGGCTTGGGCCAGCGCGGCGGGCAATTGCCAGGTCAGATCAACCCGCCCGCGAAACTGATGCACGGCCAGTTCGGCTTCCATGGCGACCAAGACTGCCACATTGCCACCCGGACGCATCCCGGCGTCGCGCAGGGCTTCGTCGGCGACCTTCAAAATCAAGAGTTGCTGCGGGATCGGTTGATCGCCCGCGGCGGGCGGGATCTTGTAGCGCAGACTGTCAATCGTGAACTGATCGAGGTAGGCCCCCGCAGGCGCGTGGCCCCCGGGCACGTGATAGGCCCGCAACAGGTCGCCATCCTGTTCGATGCCCTTCCAGCGCGTGGCAGGCAGCGGGCCAAGCGCCCGTTCGCCCTTGACCAAGCCTTGTTCAACGGCGTGCAGACTCTGCCAGGGGCCAAAACACGCGCCCATGCCCACAATCGCCAGCGACGGCGGGGCGGCGGGCTGCGGTGCGGGGCTGCGCTGCTGCTGGACACGCGCCCCGTTGACATACCCTTTTTGGGTGGGCGTGGGCGCTTCGAGCACCAGGTGGGCGTTGGTACCGCCAAAACCGAAGGCGCTGACCGCCGCCTGGGTGCGCCGTTCGCTGGGCCAGGGCGTGGGCGTGCGCACAATCTGGCGTGGCCCGAACTGGCCGGACGGCGTGCTGAGCGGTTGTTCGACCCCAATCGTGGGTGGAATCAGGCCCTGGTTCAGCGCCATGGCGACCTTCATGACCCCGGCCATGCCTGCGGCGGTCAGCATATGCCCAAAATTGGATTTGACCGAACCGATCAGCGGCAAATGGCCGTGGGGGCCAAAGAAGTTCTCAATCGTCTGCAACTCGGTGCTATCGCCCACCGGGGTCCCCGTGGCGTGACACTCGATATAGGCGGTGCGTTCGGGGCTGAGTCCGGCTTCGGCATAGGCCCGCTGATAAGCGAGCAACTGGCCCTTGGGGTTGGGTACGAGCACATGCTTGCCCGCCCCATCATTCGACCAGCCGACCCCGCGAATCACGGCGTAGATGCGGTCGCCGTCGCGTTCGGCATCACTCAGCCGTTTCAGCAGCAAGGCTCCCGCGCCTTCGCCGGAGGTCAGGCCCTTCGTGCTGCGATCCAGCGGGCGGCTCGATCCGCCTTCGGGATAGGCTTGGAAGATCGAGAAGCCCATGTGGATGAACAGCGCATCGGCGGCACTGACCGCACTCGCTAGCATCAGGTCGGCCTTGCCTGCCCGGAGTTGGGCGCAGGCCAGTTTGATCGCATAGAGCGACGAGGCGCAGGCGGCATCAAGCGCCAGCCAGCCCGCGCCTAAGCCTAAGGCTTCGGCAGCCAGCGCGGCCGGCCCACCCGCGACTGCCGCATCAGCCGGGCTCACCGGCCCATCAAAATCGCCGCGATCCAGCTGCACGGGCCGCTCCGCCAACGCACTCAAGCCGGTCTCAACGCTGTGCCGGTAGATCGGGGCCAGCAGGCGGTGCGACGCATGGGTCGGGAACGAAAGATTGCCGAGCACGAGGCCACAACGGGCCAGGCGCTGCGTATCACTCAGCACGCCGCCGTCCACGAGCGCATCGCGGGCCACACTCAGCGTCCAGGCATACAGTTTATCGAGCCCGTGCAGGCGCTCGGGGGCCAGCCGAAAACCGGCAGGATTAAACGTCGTATCCAAGACAAAACCGCCGCGCAAAGCATAATAACGGTCGCGGCGACCCTTCGCCGGATCAAATAACAGTTCGGGGTCAATCCCCATCTGGGCTGCCGTTGCCAGCGAGGTACTATCGCGCCCGGCCAGCAAATTCTGCCAGAACGCCTCGGGGTTCGAGGCCCCCGGAAAACGGCAGGCCATGCCCACAATTGCAATCGCGTCACTCAAAGTCGGGACTCCCTTTAACTTTCTGAAACTCGCTCCAAGCCATCCGCGACTGTATGAGCGCTTTTCGTTGGCGTCCCTTTTCCCCCCTCCCCCAGCCCCTCCCCCTCAGGGGGGAGGGGAGCCGCACCGCAGCAGAATAAGCTTTTTGGCACTTCCCCCTCCTCCTCAGGAGGGAGGGGAGCCGCATCGCCGCAACATACGCTTTTGGCGCTACTCCCCCCTCCCCCCTTGAGGGGGAGGGGGGCCGGGGGTGGGGGGTGTACAGGGCTACCTCTTATGAATTACGCCGCTGGGCGAAACAGTCTATTCAGATGCTGGCTCATCGCCACTTCGGCCCCACTCAGGCGCAGGTAGATCCGTCCGGTCTCGTCGTGGGCAACCAGGTCGGCGAGCATGCGATAGGCGTTCGTTTCGCGCACCCGCATCGTCACGTAGAACGGTTCGCCGCGGGGCGCACTGGCGTACAATTCGCCCGAAGCCGTGCTTAAGGGCAGACTGGCCGCATCGTGGTGCTGCCACACCCAGATTACTAGGCTCTGGAATTGCACATCGGCCAAATAGGGATCGAAGCGCCGCGCCGGGAACTGGCCCTGGTCACGCTCATCAGTAACGGGCAACTGGCAACGCATGACCAGGCCGCTCGGATCACTGCGCAACACCCGCTGCACGCCCTGGAAGCGCGGGCCGTGAAAGAGCGTCCCATTCGCATACAGGCTCGCCCCCTCGATTGGGTTCTGCTCCCGCAGATCCATGCCCTCAAGCAGCGGAAGCGCCGGGGCGGGGCCTTGGGCCAGGATCAAACGTGCCCGATAATGGTAGCGCGGGCGTGGCCCATTGCTGCTACTGACGGTCGCTTCGAGGGTTAAGGCTCCGGTGGCGGGATTGCGTTCGCGCTCTTCGACACTCAGGGTATAGTTGGGGGCCAGGCTTTCGTCAAACACGATCCCCTTGAGCACCTGGTAGCCTTCGCAACGCACAAACCGGTAGCCCGGCAAGAGTTGTTCGCAGCCCTGGATCATCCAGGCAATGCCACAGGTCGCCGGCAAGACGGCGTGCGCACCAATCACATGATCCTGCAAGAACGGGTTGGCCTCAAGCGTGAGCCGCCGATGCATGCGCCAACTACGCAACGGGCCGGTATAGGGCGCGGGCGGCGGGGCCAGTGGGCTGCCCACCAAGACCTGGGGCGGCTGCTCGGCCCGAAATTCGAGTTCATCCACCAAACGGGCCACGCCGGCCTCAACCGGAATAACGCGCACGCCGCGCTCGGCAAACAGCGTCTTAAGCGCCGCTGTGACCATGCCCGCATCCCAGGGACCCCAGTTCAGGGCGACGGTGTGGCAATGCGGGTGGGCCTGCCGCACCAAATGGGCGACCCGGTTCAGGATTTCGTTGGCAACCGCATAATCAGTTTGGCCGGGGTTGCCATAAAACCCGGCTGCCGACGAGAAGAGGACCAGGTGTTGCAAACTCGCTGGCGGCAGACAGGCCAATAAGTTGCCCAGCCCGATGATCTTAGGGGTAAAGACGGCATCAAAATCGGTGGCGCGCTTCTGTTCGATGCGCCGGTCGGCCAGCACACCCGCGCCGTGGATCAGGCCGCTGATCGGCCCAAACTGGCTACGGGCCTGGTCGAGCGCGACCCGCAACGCGGCTTCGTCGGTGATGTCAGCCTGGAGATAAGCCGCCCGAGCGCCCGCAGCCTGGATCGCGGCAAGGGTTGCCGCGATCTCGCGTTGGGCCTGGATCGTACCGAGTTCGCGCCGCAGCAGCGCCGGGGTCGCTCGCTCGCCCCGGCTAGTCAAATCAGCCGCGATGCGTTGCATCAACGTGGCCTCGTCGGTGCAGCCTTCGGCATAAGCCGGTGGGCTACCCGCCGCCGACCGCCCAAGCAGGATAAAGCCACACTTGAAGCGCTGGGCCAGGGCGATCACGCAACTGGCCGTGATGCCCCGCGCCCCGCCACTCACGACAAACAGCGACTGATTGGTGACGGGTTGGCTCATAGGTCACCTGCCGCGCCAAGCAGGGTGACACGCCCGCTCGCGGTATAGCCAACCTCGGCCAGAAGTTGATCGGGATCGTACAGTTCAGCCACGATCAGACTGGCGGCCTGGGCTGCATCAAGTCCTGGGTTCAGGTCAATCGCCCGACAGAAGACATGCTGCCATTCGTGGCGCAGCGTCTTGGTCAAACCGGCCAGGCCACCGGGCACCGCACTGTAATCGTTGCGCTGCGCCGTGCCAAGCGCCCCGTCCATCCGCGTGACAGTCAAGAAGGCGCTACGGCCCTGTTCGGCGGCGGCCCGCAACGATGGCCCCAGCATGCGCGCCGCCAGGAAGACGTGGCGCACAATCGCGGCGTCAGTTGGATCAAGCAGCGTCGGAGCGGGACTGCGCGGGTGGAGGTGGATGAAGGCCGCAATTGGGCCGTAACTCGCCGCAATCGAGGCCAGGGCCTGTTCGAGTTGGGCTTCACTGGCGTCGGTCAGACCCACCCGACTGATTGTGGCGGGCAACGGAGCCTGGTTGGGCACCATGTTTGCGGGCAGCCGCAAGACTACGGCGGGCCAGCCCTGGGTTTGCAGGGCTTGCGCCAGCGCCGCCGCTGTGCCACTGCCATCATCGGTGATTACGCAGCAGGCCCCGGCAGGCAAGGCACACTCCAGCGCATCCGGCGGCGGCAAGGCGATCAAGCGGGGCACGCTGCGCTCCGCACCGGGGATCGCGGCGGGCGGGTTGGCGTAGGCGATGGGGGTGGCAACGGGATTGGTTGTGGGCGCAGCAGTCAAGCTATTGCTTGGGCTTCCAATTGCCGAGTGGGCCGACTGCTGCGCCCCTGCGCCGGACACGATGGCATTGGCGTTTCCGTTGCTGCCCCATCCTCCATCTCCCATCCCCTGACCCCCAACCAGATGCGGGCGGACATGGTCGAGCACCTGGCCCAGGGTGCGCAACTCCGCCAAGGTTTCGGGCTTGAAGGCGGGCAGACTGGGCATACGTTCCTGCATCGCGCCAAGGATCTGGACGCGCTTGA
>JBLWKA010000018.1:16802-60403 GCA_048381555.1 Oscillochloridaceae bacterium umkhey_bin13
GAAGGGGCCGCAGGGGCGACCGGGGCCGGGGTCGCCGGAGCCGGATCAAATGCCGGGGCAACCGGTGCCGCTGGAGCGAAGCCCCTCCCCCCCTGAGGGGGAGGGGTTGGGGAGGGGGGGAACGGGGCGACCAGATCAACCGTGCCGTTACTGCCCACCAGATGCGGGCGGACATGGTCGAGCACCTGGCCCAGGGTGCGCAACTCCGCCAAGGTTTCGGGCTTGAAGGCGGGCAGACTGGGCATACGTTCCTGCATCGCGCCAAGGATCTGGACGCGCTTGATCGAATCGATGCCGAGGTCACCTTCGAGATCCATGCTCAGGTCGAGCGTATCGCGGGGGTAGCCGGTCAATTCGGTGACCACATCGAGCAAGGTCGTTTCGGCCAGCGCAAGGTCAGCGGAAGGGGCCGCAGGGGCGACCGGGGCCGGGGTCGCCGGAGCCGGATCAAATGCCGGGGCAACCGGTGCCGCTGGAGCGAAGCCCCTCCCCCCCTGAGGGGGAGGGGTTGGGGAGGGGGGGAACGGGGTCGCCGCAGTTGTCACGGGTGCGGGGGCAATAGAAACCGGGGTCGCCGGAGTTGCTACGGGTGCGACCGCCAGATCAGAAGTCGCCGTCGCGAAGCCCCGCCTCCCTTGAGGGGGAGGGGTTGGGGAGGGGGGGAACGGAGTCGCCGGAGCCGCTACGACTGCCACGGGTGCGTGGTAGCCATTGCCGTTGCCATTCCCGTTGGGCATGGGCGGTGTAGGCGGCTCAAGTTGCACCATCATCTGCTCAAGTTGGAGGTACCGCTCGTTCAGATACCGCTCGTGCAGGCCGAGGCTTGTGGCCTGATGTTCATGGAAGGCCAGCAGGCTCTGTTCGACCTGGGCGAGCGCGGCTGGCGCGACCGGGGCTTGCTGCGCAAACAGCAACTGCTGCTGGGTCTGGATCAGGTTCAGCACGGTACGGGCATTTTCGGCCTGATCGGCCATGAAGATCTGATGCAGGCGCAGCGTTTCGCGCTGATGGGCCACCAGATCATTCCAGCGGCTACTCGTCTTGGGGAGTTCTGTCATAGGGGTGTCTACTCGTTTCTGTGCGCTAGGAACCGATGCGGCGACCATTGGCGCAACAGTTACGGCGGTAGAGCTTGGCTTATTAAGTGGTGCGCTCGCGATGACAGGTGCGCTCGCGACGACGGGTGCAGCAGCGACGACGGGTGCGGCAGCGACGACGGGTGCGGCAGCGATGACGGGTGCGCTCGTCACGATGGGTGCGCTCGCGACGACGGGTGCAGCAGCGACGACGGGTGCAGCAGCGACGACGGGTGCGGCAGCGACGACGGGTGCGGCAGCGATGACGGGGCGTGCCACTGGCCCGGCCGTGACCATGCCACCATTAGGACTGACGGCAGGGGTTGGCTGCGGCTGGGCCATCACGGGCGGGATGGCGGTGTCCGCACCCCCAGATCGGGCAACACGGAAGTCAGATGTGATCAGCGTGTCGTGGTTGGCACGGGTGCGCTCGCTGACATAGTTGCTGCCATTGAGTTGCACGATCATGCCTTTGCGACGCGGAGCGGGGGCCGGGGGCGCATCGTAGTAGGGATCGAGTGGGCCAAGCGGCAGGCCCGCCACGCGCAACTGAACCAGCCCTTCGCGCAGTTGACGATCGCTATCGCGGCCACGCGGCGCTCCGAGGGCCACCGCCAGATGCGGGCGTTGGCCGAGGATCTGGCGCACGAGGCCGGTCAAAATATTGCGCGGCCCAAACTCAACAAAGACCGCGCCACCGTCGTTGTAGATGCGCTCGATCTGATCCTGGAACTGCACCGGGCGCAGCAACTGGTCGGCCAGTTGGGCCTTGATCGCCGCCGGATCGTGGGGATACGGGGCGGCGGTACTGTTGGCATAGATCGGGATGTCCGGGGTTCGCACGGCAGCAGCCGCAACGGCAGCCGCAAAGGGAGCCTGGGCGTGAGCGACGAGCGGGGTATGGAAGGCCGCCGAGACCGGCAGCGGGGTTGCTGTAATGCCCCGTTCGGTCAGCAGACGTGCCGCCTCGGCGACCGCATGGCGCGGCCCGGCCAGCACCGTCTGTTCGGGCGCATTCTGGTTCGCAATCAACAAGCCCGCAATCTGACCGACAATCGCCTCGGCGACATTGCGTCCGGCCGCTACGGCGAGCATCGTACCCGCATCGAAACTCGGGTCGGTGGGTGGCCGCATCGCGTGCCCACGGGCGCGGGCCAACGCGGCAAAATCCTCATCGCTTAACGCACCTGCGGCCCAGAGCGCCGTCAATTCGCCGAAACTGTGCCCGGCGACGGCGTCGGGGCGGAAGCCGGTGCGGCGCAGCAACTCGAACATCGCCGCACTCAAGGCCCCAATCGCAGGCTGAGCATACTCGGTCTGCTGGAGCGCTTCGGCCTGCTGGGCCCGCTCGGCCTCACTGAAGACCGGGGCCGGAAAGACGACCCGCGACAGGGCCGGGCGGCCATCCTGGGTAAACAGGTGATCCATACGCTCGAACCAGCGCCGCGCTTCGGGGAAATTCAGGGCCAGTTCGCGTCCCATGTTGATGGCCTGGGCACCCTGGCCCGCAAACAGGGCCACCACTTTGGTGTCGGCGGGCAGGCTGCGCCGTCGGTAGAAGATGCCGCGTGGGTGCGTCCAGGCTTCGGCCTGCGGCTGGGCCAGCAGTGCTTCGCCCGCCAGGGCCAGCAGTTGGCGTGCTTCGGCCGGATTGGCGGCGACCAGACCCAGGCGCGCTTCGCCATGGGGCGGGGCAAACCCTTCCGACTCGTGAGCCAGGGTATTGAACGTCGCTGCAGCCCCGAGGCTATCTAGTGCGGCGACCAGTTCGTTACAGCGTGCCCCCAGCGCTTCGGGCGTCGCGGCGTGGATCATCAACTCACGGGCGGTGCGATGGCGGCGATACGCCCCGCTATGCTCAGGATTGTGTTCTTCGAGCACCACGTGGAAGTTGGTTCCGCCAAAGCCAAAGGCACTCACCCCGGCGCGACGCGGCGTCTTGCCCCGCACCCACGGGCGGGCTTCGGTATTCAGGTACAGGGGCGAGCGGTCAAGGCCCAGTTTGGGATTGGGGGTGGTCACATTCAGGGTCGGTGGTAGCACTTTGTGGTGCAACGCCAGGGCGGCTTTGATCAGCCCGGCGGCGCCAGCAGCAGCTTTGGTATGCCCAATCTGCGACTTGACACTGCCCAGCGCAATACTGGCCCGCTCGGCCCCGGCAGCGGCAAACACCTCACTCAGGGTCGTGGCCTCGCACAGATCGCCAGCCACCGTACCCGTGCCGTGGGCTTCGATCAACCCGATACTCGACGCCTCGATCGCGGCATCGGCGTGGGCGCGACGCAACGCCCGGGCCTGACCCTCCGAACGCGGCGCGTAGATACTCTTGGCGCGGCCATCACTCGACGTGCCGATGCCACGGATGACCGCATAGATCCGATCGCCATCGCGTTCGGCATCTTCGAGCCGCTTCAGCAGCACCATGCCCAGACCCTCGCCGACCATCATGCCATCTGACTCGGCATCAAAGGGGCGTGGGGCCTCCTTGGATGAGAAGGCGGGCGTCTTGCTGAAGGACATATACATAAAGATCGAATTGTCGGTATCCACCCCGCCGGTGAGCAGCATATCGCAGCGGCGCTCGGTCAACTCGCTGATCGCTAACTTCAGCGCGGCCAGCGACGCGGCACAGGCGGCGTCTACCACACAATTGATCCCGCCCAGATCGAAGCGGTTGGCGATGCGACCGGCGATTACATTGCCGAGCATCCCGGGGAACGAGTTTTCTTCCCAGCGGATGTAGGCCGACTTGATCTTCTCAACAATCTTGGCGGTCTCCTCATCGGAGAGACCGGAACTCTTGAGGGCTCGTTCCCAGACTGGGTACTGGAGCCGTGAGGTCAGCGGGGTGATCAACTTCTGACCGCCGCCGACGCCAAGCACCACGCCAGCCCGTTCGCGGTCGAAGGCCCGGCCTTGCGGCCCATAACCCGCATCCTCGAACGTCTGGCGCGCCACCAGCAGACTCAGCAGCTGCGACACATCGGTCACTTCGAGGATATTCGGAGGCAGCCCAAACTCAACCGGATCAAAATCAATATTGGGGATGAAGCCACCGCGCTTGCAATAGGTCTTATCGGGGGCCGTGGGATCGGGGTCGTAATAATCGTCGATCGCCCAGCGTGACGCCGGCACATCGGTCAAACAATCGCGGGCCTGGACAACATTGTCCCAGAACTCATCAAGGGTACGCGCCTCGGGGAAGATCGAGGCCATCCCGATGATTGCAATCGGGGTTGCAGCAAGGGAGGTCCGCTCATGCACAGCAGTCTATCCTTACGTCCCAGCGCGCTATTAACGCTCAGAGGGGCTACGTGACTGTCCGGCCCCAGTGGCGGACATGGCCCCGGCCCTCCCTATGCGCCCCACGCGGGCATTCATTGCTTGTTCAGGTTCAAGGCATACTGCGCCTGATCCTGAAACCCTACCTGTAATCGTAAGGCCACGCCCCCTTCCCGGCAAGTGTCATCAGTCTAGCCGCTAGTCACAAGGCATACAGCTAATTGTGTGACCGTAGTCATCCTTCATTATGATCGCCCGGTCTACCCGCTAGCACTCTGCTCGTATCAAACACCACAGCGGGCCGCTGCTAATAGCCATCGCATCGTTATGGCTCAACAGCCTATTCTGCATTTTCAGTACCGGGTGGTACAATTAAATCAACTAGCATGGCGGGATTATCTCGGCCATGTCAATCCGTTAGCTGCCGCCTTCATGGCCCGGATGCACATGACGTGTCGTGAGCGTTGGCAAGTTAAATCCGCCGCCCTCAGGCAAATGGTGGGCTTGCCTCTCAACATCGAACATCGGTTTGGCTTGTTGCCTTCGCCCTTACGCGATCAGATGACAACCCTTCCCCCCGGAACGGCTGTTAGCCTTGAGTGCGGCCCTCTTTGATCTGACGAGTCTCGAAGCGGTGCAAGCTTGGCTTGATCAAGCAGCGTGATGCCCCGCATGCAGACCCGCAGTTGTTGCGAACCTGCTACAATAGTTATACGCATAAAGCGCAGCGCGAGGCCGATGTACGTCAAGCTTCGCCTGCAACAAGATACCTGAAACGTTGTATAACCATTATGACTGAGCCAACTCTAAGTAGTACGGAGGTCGCCACCCTGATTGTTGAGGGCAATGCCGCCTTGATTGCCGGTGATAGTTATGGTGCCCGGCAGCGCTTTCGGCGGGCCCTGGAACTTGATCCTGAGCGGATCGAGGCCTGGATTGGTCTTGCAGGCAGTGTGCGCCCCTATCGCGAAAAGCGTGAACATTTGCGCCGTGCCCTTGAACTTGACCCACGCCATGCCGAGGCCCGGGTGATTCTGGATCAGGTCGAAGCCAAAATTGCCGCTGGCGAGGTGCTGGCCCCCGGTGGGGTGCAGGTGCGTGATCCCCTGCCCGAAGCCCTGGCTCCGCCGCCACCTGAGGAGCCAGTGGTCGAAACGGTTGCTGCAACCGATGTCATATTTTGTTACACGCACCCTGACCGCGAAACCGGTTTGCAGTGTACCAGTTGCGAGCGCCCGATCTGTGGTGAGTGCGCCACCCGTGCGGCGGTGGGCCAACTTTGCCCCGAGTGTACCCGGGCACGTCTCCCGGTCAACTATCAAGTCTCGACGACCAATCTCCTGGTCGCGGGCACCATCGCCCTCGTGGCGGGTGCCATCCTGAGTGTCCTGGCCCTTCAAATTATTGGGGCGATTGGCTTCTTTGGTTTGCTCGTGGCCTTCTTGCTTGGCCCGGTGACCGGCGATCTGCTGGTGCGCCTGATTGGACGGGCCACCCAGGAAAAGCGTGGTCGCCAGATGCAATTGGCCGTCAGTATCTGCTTTGCGCTGGGGGCTATGCCGCTCTTCAGCCTTTTTCTGCTTACTGGTTTTGTCTTTTCGATCCCGGCTCTGGCAACTATTTTGTTTGTCGTGATTACGATTACGACCGCAATGGCCCGCTTGCGCTAGGGCGATCATTGCGTCAATTCACCTTCACGTTGGTACATGTTGGGTGGTAGAATGAACTACCGCAATTACACCAGCACCACGGCGGTGCTCGTTCGGTTGATGCGATGAGAGGGAACCCGTCATGGATGAACCGCGTCAGGGCATGACCAGGGCGACACGCGGCGATGCGAATCCGCTTGACCAGGTGGATCGGCATTTGCGTGATCAGATCTTTGGCCAGGAACGGGCAATCGAAAGTGTGATCCGAGTCCTTAACCGGGCACGTTTCGGTTTTGCGGCAGGCAATCCGCGCCGCCCCCGGGCCATCTTGCTCTTCCTTGGCCCAACCGGCGTGGGCAAAACAGCGACCGCGCGCGCCCTGGCCCAGCTCCTTCGCCCCGATGGCGAAGCCTTCCTAAAGATCGATTGCTCACTTTTTAGCCAGGGCCACGAAGTTAGTGCCCTTGTTGGCGCTCCGCCAAGTTACGTCGGTCGTGATCAAAAACCGCTGCTCAATCCCGAAATTATCGAGCAAGAAAATAGTGTCGTGCTCTTTGATGAGATCGAGAAGGGCCAGCCCGAACTCTGGAACCTGTTGCTGCAAGTGATGGAAGACGGCGAGGTTCTGCTGCTCAATGGTGGGCGACGGGTTAGTTTCCAGAGCAGTATCGTGATCTTTACGACCAATGTGGGTGCCAAGGAGATGGTGGATTTCCTTGATCGGCGTACGATTGGCTTCCGTACTTCGCACCAGGATGTTGAGTCCACCGGCCAGCAGATCTATCAGATTGGTTTCGAAGCGCTCCAGAAGGTCTTTCAGCCCGAGTGGATCAATCGCCTTGATGAGATTGTGGCCTTCCGCCCGCTCTCCAGCGATGTGCTGCGCAGTGTGCTCGATCATATGGTGCTCGAAAGCAATGAACAGTATCTGCGCCACGGCATCAAGGTTGAGTTGTCGCCCTCGGCGAAGGAATACCTGCTGACCAAGGGCTTCGACTCGCGCTTTGGGGCCCGCCCCCTGCGCCAGCAACTGCTCAAAAATATTGATGCCCCGCTCGCCGATCTGCTCGCATCCGGGGGCATTCCCCTCGGTAGCAAGGTCTATGTTGAGCATACCGGGGTGGATCGCCACGGCGAAGCGCTCGATTTCTTCTTTAGTCCAGCCCCCGAACTGCTGCGCCAGGCCGAAGAGTTGCGCGCCCAAGAGGTCGGGCGGATCGCGGTCAAAGAAGGCGATGGCCCCCAGCCGCCGAGCCTCAGTCTGACCAGTGAGCGCAGTAATGCCGCTGAGGGTGGCGTTGGCCCCTTTGGGCCGCGTGGGCCGCGCATCACGCCCCGCCGCAACGACGGACGCTAAGCCGGGTAGTTGTCAGATACTAACGCAAGATCGTTCTTTCTTATCTTGTCAATTACATGTGACTGCGTAGACTTAACCCACACCACGCCGCGCCGAAGCCAACGGCGCGGCGGTTGCTCTTTTTTGGCGCATCTGTTGCGCTCTGTGACGCAAGGAGGCGTTTCTATGGCCAAGGCCGCATCGCTCCCGCTCGAAGTACCCCAGCGTCGTGCTTACAGCCCCGCCCGCCTGATCGGACTCATCACCGGCCCACTGCTCTTCGTGCTCGTCGCCTATCTGCTGCCCTTACCCGAAGGCATGGCCCCCGAGGCCAAGATGGTTGCTGCTACGACGATCTGGATTGCGATCTGGTGGATGAGCGAAGCTATCCCTATTCCTGCGACCTCGTTGCTGCCCCTGGTCATCCTGCCCCTCACTGGCACGATCCGCCCAGCCGATTTGGCCCCCGCCTATGCCAATCCGCTTATCTTCGTCTTTCTGGGCGGCTTTATGATCGCCCTGGCGATCGAGCGCTGGAACCTGCATCGCCGCATCGCCCTGAATATTGTGCGCGTGGTGGGTACCAGTCCTACACGGATTGTGCTTGGCTTTATGGCCGCCACCGGCTTCCTCTCGATGTGGATCTCGAATACGGCCACCGCCATGATGATGGTACCCATGGGCGCGGCTGTGATCCTGCAACTGACCGACCTGCTGCGCCGCAATGGCACCCCCGAACACGAGTTAGCACCGGGCCAATTTGGCTTCGGGATTGCCCTGATGCTCGGCATTGCCTACGCCGCTTCAATTGGCGGGGTCGCGACCCTCGTGGGCACACCGCCCAATATTATTCTGGCCGCTACCGCCAACGAATTGGCCGATACCCAGATCACCTTCGCCAGTTGGATGCTGCTCGGTGTCCCCCTCGCCGTGATCATGATGGGTGCGACGTGGTTCTATCTGACCCGAATCGCCTATAAAACCAGTCATAGCGAAATTCCCGGGGGCCTCGATGTGGTGCGGAGCGAGATTGGCAAACTTGGCGCGATGGTCTTTGCCGAAAAGGCGGTCTTGACGGTGTTTGGCCTAGTGGCAGCCGCTTGGATCGCGCTGCCCTTTGTGATCGAGCCGGTTATGCCGATGGTCAACGATGCCGTGATTGCCCTGACCGGCGCGGTGCTGCTCTTTATCATTCCGGCCCGCAATCAGATCGGCGAGCCAACCTTTTTGTTGACCTGGGACGATGCCAAGCGGCTGCCCTGGGGCGTTGTGCTGCTCTTTGGCGGCGGTCTGGCGATTGCCGATGCCTTCCGCAAATCGGGTCTCGCCGAATGGCTCGGTACATCATTGACGGTGTTTAGTGGTTTGCATCCGCTGGTACTCGTCATGATCGTGGTGCTCATGGTGATCTTCTTGACCGAAGTCACCTCGAATACGGCCACTGCTACCATGATGATGCCGATTATGGCGGCTCTGGCGGTTGCGGCCGATCTGCCTGCCCTGCTCTTGATGGCCCCGGCTGCGATGGCCGCTTCGTATGCCTTTATGCTGCCGGTTGCCACCCCGCCGAACGCGATTGTGTTTGGCAGTGGGGCCGTCACCGTGCCCCAGATGGCCCGCGCTGGCCTTTGGCTCAATCTGGGTGGTGCCCTGTTGATTACCGCCCTGAGCTATTGGCTCATGCCGTTGATCTGGGGGTTGTGATCCGGCAGGGGTATGGGAAGAACCTGGTTCTTCCCATACCCCTACACCGTGCCCGCCCGCCGCGCCCGCGCCGCCCGCCCCCCGCGAATCGCGCTCTCAAGCGAATAGATCGCCAGCGCCAGCCAGACTAAGCCGAACCCAAAGAGGCGCTGCGGGGTTAGATCCTCGCCGTACACGAGTACGCCAAGCAAAAATTGGAGCGTTGGCGCGATGTATTGCATCAATCCCATCGTGGTTAGTGTCACCAGACGGGCACCGGCCGCAAACAGGAGCAGCGGTACGGCGGTGATCAGCCCCGAGGCCATTAAGAGTAAGTTGGTGCCCAGGTCGGCGTGAAACAGCGCCCCGCCCCCATTGATCTCGGTGAAGATCAGGAAGGCCAACGCGGGCAGGAACATGACCATGGTTTCGAGCGTGAACCCTTCGAGCGAGGCCAGACTGGCGGTTTTGCGCAACAGTCCGTACAGTCCGAACGAACTCGCCAGCGCCAATGCGATCCAGGGCGGGTTGCCATAGCTGAAGGTCAGGTACAGCACGCCACTGAGCGCGACCATAATCGCCACCCCCTGCGCCGGGCGCAAGCGTTCACGCAACACCAGTACGCCCAGCAAGACATTCACCAGCGGGTTGATAAAATAGCCTAAACTGGTTTCGACCACATGGCCGTCATTCACCGCCCAGATGTATAGGCCCCAGTTGAAGGCCAGCAGCGCCGCCGTGAGCGCAAAAGTCGCCAGCACGCGCCAATTGCGCAGCGCTCCCGCCAGCCAGCCCCAGCGCCCGCGCAAGCCCCCTAGCACCATGGCCACCACGAGCGCCCAGACCACCCGGTTGGCCAGAATTTCGAGCGCGGGCACATGGGCTAGGGCCTTCCAAAAGATCGGCAGCAAGCCCCAGGCCGTATAGGCACCGGCGGCATATAGCACCCCGCGATTCATGGTCTTGCTCCCCGTAACAGATCGCGGCAACTCAGGGTGCCGTTCTGGGCTTCGATCAACAGTGGCATCAGTTGGGACGCTTGGGCACTGGTGGCGGCCCGGGCCGTGATCCAGCCTTCACGGAGGCGCTGATCGCCAAAGATCATCCGGGCGAGGGCCGCCCCGTACTGCTGAGCATCGTTAAGCAGTTCGATCAAGGGGGCAAAGGCAATTGTGATCGGTACATTTAAGGCCAGATCACGATCCAGATCACCAGCATCAGCCCGAAAGCGTAGGTCAACGGCATGGCCACCATCAGCCATACGTTGGATAATGACTTCGAGGTCAGCATAACGTTGCATAAGCTTGCTTCAACGAGTGTTCTACCTACGATAGTCTATGATACCATAGACCATGTGGCGGCCCTCTGGTACCAGGACGGTTGCAAAGTCCACCTCTGGCGGTGGGTGTGCTGCGGCTGCCCTACACCACCAGGTTTTTTAGGCATCGTTCAAAAGCGGCCATTTCAACTTGACAATTGTGCTACGTCGAAGGCGTCGGGCTAATGAGTTTTAAGAATTTATTTGGGTATAGGCCGCGCAGGCGGTCTTTGCTTCCCATAGCCGAGGGCTTCAGCCCCACGGCACGGGCGTCTATCGGACTTAATTCTTAAAGTTGATCAGCCTGGCGGTAGGGCGGTTGCCAAACGGTCAAACTACTCCAAAACCTGGGGCTAGTTCCACAACTCCACAACTCCACAACTCCTATGCCAATCCCCGAACTCAATCCGCTGCTGAGTCTCCCGCCACCCGCTCTGGCTCTGGTTAGTGGCGATCTGCGCAAGCGCCTGGTAGCCTACCTGAGCCGCTGGGGCCATCAGGATGCCTTGCTCGCCTATCTGGATCATTGGTTGCAGGCCCAGCCGGGTAGTGTGGGCCTGCGCGAGGGCCGTGCCCGGGTTTTGACCGAATTGGGGCGCGGGGCCGAAGCCCTCACCCTGCTCGATCGCCTTGATGCCGAACGCCCCCCGAGCCAGAGCCGCCGCACGTTGCGGATTCGCGCCCTCCTGGCCGCCCGCCGTCAGCCAGAGCTTGATCGTGCCCTGGCGGCGCTGGCCGCTGATGAACTGCCGCCTGTGGCCCTGGCGTTAGTGCAGGGTGAGGTGCTGCGCGCCCGGGGCCAACTCGAAGCGGCGTCCGAGATCTTGCTAGCTGCTGCCGAGGTCGATCCGCTTGCCGTGGCTCCGGTGCGTGCCCTGGCCGAACTGGCCCTGGAACTGGCCGATCCCGAGGCTGCCCGTGGTCAGATCGAGGCCCTGATGTTGCGACCGGGCTATCATCCAACCGTCGCCGACCTCCAGATCCTCTGGCGCGCCGCCACCCTGGCCGAAGATCACGCCAGTGCGACTGATCTTGCAGCCCAACTCGCCAAAGCCGAAGCCGACGAACGGGCCGCCCTGGCCCAGCATCTGGGCCTCGTGCCCGAACCCGGCCTGGCCGAGCCCGTGGCCGAAGCAGTGGCCGAAACGTCGCTCCTCCCCGAAGAGGCGTACCATGCCTTGCGTGATCTGTTTGGTATGGACGAGTTTCGGCCGCACCAGGTGCGAGTGATTGCCCGCGTTCTGGCTGGCGAGCCAACCCTGGCGGTGATGCCCACCGGGGCGGGAAAATCGCTGACCTACCAACTCCCCGCCCTACTCTTGCCCCAGCCAACCGTCGTGGTGAGTCCACTGATCGCCCTGATGAAGGATCAGCTTGATGGCCTACCTGACCAGGTGCGCCCCTACGCCACCCTCATTAACTCGTCGCTGAGTACTACCGAACTAAGTAGCCGCCTGCGTGGTTTGGCCCGCGGCGACTTTCGGTTGGTCTATATCGCCCCCGAGCGACTGCGCCAACGCGCCTTCTTGCATGCCCTCAAACGGGCTGGGGTCGCCCGCTTTGTGATTGACGAAGTCCATTGTCTTAGCCTCTGGGGGACAAGTTTCCGCCCCGACTATCTGTTCATCGGGCGGGCCTTGACCGAATTGGGCAACCCACCGGTCCTAGCCCTGACCGCTACGGCCTCCCGCGAGACCCAGGCCGAGTTGCAGGCCGAACTCGGGCCATGGAGCACGATTAACGCTTCGGTATTTCGGCCTAACCTGTTTTTACAGGTCGTGCGCGCCGCCAATCATACGGCGAAGCTTCAGGTGATCCAGAGCCTGTGCGCCCAAATTGATGGCCCGATCATTGTGTATGCCCGTTCGCGGCAGAGTTGCGAAACCATCGCCGAGGCGCTGCGGGCCGAAGGGGTCGCGGCCGAGCATTATCATGCCCAGGTGCTGGATCGGGCCGCAACCCAGGAACGGTTTATGGCCGGCCTGACCAGGGTGTTGGTTGCCACCGTCGCCTTTGGCATGGGCATTGATAAGCCCGACATTCGTGCCATTATCCATTACAACCTGCCCCAGTCACTCGAAGCCTACTACCAAGAAGCTGGCCGAGCCGGGCGTGATGGGCGTCCGGCCCGCTGTGTACTTTTGTACGCTAGCCACGACCAGACCCGCCTGTTGGGATGGCTGGAAGAAGAAGCCCTGACCCGTGCTGATCTGCGTGCCCTCTACCGGGCGGTGCGTTCGGCCCTGGGCGGCACACTTGGCCTGCTTGATCTGGCCCAATTGCAACCGGCCCTCCCCGGTGACAACGAAAGTCTGGTGCGAGTCGGCCTGAGCATGCTCGAACGGGTTGGCTTGTTACGACGCCACTTCGACGCCCCTGAACGGGTGAACCTGAGTTTAACCGGGGCCGCGCCGCCCGATCCCCAGGCCGAACGGCTGGCCCAGGTGCTCGGCGCGAGTCCCGGGGTCGCTACCGACTATGATCTGCTGGATCTTGCGGCGCAGGCGGAACTCAATCCAATCGAGCTCGAAGCGCACTTGTTGGCCTGGCATGATGCCGGGTTCTTGCGCATGCGTGGTATTCAGCGTCTACCCATGATCGAACTGCTTGCCGCCCCACCCGATGTTGCCAACCGGATCGATCAACTGTTACACACCTACCAGCAGCGCCAGACCCAGCGCATCGAAGCCATGGCCGCCTATGCGCGCAGTGCCAGTTGCCGCCATCGTAGCCTGGCCGCCCATTTTGGGCAGCGGCTAACCCCGTGCCGCAACGCCTGCGATCTGTGTGCGCCGCGCTCATGAACGATCTGGACTGATCGCATCAAAGCGCCGCTTCATGGCAACGCTGCCAGCCAAGGTCACCACCGAGAGCATAAACAGGCAACTTAGGGCCATGATCGTGGTATAGCCCAGCGGACGAGCCGGAGGCGGCGCATCGGTGGTAATGGTTGGCGTAAGCTGCGGCACTGGCGTGGCTTGCTGGTCTAAGCTGGTTGGCACCTGGTTCGTGATCGAGGTATTAGCCGTATAAGCGGACTGTACCCCCACCGCCAGCAGCAGCACGACCATTAAGCTGAAGCCAAACCGCCCCATCTGCCTCGGCCATCCAAAAGTGATCCTCACCAAACTCTGTGTCCTCTGTGTCTCTGTGGTGAATCACAACCGAGCCATTAGCGGGCACACGAACCATCATCGCAAGGCTCGGTGCGACCCCCAAGCAGGTACCGATTGGCAGCAACCCAGGCATAGACCGGACGGGCCAGCGTCATCGCTCCGGGTAGGCGCATCAACTCGCCCAGGCCGCGCAAACTCGGCAGCCGCAGCAACACCTCGCGCACGGCCTCGGCTCCCTGGTGAAGTGAACCATCAGGCGCTACCAGGTGCAACTCGCGTTGGGCCATCGCGGGCGTGATCTGCGGAAAACGCTCGCGCACACGCGGGTCGTTCAGATCCAGAATCTCGATCCAATCAGCATCATTGTAGGACGCCACGAGTTCGGCTTGGTTCGTACAAATCCGGCAAGCTCCATCATAAAGCATGGTATAGCGAGAAGTATGCATCGTTTTAACGTCTCTGTCAGACGCCCGTAATCTTGTGTAAGAGCCCTGTAATATACACATCTAGGCAGTTCAGGCTGCTATCAGTACTATATCATTACACGACGTCAAACGCCAATCGTGTTCTGTCATCACCGCATGTGCCTTCCAGCCTATTTACTGCTGCAATGTGCTAAACAAAACTTCCCTTCTCTGAGCTAACAACGGCCCCAAATCAAGCCCTGTCTGCTTTTTCTGGCTTGCCACCTATTATCAAGGTGGGGTAGCCCTGGTTGATCATTGCCTGCAAGCGATTAGGAGTACCAAGATGCGATCCCAACGTCAGCGTCTGTTTGCGGCCGGGTTGATCCTTGCCCTGATGAGTGTGCTAGGCATTTTTGCCTACACCAGCCAGGCCCAGAATGCCGGGGGCGAGTTGTTTGTGCTTGCCCCAACCACTGCCACGTGTGAACGTACCGGTCAGCCGGCCCCCGCCGGGTTCCAGGATGAGTCGCTGGGCTTAGTCTTGCGCCAGTTCTGGGATAACGAGTTTGTCTATATCTCATTCACGTTTCCCGATGGCCGCACCTTTAGTCCGATTGTGGCCGATGGACGGGTTCGTGCCCCAGCTGGCCTTGATGGTCTGGTAGATATGCCCGCCAACTTCCCCTGGTTTGCCCAGATCAGCAATGGTGGCGACTACTATTATACCTTCCAGGCTTCGAAGCGCTGGCCCTATGGCAGCTACACCTTCACCGCGCTGGGCGCATCGAGCCGCCGCCAGGCCCAGGGTTGCTTTGTCCTGATGCCCCGCCCGAGTCCAGCGCCCAATGCTGGGCCGACGACCTTGATTGTCGAGGACAATACCACCGGGGCCACCAGCGGCCTGCACGGTGCCCTGGTCAATATCTTCGGACGTGGCTTCCGTGCCCAAGAAGAGGTCTCGGTCTGGATTACGGCCCCCGATGGCACGGTGCTTGACTATCCGGGCCAGTTTACCAGTGATGTGGGTAGCTTTGCTTCGACCTTCGTCTTCGATGAGCGCTTTGCCGTTGGCACCTATGCCTTCACTGCACTGGGACGCAGTAGCGGCTACCAGGTGATTACCCGCTTCCGTCTGGATAGTCGTACCTCGACCCCGTCGGGCTGGGCCCAATTGCGGGTCGCCTGGCGTCCGAATGCCAGTGCCAGCCAGACCCAGAGCTTCGAACTTCAAGGGCAGTTCTTCGAGCCGTTCGAACTGATCGCGGTCTGGGCCACCCTGCCCGATGGGAGCGTCCGTGATGTGCCCTTCCAGCAGGCCAACCAGTTCGGTGAGTTCTACGCCGTGATTGCCCTCGATCAGCGGCTACCCACCGGGAGCTATGCCTTTACGGTGCAGGGCCAATCCAGCCGCCGCCTGGTGATTGATCGGGTCAATGTCACCCCTGGTTCGCCCAATGTGACCAACTTCCGCCCCGACCAGGGCCAGGCCCCCGATGTGATTGACAGCAACAGCGGGCTTCCCTTTACGCTTGGTGATGCGCCACAGCCCCTGGGCATTAATCCCATCGATCCGGCCCCCGAGTTCTTGAGTGATAGTCAGCCCCCACCCGTGCCGACCCTCGCTCCCATTGGGCCAACCTTCTAAGTCGCGCTTGTCCCACCATCAAACCCGAGCGCCGCAGGCATTGCTTGCGGCGCTCGGGTTTGATCGTATCAGTACGGCGCAACCGCCGTCACGACCATCACAATCGCAAGCAGCCCCAGAATCAAGGCACTGACGATCTGGAGCCCACGGTTCTGTTTGCGCATCGTATATTCCCTTCTGTGCGTTGTTTGTCGCTGCTATCCTCGCTCTAGTATACCATTGCTGAACCTGAACAAACCCTTGACGGATCCCCGTTGCAGGCGTATACTTTTTGCAGTAGTTCGTAATTGAACTACTATAAATACAGTGGAGCACCAACCCGCATGAAGCTGCTTGACCAACTCGCCGCCCTCGGCCTGACCGAGTACGAAGCGAAAGTCTATCTGGCACTCCTGAGCGAGAATCCTGCGACGGGGTATCAGATCAGTAAGAGTTCCGGTGTGCCCCGCTCAATGGTCTACGAAGCCCTCGGTCGGCTCGAAGCCCGTGGCGCGGCCCTGAAGTCCGAAGAAGAGAAGGCGACGTTGTATCGGCCCGTTTCGCCTGCCCTGTTGCTTGATCGCTACGAGCGCGAGGCCCGCGAACGGGCGGCCGCCCTCCGCAGCGATCTGCTGCCCCTCTACAATCAAGAGCGGACCGGGCGGCTCTGGAACTTTAGTGGTCGCCGCGAAGCCCTGGCCTATGCTGGTGACCTGATCGAGGCCGCTGACCGTGAGTTGATGCTCGTCCTGACTGACGCCGATGTCGAATCCCTCCGTGCCCGCTTGACCGAGGCCCATACCCGAGGGATTGCGCTCGGCGTGATCCTCACCGGTGACCTGCCCTTCGATCTTGGGCAAGTCGTGCGCCACCCCAAACGCGAAACCGAACTGCACCGCATGCAAGAAACCTTGATCGTGGTTTCCGATGAACGCGAGTTTTTGATTGCCAGTGGCCATACCGTGACCTCGGCAACTGTGACCACCAATCACAACATGGTGCTGATCGCCCGCCAATTTATCTGGATGGAACTGTTTGCCCAGCGCATCTTCGCCCGCCTTGGGCCCGATCTCCTCGAACGCTTGGCCCCCGAAGATCGCCAGGTTTTGTATTAGGGAATACGCTTATGACAACCCTTACACAGCCCACCACCACTCCCCGCACCGGGCTGCCGCAGCTTGATCCCGCCCGGATCGAGCAACTCTTTGTGGCCCTGACCCTGGTTGGCATCATTGGGGGGGTGTTCTTTGAGCGGTTGGGCCTGCTTGGGGCACCATTGCTGGCGGTGCGTCTGGCTACCTACTTCTTCGGTGGCTTCTTTGCGGTCGGGGCAATCATTGCCTCGCTACGCGAACGCACGATCGAAGTTGATCTGCTCATGGTGCTGGCGGCTCTTGGCGCAGCCTATGTTGGTGCCTGGACCGAAGGGGCCATCCTGCTCTTCCTCTTCTCGCTGAGCAATGTATTGCAGGGTTATGCGATGGATCGCACCCGCCGGGCGATTGCCAGCCTGCTCGAACTGCGCCCCGATCACGTAACCGTGCGCCGGGGTGATCAGCAGTTCGACCTCCCTGTCGAGCAAGTCCAGGTCGGTGATCTGGTCAGTTTGCGCCCCGGCGACCGGGTGCCGCTGGATGGGGTCATTCTGCACGGCAGTGCGAGTTTTGATGAGTCCGCCCTCACCGGCGAGTCGATGCCGGTGCAAAAGTCGGTTGGCGACCTCGCCCTGGCCGGTACCCTCAACCAGAGCGGAGCGCTCGACATCGAGGTTACCAAGTCGGCTGATGAGAGCACGCTGGCCCGCATTATTGGCCTGGTCAGCGACGCCCAGGCTGGTAAGGCTCGTACCCAGAGTTTCCTTGATCGCGCCGAGCAGTGGTACGCGATGGGCGTGATTGGCACGGTAGCCCTGTTCATTCTGCTGATGCCCATGCTGACTGGCGCACCCTTTGCCGAAACCTTTTACACTGGCATGGTCTTGTTGACGGTCGCCTCGCCCTGTGCGCTCGTGATCAGTGTGCCTGCCGCCTTGCTCAGTGCGATCGCCAACGGTGCCCGCCACGGGGTCCTGTTCAAGGGTGGCGTGCATCTGGAAGATCTGGCCCAGATCAAGGTGATTGCCTTCGACAAGACCGGCACCCTGACCTATGGGCGTCCGACCGTCGCCGATCTGGTGCCCCAACCCGGGGTCAGTTCCGACGAATTGCTGGCGACCGTGGCTCGCGCCGAAATCATGAGTGAACATCCCGTGGCCCGGGCGATCATCGCCCACGCGACTGACGCCGGCCTTGATCCTGTGGCCCCCGAGCATTTCGAGGCGGTGACCGGTATGGGTGTGCGTGCCACCTGGGATGGTGTCGAAACCCTGGTGGGTGCCCCGCATCTGTTTAGCCACCTGGGCCAACCAGTGCCCACCGAACTGCTTGCGGCCGCCGATCAACTCGCTGATGAGGGCCGTGGTTCCGTCTTGATCGCGTCCCAGGGCGGGCGCTGGTTGGGCCTGATCACGGTGATGGATCGCGAACGCGAAACCGCCGCCGCCCAGATCGCCGCGCTGCGCCAGGCTGGCATCCAACGCATTGTGATGCTCACTGGCGACAATGCTCGCGTCGCCGAGGCGCTGGGTCGCCGGGTTGGCGTAGACGAAGTCCATGCCGGGTTGTTACCCGAAGACAAGCTGCGCAAAGTGCAGGAGTTGAACCAGCGCTACGGCGCTACCGCCATGGTTGGCGACGGCGTCAATGATGCACCCGCCCTCGCAGCGGCATCGTTAGGGATTGCCATGGGCGCAGCCGGCACCGATGCGGCCCTCGAAACCGCCGACATCGTCCTGATGCGCGACGATCTAGGTGCCATCGCCTACGCCGTGGGCCTCAGCCGCCGCACCCGCCGGATCGTCTGGCAGAACATCAGCTTTGCCCTGGCCGTTGTCGTCATCCTGATCATCGCTACGCTTAGTGTCGGTATCGCCCTGCCCCTCGGTGTAATCGGCCACGAGGGCAGCACCATCCTGGTCGTCTTGAACGGCCTGCGCCTGTTGGCGTATCGGGGGTAGCATGCCGTAGTGGGTCTTGTTGTAGCTGCATGGGCGGCCGCGTTTGGGTTTTCCGGTACGTTTCCGTGGCGGAATGACGGGTTCGATCCCACGTTTGCGTAACCACTGGCGAATCCGGCGGGCATCGTAGCCGCGATCCGCAGCCAGCCGTTTCGCGCGACGCCGTGCCCGTGGACGTGCCCGTGGAAGCGCAACCTGTTCCAGGATTGCTTCGGCTTCCGTCGCTTCATGCGCCTGTCCAGGGGTGATTCGTGCATCAAGGGGTGTCCCATTGCGATCCGTCAGGAGGTGGATTTTGGTTGAGAAGCCGCCGACCGACCGACCGAGGGCGTGGTGAAGCGATTCTTTTCCGTCGTCAGGCCCCCTTTTTTCCGCGCTCCTGCAGCACGACGCCGCTGGCGCGGCCCTGACCTGGGCGCGAGTCTGGAATGTGGGTTTCACTCGACCGTTGGCGGCGATCTATGAATGCGGCCAGCGGTGCGGCTAAACGCTGACGTTCGGCAGCACTCGCCTGGTGCCTCAGGCCTCTTGTATTTTACTTCCCGTAAGCTTATAATACGTATACTATACGTGTAACACGAGATCGAGAAGGGAACTACGAATGCAGAAGAAGCTCACAATAACCGTAGATGAAGAGGTCTACGAAGGGCTTCATAAAGTCATCGGACGAAGGAAAATCAGTCAGTTTATCGAGGATCTCGTGCGGCCGCACGTTCTCGGTGACGACCTCGAAGCCGGCTATGCTGCAATGGCTGCCGACGAGACTCGGGAAGCAGAGGCAGAAGAATGGGCAAACGCGACAAGCGGAGACGTCGCCGATGAAACGCGGTGAAGTGTGGTGGATTGACTTCTCGGGAGCGGTCGGTGGTGAAATCCAGAAGGAGCGACCAGCGGTGATCATCAGCAATGATATCGCCAATCGACTCCTGAATCGTGTTCAAGTCGTTCCTCTCACCAGCAATGTTGACCGTCTCTATCCCAGTGAAGCTTATGTGATGGTGAATAATGTTCAACATAAAGCAATGGCGGACCAGGTAACTACCGTGAGCAAAAAGCGTCTCACGAATCAAATGGGAAGATTATCACAAGCAGACGTGCAAGCAGTTGAACGAGCCATTAAAGTTCAACTTGGACTACAGTAGGTTATACAAATACCGAAGAATACGGTTGCCGAGATGTTTTCCACTATGGGGGTGGCATAACTTAGAAGGGGTACGCTGGTCATGACCAGCGTGCCCCTTCTGTTCATCGGCTCGCACCTGACGCCACTGGCGCGTAATCAAACCTGATGCGTTTTTCATGCGAGTCGTATGCCAACGTACGGTGCCATCTATCGAAGCTGCCAGCGGCGCGGCTGACGCGGTGCGTTGGGCCGCCCTTAGACTGTACACAGCTGCCGGGCAAGACGAGTGGCTCTATATCCCTGGAAAGCGCGGCGCCGACCCTTGCCTATCTACTCAACCAAAGCCGGGCTCTCTTCGGGCTGGGTTTCGGCCGCCTCGCTGTCGAGCTGACGCTGCGAGCGCAGGCGCAGTTCGTCCAGTTCGGTGTCCACGACAATCGTATCACCCTCCTGGAAGCGCCCTTCGAGCAGCCCTTCGGCCAGCGGGTCTTCGATCACGTTGGTGATCAGGCGGCGCAGCGGGCGTGCCCCAAAGGCCGGATCGTAGCCGCGCCGGGCCAACACGTCGAGCGCGTCGGGGCGCACATCGAGCCGCATCTGGTGCTCGTCGAGCTGGCGCTGCACCCGCTTGAGCATCAACGTCGTGATCTGCTGGATCTCCTGGTTGGTCAGCGGGTGGAAGATGATCGTGGCATCAATCCGGTTGAGGAACTCGGGGCGGAAGAGCGCCTTGAGCGCATCGTCCACTTTGCGCCGCATATCAGTCTGGTCAATCTCGTCGGCATTGCCACCAAAGCCGATCCGGCTGGCCCGCCGAATGTGTTCAGTGCCGACATTCGAGGTCATGATGATGATTGTATTGCGGAAGTCTACCTTGCGGCCCTTGCCATCAGTCAGGTTGCCATCCTCAAGCACCTGAAGCAGCAGGTTGAAAGCGTCGGGGTGGGCCTTTTCGATCTCATCAAACAGCACCACGCTGTAGGGCTTGCGGCGCACCGCATCGGTCAATTGGCCGCCTTCGCCGTAGCCAACATACCCCGGCGGCGAACCAACCAGGCGCGACGTGGTATGGCGCTCCTGGAACTCGGACATGTCAATCTTGATCAGGCTCTCCTCGGAACCGAACATAAACTCGGCCAGGGTTTTGGCCAGTTCGGTCTTGCCGACGCCGGTTGGCCCCAGGAAGATGAAGCTGCCGATCGGGCGCTTGGGATCCTTCAGGCCAGCGCGGGCGCGCCGTACCGCCTTCGAAATCGTGACAATCGCTTCTTGCTGGCCGACCACCCGGTTGTGCAGAAAATCTTCCATCTGCATCAGGCGGGTCGTCTCGTCGCCCTTGAGGCGGGTAACTGGGATGCCAGTCCACATGCCTACGACTTCGGCAATGTCTTCTTCGGTCACATAGGGGCGCTCAGCGACACGCTCGTCGCCACCCGCCGCCGCAATCTCGGCCTCAATCGCCGTAATCCGGCCCTGCATGCGCTCTTCGCGCTCACGCAGGTCGTTTGCCAGATCGAACTGCTTATCCTCGATGGCCGCCTCGCGCTCTTTGCGCAGCGCTTCGAGCCCACGGAGCGCATCACGCAGTTGGGGCGGGGTCGCACTGCGGTACATGCGTACCCGGCTGGCGGCCTCGTCAATCAGGTCAATCGCCTTATCGGGCAGTTGGCGGTCGGGCACATAGCGGGCCGAAAGGGCCGCCGCCGCCTTGATTGCCTCGTCCGAGATCTGCAACTGGTGGAAATCTTCGTAGCGCGACTTGATGCCCCTCAGGATCAGTACCGTATCTTCGAGGCTCGGCTCATCAACCTGTACCGGCTGGAAGCGGCGCTCAAGCGCGGCGTCACGCTCGATATACTTGCGATACTCATCAAGCGTGGTGGCCCCAATCGTCTGGAGTTCGCCGCGTGAGAGGGCCGGCTTCAAAATATTGGCGGCATCGAGCGTGCCTTCGGCCCCGCCCGCCCCAATAATCGTATGGAACTCGTCAATGAAGAGGATGCAGCGAGTCTCTTTGATCTCGTCAATCACCCGCTTGAGGCGCTCCTCGAACTGGCCGCGATACTTGGTACCGGCCACCAGGGCACCCATATCGAGGGTGACGACGCGCTTGCCCTTGATGCTATCGGGCACATCACCCTGAATAATGCGCTGGGCCAGGCCCTCGACAATCGCCGTTTTGCCGACCCCTGGCTCGCCAATCAGGGCCGGATTGTTCTTGGTGCGGCGCGAGAGGATCTGAATCACCCGTTCGATCTCGTGCTGGCGTCCGATGATCGGATCGAGCCGTCCGGCCTCGGCCATTTCGGTTAGATCGGTGCCGAGCGCATCAAGATAGGGCGTTTTTGATTGGCGCTGCGCGGCCGCCTGACCAGTTGAACCAGCCCGCTGTTCACTGGTGCCGCCCGTCCCGTGACGCAGCACGCGCATCACCTGATTACGCACCTGCTCCAGGCTCACCCCCATAATATCGAGCACGCCGGTCGCAACACCCTCGCCATTGCGCACTAGGCCCAACAGCAGATGCTCGGTGCCAATATAGTGGTGATTAAGGCGGCTGGCCTCTTCAATCGCATACTTGATCACCTTCTGGGCGCGGGCGGTTAACTCCTGGTCATTGACCTGAGTGCCCTCGCCGGGGCCAACAATAAACTCGACGGCGCTGCGGGCCTGGGCCAGTTTGACCCCCAGGTCATCAAGGACACGCGCCGCGATGCCCTCGCTTTCGCGGATCAGCCCCAGCAGTATATGCTCGGTACCAATATAAGGGTGATTAAAAGATCGCGCCTCTTCATGGGCGAGTTGCAGCACTTGCTTGGCTCGCCGGGTAAACTTACTGTAGAGGTCAGACATGATGTTCTCCACTAGCTAACACGAAACCAACCGGGCGGTGGCGGATAGGCGGATGGAAGGCAGGATGCCCAGGCGGGGAAACAGCAACTGAAGCGGCATCGTGGCCTCAGTGTGGGGAAAATGAGGAAGCATAACGCCACGAGGGCGTGGGGAAAACATGATATAGGAAAACGCTGCTTTAGGCTTCGTTGGTCTCCTGCCCATCCTCAGTAAGCTCAGCGGTCAAGCGGAGGCTCAGGCCCATGCGTTTGCGAGCCGGATCGATGCGGATCACGCGGGCTTGAATAGCTTGGCCTTCGCTGAGCAGATCTTTCGGATGTTGAATCCGTTCGTCGCCCATCTCGGAGACGTGGATCAGCCCTTCGATCCCGTCTTCGATCCGGGCAAAGGCCCCAAACGAAGCGAGTTGGGTCACGGTACCTTCCACAATCTGGCCCAACTGGTAGCGTTCGCCAGCCCGGGTCCAGGGTTCGCTCTGGGTACGTTTGATCGAGAGCGCAATCCGTTTGCGTTCGTGATCGATACTCAGAATATGCACCTGCACCTTATCGCCAACCTTCAAGACCTCGCCGGGATGCTTGACCCGACTCCACGAAATTTCGGAGAGGTGGACCAGGCCATCGGCCCCACCAATATCTACGAAGGCCCCAAAGTCACAGACCGAACTGACAATGCCTTCGCGCACATCGGCTTCGCGCAGATTGGCTAACAGCTCGTCCTTCTTGGACTCGCGTGATTCCTGCATCGCCTGGCGCTCAGAGAGGATCAGGCGGTTACGGTTGCGGTTGATCTCAATCACCTTCAACTGCAGATCGGTATTGACCATCCGGGCCATATCCGACTGCTTCTGGGTGTCGGGGCCACGGGTAATGCCACTGACCTGCGAGGCTGGCACAAACCCGCGCACGCCATCAAGATTGACCAGCAAGCCACCCTTGTTGTAGTTTACCACCCGTGCAGTGATGACCTCGCCTTGCTCGAAGGCGGCCTGCAACGTGCGCCAACTCCGCTCTTGGCGGGCTTTATCCACCGAAAGGATGGCACGGCCCTCTTTGTCTTCGGACTGAACCACAAAGACCAGAAGGACATCGCCCGCGCGCAAGGCGGTACGATCTTCGAGGCTAAGCGATTGCATCTCGCGTGATGGGACAACCCCCTCAGCCTTCGAGCCAATGTCAACCAGGAGTTCATCCCGGTCAACGCGCATCAGCTTGCCGTCTACCGTATCGCCATACTTCAAATTGCGATAGTCGTGGGCTGGGTCGTTGAGGAACTGCTGCATCAGCATCAGATCCTCATCCTCCTGGGTGAGCAGATCATCACCAGAACCAGGCGTCGGCAACAGCTCAGCGTCGTCAGCGATCCCCTGCGTCTCTTCCATGCGTCGTCCTTGCAAAGAGCGACGAATCCTCGTTGAGTATCCAGAGCAACTGTGTGGTAGTCTTTGGCATTATACGCCCGTGTGGTGCAAAGTGCAAGGGTATAAAGCCGTTTTTGGCATTGTGATGCGGATTACGGATTTTCGGTTTAGTACGCCAGCAAGTTTTTGGCGGCTTCAAGGATGCTGGCAGCGGCTGGACGATGCACATCTTCGAGTGGTGGACTATAGGGGACGGGCGTGTCTGGGCCAGCTAGACGCATAATTGGGGCATCAAGATGCTCGAAAGCGTGCTCGGCAATAAGGGCGGCCACCTCGCCACCTACCCCGCAGGTACGATTGGCTTCGTGGACGATCAAGACTTTGCCGGTGCGCCGGGCGCTGGCCAGGATGGCCGCTTCATCAAGCGGTTTGAGGGTTCGCAGATCAAGGACGGCCACACTCTGCCCGGCCTGAGCCAACTGTTCGGCCGCGTTCAGGGCTTCGTGGACCATCGCCCCATACGTGATAATCGTCGCCTCTTCGCCCTCGCGGCGGAGGGCCGCCTGCCCAATTGGCACCACCACATCACCTTCGGGGACTGGCCCCTTGAGCGACCGATAGAGATATTTGGTTTCGTAGTAGATGACCGGATTAGGATCACGAATCGCACTGAGCAGCAGACCGCGGGCATCGGCGGGGGTGGATGGAGCCACTACTTTTAGGCCGGGGGTATGCACAAACCAGGCTTCGTTACTCTGCGAGTGGAACGGCCCGGCCCGCAGCCCACCGGCACCGGGGGCACGAATCGTGATTGGCACCGGCTGGCCCCAGCGATAATGGTTGGTCGCAGCAAACTGCACAATCGCATCAAAGCCAGTCGAGATAAAATCGGCGAACTGCATTTCGATCACCGGGCGAAAGCCCTGGAAACTCATGCCGATGGCCGCATAGATCATCGCCAACTCAGCCATGGGCGTATCAATGACCCGCTGTTCGCCAAAGGCCTCGATCAGGCCCTGGGTCACTTTGAACGCGCCCCCATAAACGCCAATATCTTCGCCAAGCAGGAGCACGTTCGGGTCGCTCTGGAGCGCAAAATGCAACCCGTCCCGAATCGCCTCCAGGTAGGTAAGTTCGCGGGTTGCCGTGCCATCAGCCTCGTCACTGAGGGTTGCGACCCCTTTGTGCAAACCTTGATCCCAGGTCATGGTGGTATCCTCTGTCTGGCTACGGTCGCTCTTACGAACGCCGGAAGATCACGCCAAGGCCATTATCGAGATAGATCCCAGCGGCACCCAAGCCATGTTGCAGCACGGCCCCAGGGCCGGTACTGGTGATCAGATTGAAGCGAGCAGTTGCCATCAGGCCGACCTGGGCAAACAGGGCCGTAAGCGTGCGGTAGGTAAAATAGTAGAGATGATCCATTGGTTCGAGGTGGTGCCAGCGCGGGCCTTTCAGGCGGGCGGCCAGACCCCCAAAGTTGGGCACATGCACCAGCGCCAGACCGCCTGGGCGCAGCCGTGCCGCGAGCTCGGCCACCATTGCCGCAGGCTGATGGACGTGTTCTAGCACATTAAGCAAGGCCACCAGATCAAAGCTGGCCTCCGGCAGGGTCGCGAGCGGTTGATCCCAGATCGCTGCTGGCCCAAGCTGCTGGCTGATCTGAGCGCGCAAGGTTGCACTCGTTTCGGTGCCAATGGCCTGGAGTCCACGGGCCTGGGCGAGTTCAAGCAGCACGCCGTCACCGGTGCCGATGTCGAGCAGGCGGGTCGGTGGCTGATCAAGCAAGCGCGTGGCTTGAGCGAGCAGGCTGGCATAGGCACGGCGGCGGGCGGCATAGGTCTGCGCGAAATAGGCCTGTTCGGCGGCGTGATCGTAGGCCAAGGGGCTGGCTGCTTCGGTCATGCGAGGGTTGATATAGGCCAGGCTACATTGGGCGCAGCGTACCAGCTTAAAGTGCAGCCCAACCGGCCATGCCTGGGTCAACAAGCGCCCCTCGCGGCCCAATTCGGCGAGCAAGTGGGTCTGGTCGGTGCCACACAAGGCACACGGCACATATTCGAGGGACAGATCAGCCCGTTCAGGACTTGAGGGAACATGACTCACGCATATACTCCCACAGTCACGTCGGCACCGGCGGGATAGGGCGCGGCTTCGGCAAACGCCTGGGCCTCATCGAGTTCGGCTTCGATCTGGGCGAGTAGCGCGGCCAGACTCGCATCGTCGAGCAGGCCATGGCTGCGTAGCTGCGCTTCGAACCGGGCAATTGGATCCTGGGCCGCCCATTGTTCGAGCAGGTCGCGGGGCACATAGGCCATATTGTCGTGGATCGCGTGGCCGCGCATCCGCATCGTTTTGCACTCAATCAAGCTTGGTCCGCCCCCATTGCGCGCCTGTTCCACCGCCGCACAGGCAGCTTCGTAGACGGCACAGAAATCGTTGCCATCCACGATCATGCCGGGCATGCCATAACCAGCGGCCCGATCTGCAATATGCTCGATGTGCATCTGACGGCTGAGCGGGGTCGAATAGGCATACTGATTGTTTTCACAGATCAGCACCAGGGGCACCTGAAAAACCGCAGCCCAGTTCATAGCTTCGTGGGCCAGGCCCTGGCTGGCACTACCATCGCCAAAGAAGCCCATCGCAACCCTGGGTTCGCCCCGCAACTTAAAGGCGTGGGCCACCCCGGTAATCACCCCGGTCGAGGCGGGCAGGTGGCTAATAAAGCCAATCAGGCCGAGGCTCATATCGCCCATGCCATGCAGATTCGCATCACGCCCGCGACTCACCCCGGCCTCGCGGCCGAGGAACTGGGCCAGGATGCGGCGTGGATGCAGCCCGCGCACCAAATAGGTGCCCAGGTCACGGTGCATCGGCGCACAAACATCGTCGGGGCCAAGGGCCAGGCCCGCCGCAACACTCAGGGCCTCGTGGCCGATCTGCGAAAAATACCCCCCAACGATTTTGCTCTGTTTGTGCAAAAATGTGCCCCGATCATCCAGGGCACGAGTCAGACGCATCCAATAATGGGCCTGGCGCAACAGTTCGGGCGAGTGCTCCATTGCCTAATCCCTTTAGTAGTCGCGGTGTACTTCGTATTGTAAAGGAACCTTTTCGCCCTCGCAAACGTTGCAGGGCTGGGGTACAATGATGCTACTTCCCCGTGCCGAACGTTGCGGCCCCACCCCAAACCCGCAGCCGAAGGATGGTTATGCCGCGTCTCTCCTTTATTTACCCCGAGTTGCTCTGGTTCCTGCCGCTGGTTGGCGTGATCCTTGGCTTAAGTTTGTTGATGCCCCGCCGTCTGGCTCCCTGGCGCTTCTGGGCCAGTCTGGGCGTGCGAACATTCATTGCCTTGGCGCTTATTTTGGCAATCGCCGGAGTGCAGCTGGTCTTGCCCGTCAACAATTTGACCACGGTCTTTTTGCTTGATGGCAGCGACTCGGTGCCGCCCGCAGCCCGGGCCCAGGCCGAAGCCTTTATCCAGGATGCGCTCCGCGAGATGCCCAACGGTGATCAGGCCGCGATTGTGGTCTTTGGTGGCAATGCCTTGGTCGAACGGGCCCCAAGCAATGATCAGCGCCTGGGGCGGATCAGTTCAGCCCCGCTTGCGAGCCGCACCAATCTAGCCGAAGCGATCCAACTCGGTCTGGCGCTCTTTCCGGCCGAAACTCAAAAACGGCTGGTGCTGCTCTCGGATGGCGGGGAGAATGCGGGGCGGGCGGTAGAAGCAGCGCGGCTCGCGACAGCACGCGGGGTGCCGATCACGATTGTGGATCTGGATCTCGCCAACAGTGAGGCCGAGGCCCTGGTGGCCCGGCTGGCCGCCCCTTCGGCAGTGCGGGCGGGTCAGGCGGCCACGATTGTGGCGACCCTGGAAAGTACGGTCGCTCAGGCCGCGACGGTGCGCCTGTTGGGCGATGGAGGCGTGCTGAGCGAGACCCAGGTCAACTTGGGGCCAGGGAGTAACGAGGTCGCCTTCACGGTCGAGGTTGAAGGGGCCGGTTTTCAGCGCTTTCGGGTGCAGATCCAGCCAACCCAGGATGGGCGCATCCAGAACAACGAGGCGGCCGCCCTGATCCAGGTGCAAGGCCCGCCCCGGGTCTTGTTGGTCGCCGAGGAGCGCAACGAAGCCTTGCCGCTCTTTGCGGCGCTCCAGGCCACCAATATGGTGCCCGAAATCCTGGGGCCGGGCGGTATGCCTCGTGATCTGGCCGGGCTCAGTGTCTATGATGCGGTGATTTTGATCAACACCCCGGCGCGGAGCCTGCCGGTAGGGGCCATGGCATCCCTGCCGATCTATGTACGTGATCTCGGCAAAGGGCTGCTGATGGTGGGCGGTGACGATAGTTTTGGTGTGGGCGGCTATGGGCGCACCCCGATCGAAGAGGCCATGCCGGTGTATATGGATGTGCGCGACCGTGAAGAGCGCCCCGACCTGGCGATGGTGTTTGTGATTGACAAATCTGGCTCGATGGATGCCTGCCACTGCAATGATCCGGGGGGCGGGCCGATGCAGGCCAGTGGGGTGCGCAAACTCGATATTGCCAAAGATGCAGTGGCCCAGGCCTCGGCACTACTTGGTGCCCAGGATACGATTGGCGTGGTCTCGTTCGATAGCCGGGCGCTTCAGACCATGCCCGCCGTGACCGGGGCAAGCATAGAGCAGGTGGTTGATGCCCTGGCTGGCTTAGAACCGCGTGGCTCGACGAATGTGCGTGCCGGGTTGCAAGAGGCCGAAACGCTGCTTCAGGACGTAGATGCGCGGATCAAGCATGTCGTCTTGCTAACCGATGGGTGGGGTGCTGGTGGTGATCAGACCGACATCGCCGAACGGATGCGCAGCCAGGGCGTCACCTTGAGTGTCGTCGCCGCTGGGAGTGGCTCGGCCGACTATCTGGATCGGCTCGCCGCGGCCGGGGGTGGGCGCTACTACCCGGTGCAAGATATGGCCGATGTGCCACAGATCTTCATCCAGGAGACGATCACGACCGTCGGGAACTATATTGTCGAACGACCCTTTATGCCAGTGCAGATTGGTGAGAGTCCCGTGCTGGCTGGCGTTGGCGGGTTACCCACCCTGTATGGCTTTAATGGCAGCACGCTCAAGGGCAGTGCGCGCATGCTGTTGGCAACCGACGATGATCAGGCCCTGCTGGCCTATTGGCAGTACGGGTTGGGGCGCAGCGCGGCCTGGTTGAGTGACACCGAAGGGCGCTGGGGAGCCGACCTGGTGCGTTGGGCCAACTTCCCGCGTTTTGCGGGCCAACTGGTGGGGGCCGTCCTGCCCGTGCGTGGTGGCCAGGAGATCAGTGCCGATGTGGCGGTGGCTGGGGGCGAAACGACCATCCGCCTGAATACCGGGAGCGTGCAAGATCCGCTTGAGGTGACCGCAACCTTGATTGGCACTGATGGATCCCGGCGCGAGGTTCCGTTGCCCCAGGTTGGCCCGAGCAACTATCAGGGCCGTCTTGATAGTCCCACGCCTGGCACCTATCTGGTGCAGATCAGTGGACGGATTGGCGAACGGGTCATCCTGCAAGAGACCGCTGGCATGGTGGTTCCCTATTCGTCCGAGTATCGTGGCGCACAGGCCAACCCGGCGTTGCTCACCGAACTGGCGGTGCTGACTGGGGGCAATGAACTGGCAACCCCGGCTGAGGCGTTTGCGCCAGTTGGGGCGTGGGTCACACGTGCTCAGGAGATTGGCTTGCCCCTGGTGGTATTGGCGCTGCTCTTATTGCCGGTCGACATTGCCTTGCGCCGCTTGCTCTTGCGCCGCGAGGATCTCGGGGCACTCGGAACATGGATGGCGAGCCGTCGCCCACAACCCGTGGCTGCCCCAGCAGCGGCGACCCCTGGCATAGATCGGCTGAACGAGGCCAAACAACGGGCGGGTGAGCGCATGACACCCATGGGATCGGACGCTGCTCTACCGCCAGCGCCACCGGTAGCCCCGTCAGTGCCGCCGCCCGCCGCGCCGCCGCCCACGCCAGCCCCGGCCCCAACCAGTGACGATCCGCTGGAACGGTTACGGGCGGCCAAAGAGCGGGCGCGGCGACGGGCGGGCGGGGAATAAAACGACTTTGGATTGCGCCGAGCGTTGGAAGTTTGGCGGAGGGACGCAACGTACTGCGTCCTAATCCGCCGCTGCCGTCTTGACTTCGGCGGCCCGTTCAGCCAGTTGGGCTGGCGACGAACGCGGGGCGAGCCAGGTCACGGCGAAGGCCAGGACGGCAACCGGCAGGGTGGACTGGAACATCCGCGCCAGCGCCGTTGCCAGAGCGGCCCGGGCTGGTTCGCTCAGGGCGGCACTACCGGCAGCACCTTCGCCGATCAGGGCATCGAGCGGCACGGCATCAGGGCTCAGGCCGGCAGCGCTCAAGGCCAGCACCAATTGCGAACTGAGCAAGGCCCCCAGCACAGCCACCCCGAACGTGCCGCCAATCGTGCGCGAGAACTGCAAGGTGGCGGTGGCTGCACCCATCTCGCGCCGATCAACACTGCTCTGCACTGCAATCAGAAACGAGGGAATAGCACAGCCCATGCCAATCCCCATCAGCGTGATTGCTGCCATCAGATTCAGGCGGCTCATGTCGGGGCTAACCTGGGCCAGCATAAACGTCCCGACCAAAAACAGGCTCATCCCGCCGATCACGATGCTACGGTAACTCACTTTGAGCAACAGACGACTAGCAACAATACTCGAAAGCACCCACCCCATCAGCATTGGGGTCAGGGTCGTCCCTGCTTCGGTGGCACTCGTGCCGAGCACACCCTGCACAAAGAGCGGGATATAGTTCATGCCGCCAAACAAGACCCAACCTGCCAGGATGCCATGGGCACAGGCGACCGCAAACAGTCGCCAGCGCAACAGGCGTAGCGGCAGGATCGGTGCTTCGGCGCGCAACTCGACCCAGACCAGCGCCACTAGTGTGATTGCCGCGATCCCGAGCAGCAGGCTGCCCTGGGCGGTGCCGAGCAGATCAAGGCCCAACAAGAGGGTAACCATCCCGATGCTTAGCAGGGCAGCACCGGCATAATCTACCGCCGGACGTGGGCCACTCGGGCGGGCCACGCCGCTCCAGGCCACCCAGACCATGCCTGCGGCCAGGATCGCAATCGGAATATTGATCAAAAAGACCCATTGCCAGGCGACGCGATCGACCAGGAAGCCACCGATCAGTGGGCCAAGCACCGAACTGACCCCCCAGACCCCCGAAAAGAGCCCCTGCATCTTGGCGCGCTGCTCAAGCGAGAAGATGTCGCCCACAATGATAAAGGCCAGCGGCAATAGACCACCTGCCCCCAGCCCTTGCACCGCCCGGGCTGCAATCAGTTGGCCCATACTCTGGGCTAGCCCACAGAGTAACGAGCCAACCAGAAAGATCCCGATCGCAACCATATAGATCGGACGCCGCCCATAAATGTCCGAGAGCTTGCCAAAGATCGGGCCAACCGTGGTCGAGGTCAGCATATAGATCGCAAAGACCCAACTATAACTCGCCAGACCGCCCAACTCGGCCACAATCGTCGGCATTGCCGTCGCGATCACCGTCGCTTCCATCGAGGCCATAAACAGGCTTATCATCACCCCGAGGGTGATCAGAACTACCCGCCGCTGCGTCACGTGCGATCTCCTTGGTTGTATGTTGCATCGGCTCTGCGGGAAGGGTACAGCTGCGCCTTTCCCACAGAGCGGGTTCTGGAGCATCATGTGCTTCCAGACCCTCAGGGCACAGCTTGCTCAGAGCCAGGCTTAAACATGTATTACTATAACCAATATATATGATCAGTCAAATATTGACTAGCTAGTAGTAGCTTGCCACAAGTGGATGAAGTGTGCCTTAACCCTACGTTGACACCCCCCCAAGCCCATGTTATAGTGACCCAAATAGCCACGTGTTCTTGCCTTCACAATGCGCGTGGAGGCTTTTTTTATGTCCCTAGAGGAGCAAACCAGCCGTGAGTGAGCGCCGATCTTCGTACCTTGAGGCTCTGAGCCAGCGTGTTTTGATCTACGACGGTGCGATGGGCACCAGCATTGACACCTACGACCTCAGTGCTGAGGATTTCGGGGGCGAGCGCACCAATGGGAATCGTGACTATCTGGTGATCACCCGCCCCGATGTGATCGCCGCGATTCACGCTTCGTTCCTGGAGGCCGGGGCCGATGTGCTCGAAACCTGTACCTTCCAGTCAACCCGGCTGCGCCTCGAAGAATGGGGCCTCGGTGATGAGACCCTGACGATCAATCGGGCTGCTGCCGCCCTGGCCCGCCGCGTCGCCGATGAATTCGCGGCCCGTGATGGCCGCCCGCGCTTCGTCGCCGGTTCGATTGGACCCACCGGCAAGTTGCCCTCGTCTGATGATCCCGCGCTCTCCGATATTACCTTTGAGGAACTCAGTGAGATTTTTGTCGAGCAGGCGACCGGCCTGATCGAAGGCGGTGCTGATGTCTTGCTGGTCGAAACGAGCGTGGATATTCTGGAACTCAAGGCGGCGTTGGATGGAATTCGGCGGGCCAAAGCCAACCTAAACCGTCCCGATGTGGCCGTGCAAGCCCAGGTTTTCCTCGATCTCTCTGGGCGCATGTTGCTCGGCACCGATGTCGCCGCGCTAGTGGCGACGCTCGAAGCCATGCCGGTTGATGTGATTGGGCTGAACTGTTCGACTGGCCCCGAGCATATGCGCGCTGCCATCCAGTATCTGACCAGCCACTCGCGCAAGCCGATTTCGTGCATTCCCAATGCGGGTCTGCCGCTCGAAGTGGACGGCCAGACCGTCTATCCGATGAAGCCTGAGCCGTTTGCGCGTATTTTGGGCGAGTTTGTGACCGAATATGGCGTCGGTGTGATCGGCGGCTGCTGTGGCACAACCCCGGCCCATATCGCCCAACTGCGCACCACGCTTGGCGCTGAGCCGGTGCCTGCGCCGCGTGAGATCGAATATGTGCCCTCGGTTTCATCCGGCATTCGCGCCGCCGCGCTCAAACAGGATTTGACCCTGACCATGATTGGCGAGCGGGTCAATACGCTTGGTTCGCGCAAAGTTAAGCGCCTGCTGTTGAAAGATGATTATGACGGCGTGCTCGAAGTCGCCCGCGAACAGGTTGATAGCGGCTCGCATCTGCTTGATGTCTGTGTCGCGATGACCGAACGCGCCGACGAGTTAGAACAGATGGTCACGCTGATCAAAAAGCTGACCATGAATATTGAGTTGCCGCTGGTGATTGATACCACCGAGCCGGATGTGCTTGAGGCAGCGCTGGCGATCTATCCTGGCCGCGCCGTGGTCAACTCGGTCTCGCTCGAAGGGGGACGCAGCGAAAAAATTGACAAGGTCTTGCCGCTGGTCGCCCGTTACGGCGCGGCAACCGTGGCGATGACGATTGACGAAGTGGGCATGACCCATACCCGCGAACGCAAATTGGCCGTCGCGCAGCGTATCGCCCAGATTGCCCACGATGAATATGGCATCCCCGCCGAGGCCCTGATCTTCGATGTGCTGACCTTCCCGATCACCACCGGCCAGGAAGAATTGCGCAACGCAGCGGTCGAAACCATCGAAGGTATTCGGCTCGTCAAGCAGCAGATCCCCGGTTGCTTCACGACCCTTGGGGTCAGTAACCTGAGTTTCGGGGTCGCCCCGCACGCCCGGGCCGCGCTCAACTCGGTCTTTTTGTACCACGCGGCGGCGGCGGGCCTCGATACGGCGATCATCAACCCGACCCATATTACGGCCTATGCCCAGATCCCAACTGAAGAGCGCGAACTGTGTGAGGATCTGATCTTCAATCGACGTGAGGATGCTCTGGCGCGGTTTATTGCCCATTTTGAGCATACCGCCAGCGTCGAGATCAACGAGCGGGCTGATCCCACCGAGGGCATGCATGTTGATCAGCGCCTGCACTGGAAGATCCTCAATCGCAAGAAAGAGGGGGTTGAGGCTGATATTGACGAGGCAGTGAATGCCCGCTTGGCGCCGCATGGGGTCAGTCTGGCTGATCCGCAGGTGCAGATCAAAGATGCCGAAGGCAGTTCGCCCCAGGGTGTCGCAGCGGTCGCAGTCCTGAACGATGTTCTGTTATCCGCCATGAAAGAGGTGGGTGATCTGTTCGGGGCCGGCCAACTGATCCTGCCCTTCGTGCTGCAATCGGCCGAGGTGATGAAGAAGTCTGTCGCCCGCCTCGAACTGTACCTCGATAAACTCGAAGGGACTACCAAGGGCAAAGTCGTGCTCGCCACGGTCTACGGCGATGTGCATGACATTGGCAAGAACCTGGTGCATACCATTCTGGCCAACAATGGCTATACGGTCTACGACCTGGGCAAGCAGGTACCGCTCAATACGATCATCGAAAAGGCGGTCGAGGTCGGCGCTGATGCGATTGGCCTGTCGGCGCTGCTGGTTTCGACCAGCAAACAGATGCCACTCTGTGTGCAAGAACTCCACAAGCGCGGGTTGAGTTTCCCGGTGCTGGTGGGTGGTGCAGCGATCAATCGTCAGTATGGCCAGCGCATCAGTTTTGTGGCCGACGAAGAGCCCTACGAGGCCGGGGTCTTCTATTGCAAAGATGCCTTCGAGGGCCTGGAGACGATGGATCGGCTGAGTGACCCGCACCAGCGGGCCGCGTTTGTTGCTCAGACCATCACCGACGCAGCCGGGGCGCTCAAGCGGCGGCAGACCGGGCGCGTCGCCCTTGATGCGCTGGGCAAAGCCAGTCTGACCGGCGAAAAAGTGCGTTCAGCGGTGCGGCGTGATGTGCCAGTGCCAACGCCACCCTTCTGGGGGCCGCACGCAACCAGTCGCATTCGGCTCGATGATGTCGTGGCCTGCCTGGATCGCAATGCGCTCTACCGCTTGCAGTGGGGGGCCAAGAATGCCAAGGGGGCCGAATGGGAACGCCTGAAGGCCGAGTTTGATCAGAAGGTGCGCAACCTGATCCGCGAAGCAAGCCGTGATGGTTGGCTCGAGCCCAAAGTGGTCTATGGCTACTTCCCGGTGCAATCGGACGGTCACGACCTGATCGTCTATGACCCGGCGGATCGGGCGACGGTCTTGACCCGCTTCGTCTTCCCGCGCCAACCCGAGCGCGAGCGGCTCTGTTTGAGTGACTATTTCCGCAGTGTCGAGAGTGGCGAATACGATGTAGCGGCCTTCCAGATCGTGACGATGGGCACGCGGGTGGATGATCTGACCGAGGAGTTGCAGCGCCAGGGTGATTACAGCCGTGGTTACTACATCCACGGCCTGGGGGTCAGTCTGGCCGAAGCCTTGGCCGAATATACCAACCGCCTGATCCGCCAGAGCCTGGGCTTGCCTGAGGGCCAGGGCAAGCGCTATTCGTGGGGCTACCCAGCCTGCCCCGATCTGGAAGAACACACCAAACTGTTCCACATCCTGCCCACCGATCAGATCGGCGTCAGTTTAACCGAGGCCTTCCAACTCGTCCCCGAACAGAGTACTGCCGCCATCGTCGTGCATCACCCCGAGGCCAAGTACTTTAGCATTGGCAGTGCCCTTGAACGAGCGGAGGAAGACGTGGTGCGGTAATCCCTGTCTACAACGAAATACTGCCGCGCAGCGTTACTTTGGCCGTGCTACAATCGTACTTGTACAAGGTAAAGACATAAAGACTGTGCCCGGTCTCGCACCTCACCGGAGGAGGGCATGCATCATGAGTACATCTTCCCGCGAGCCTACGATCACAATTGGTCGCCAGGAACTTGAAGCCCTACTGCGCCGGATTGTGCGCGAAGAGTTGCAGCACCTTTTAGAGCAGCAACGAGCAACAGGTTTGGCTGAGCTAGAAGATCCTGATGATCTTGCTGGCGATGCTGAGTTGCTCACCGAAGTGCTTGCGCAACGTGACATGGAACATCAGACCACGCCAACACGGATGACCTGGGCTGAGGCAAAGGCCGAGTTAGCCCGTGCGGAGCCTTTGTCATTCTGAGTAGTGCCATGGGCGATTACGCCATCCTCCTCCCATGACCCAACCAGCGAAATTCTGTCCCCAGTGCGGTGCGCCGTTGCCCCCGGGTGGGGCACGCTTCTGCATCGAGTGTGGTTACGCTTTACCAGCCCGCATGCAGCCGCCCGAACCAGTGGCAGCAACTCCAACCCCGCTTGCGCCCGTGCCAGCCCCTGCCCCTGCTGCCCGCAAGGCGTCCCCGCCCACGGTGCAGTTGCCGAATGCGCGCGTGGCCCAACAGGTGATCGGGGGCACGGTTAAACTGCCGACCACTGGTGCGGTGCCCCCGGGCCTCTGGATTGGTGACGAGCCGCCCGGCCCTAGTGATGTGGTGGCGATCTATCCGCCGTTGCGCCCCATCCGCGATGGCTGGAGCGGCCTGATTGGGCGCGGCTGGCAAGCCGATGGCAGCGAACAACGCGCCGAACGCACGATCTTTATGTTTCGGGCCGAAGTGCCCTGGTTTCCTGCCGATGGCTGCGGGCGCGGGCTGCGCCTGATCACCCAGGTCGTGGCGAGTTCGTATGCCTTCGAAGGCAAAGAGCGGCGCGGCTTTCGCTTTGGGGTGCTGCGCAATGGCCCCATGCGGATCGTGCGGGCGGTCTGGTACGATGGCAATCACGCCGTACCCGACCAGCCGCTGCCCGAAATCCAGCTTATGGCCCCACCCCGTGTGCCCCGGGTTTCGGATCTTGATGAGGCCCCGCGCCTGCTTGATGCGCGCACGGCTGCCAATTGGGCCGAGGGTTCGCTGGCGACGGGAGCCTACAGGCTGCACCGTGACCAATTGGTGCAGGAGCATACCCCGGTGGGGCGCGGGATCACCCTGGTACCGTTGCGCGAAGCCCAGGCTGGCGGACGGCCCTGGTGGGGGCGCTTGCTTCCCGGTGTTATGCCGACGCGCTACCGAGCGCAGGTCACGCGGCTGTTTACGTGCGAACTCAAAGACTGGAAAAAACAACTCAAGGCCATTCGGCGCGAGGCGGCCAGCCTGGGCCTGGATCTGGAACCAGCCCTGGCGGCCGAATGGTGGCTTGATCGCCAGGGCTACGATGGCGTACGGTTTACCGGCGCACGGGCCAAGTACGAGGCCGAACAGGTCTTGATCGTCTTTCGGCGCGCCCAGTTAGCCCAGATCGAGGATTAAACCAACCCATTGCGGGCAATCACGTCGCGGTACCAATGCGCCGAACGCTTCCAGGTGCGCTGGCCGGTCGTAAAATCGGTGTATAACAAGCCGAAACGCTTGCTAAAACCCTGTGACCACTCCAGATTGTCGAGTAGGGTCCAGACATAGTAGCCCCGCAGATCAATCCCCATGCTGAGCGCCCGGTGCGCGGCGGCGATATGATCATGCAGATAGGCCACTCGTGTCACATCATCAATGCTACCATCAGGGCCAGCCACATCATCGAAGGCGGCACCACTCTCGGTGATGTAAAGTGGCAGATCGGTGTAACTCTGGGCCTTTTGCAGGGCTTCGATAATACAGTCGGGATAGATCTCCCAGCCCATTGCCGTGGTCGGGCCAGTTGGGGCCAATTGGCGTGCGCCACTCAGCAGATCGCGGCGGTAGGCCTGGTTGATCAGGCGCGAATAGGTATTGACGCCCAGAAAGTCAATTGGGCGACTGATCAGTTCGAGATCGCCCGGGCGCAGCGCAGGCCGCATCATGCGGCGGCCAAAGTGTTGCAGCATATCCTCGGGATAACGCCCGCGAAAGAGTGGTTCGAGGAACCAGCGATTCATGCCGCCATCGGCAATCCGGTTGGCGGCCAGATCACGCGGATGCTGCGACGCCGGGTGGTGCGGCCAGATAAACAGCACAATCCCGATTTGGGCTGGCTGGCCATTGGCGAGGTGTGGCCGATTGGCCCGAAATGCCTCGACCGCCAACCCATGCGAGAGCAACAGGTGATGCGCAACCGGCAGGATCTCCCAGGGATTGCGCCGACCGGGTGCATTTTCGCCATTACCATGGCCGTAAAAAGTCTGGATAAATGGCTCGTTATGGGTCGTCCAGAAGGGTACTTCAGAGCCAAGGTAGCGAACCATATAATCGGCGTATTCGGCGAAACGCAGGGCGGTATCACGATTCGCCCAGCCGCCCCGCTCTTGCAGCGCCTGCGGCAGATCCCAATGGTAGAGCGTGAGCGAGGGGAGAATGTCGCGTTGATTGAGGGCCTCGATCAGGCGACGATAAAAATCGAGACCGCGCTGATTCGGTTGGCCGCCACCCTCGGGAAAGATCCGCGTCCAGGCCACACTAAAGCGATAGCTATTGAGGCCCAGTGCGGCCATGTGCTCAACATCCTCGGCCCAGCGATGATAATGATCTGTCGTCACATCACCGGTACCGCCATCGGCGATCTTGCCCGGCGTATGGGTAAACCGATCCCAGATACTCTCGCCTTTGCCATCGGTGGCCCAGGCCCCTTCGATTTGAAACGCGGCGGTCGCAGCACCCCAGATAAAGCCTGGGGGGAAGGTGAGTGCATGTTGCATAAGGTTAGGCTTAGATATACAGGCGGACGCGCTTATGCTCAATGGTATCATGCATAGGCCATATCCTGGTTCGTTTAGTCCTGGAGTCCTTGCATGAAAACCAGTCTTCAGATCGCCGCCGAAGCCAAGCTTGCGCCGATTACGTCCGTTGCCGAGCAACTGGGTTTGCCGGAACCGTTTCTTGAGCCGTATGGTCGTTATAAAGCCAAAATTGACCTGGATGTGCTCGAAGCAACCCAGGATCGTCCGTTGGGGCGTTATGTGTTGGTAACTGCGATCACCCCCACGCCCTTGGGCGAAGGCAAGACCACAACGACAATCGGGTTGGGCATGGCCCTGAACCGGGTTGGGCGGCGGGCTGCGATTGCCTTGCGCCAATCGTCGCTGGGGCCAGTCTTTGGGATCAAGGGCGGCGGCGCGGGTGGTGGCTATGCCCAGGTCGTGCCACTCGAAGGCAGCATTATCCATCTGAATGGTGATATTCATGCCGTAACCCAGGCCCATAACCAGATCGCGGCCCTGGTAGACAACAGTTGGTACCATGGCAATCCGCTCGAGATCGATCCCGAACGGATCACGATCCGGCGGGTCTTGGATGTGAATGATCGGTTCTTGCGCCAGGTCACGATTGGCTTAGGCGGCAAACTGAATGGCTCGCCACGCACCACCGGCTTCGACATCAGCGTTGCCAGCGAGTTGATGGCAATTCTGGCGATGGCCGACGGGCGCACCACGCGGGCGGCGCTACGTGATCTGCGCACCCGCATTGGGCGTATGGTGGTCGCCTTCACGACCAGCGGTACGCCTGTGACCGCCGACGATGTGCAGGCCGCCGGAACCGCCACGGTCCTCTTGCGCGAAGCCCTCAAGCCCAATCTGATGCAGACCATCGAGGGCACCCCGGCCCTGATTCACGCTGGCCCGTTTGCCAACATCGCGCAGGGCAATTCCTCGATTCTGGCCGATCAGGTCGGGCTGCGCCTGGCCGAGTATGTGATCACCGAAGCCGGGTTTGGGGCCGATATGGGCGGCGAGAAGTTCTTCGATATCAAATGTCGCGCTTCGGGGCTATGGCCTGATGCGGCCGTGGTTGTCGCGACGGTGCGGGCGCTCAAGAGCCACACCGGCAAGTATAAGATTGTGGCCGGGCGCAAATTGCCCGCCGAACTGTTAGCCGAAAACCCTGACGATGTGCTGGTTGGTGGGGCCAACCTACGCCGCCAGATCGCCAATGTGCGCCGCTTTGGCGTCCCGGTCGTGGTGGCGCTCAATGCCTACCCCGACGACTACCCCTCCGAGATCGCTGCTGTGGCCCAGATCGCCAAAGAGGCCGGCGCAGAAGGCATGGCGGTGAGCAGGGTCTTCGCCGAAGGCGGCGCGGGCGGCGAAGATCTGGCCCGCCTGGTGATTGCAGCTGCCGAACGCCCCGGCCCGCGTGAGCCACAGTTCCTCTATCCGTCCGAATTGCCGTTGGTCGAAAAGATCCGCACCCTGGCTCAGCAGATCTACCGGGCCGCCGAGATCGAACTGAGTCCCCTGGCGGCCGAGCAACTCGCCGCCTTCGAGGCCAATGGTTTTGGGCAACTGCCCATCTGCATGGCCAAAACCCATCTCAGTTTGAGTCACGACCCCAGCCTGAAGGGGGCACCGGAAGGATTTACCTTCCCGATCCGCGAAGTGCGGGCCAGTGTTGGGGCCGGGTTTATCTACCCGATTGCCGGTGATACGGTCACGATGCCAGGTCTGGGCTCAAACCCAGCCGCCCACCATGTAGAGCTTGACGAGGATGGGCAGACGGTGGGCCTGTTTTAAGCTGCATGTAATGCTACTGTGGAGCAGATCCTACCCGCGCCGCCCGCCGAGCAGGCGCAACAGCCGCATCAGGCGACCATGCTCAATCCGCGCTAATAAGGCTTCGAGGCGAGCAATATGGGCGTTTTTGGTTGCCAGGGTTGCTTCGAGTTCCTGGGCATAGGCTTGGCTCGCCGTTAAGGCCGCCGCGAGCGTATCAGCCTGAGCGGCGTGCTCATTCGCAAGATGGGCCGCCGCCAGTTCGGCGCGTTGCTCGAGGGCCAATTGGCGCAGGTCGTGAGACTCGCGGAGCAAAAGCCAGTGGCGGCGCTCGTAGTCGCGGATGATGCGGGCCAGCGGATCACTGCGCCGCCGAAAACGGGCTGCCCAGGGCGTAATGAAGGTCGCATCAAAATCAAGGTCGCGCACAAAGCCGTGGCGGGCGAACAGTTCGGCCCAATATTCGGGTGGGTTCACATTAAAATGGGTCGCTTCTTTGTAGTCATGGGGCGACGACGAGAAGAGCACATCGTCACTGGCGGCACAAAAGACCGCCACGGCCTGCTCGGCCTCCCGCACTTGCATATGTTCGAGCACCTCGATGCAGACAATCAGGTCGTAGCGCTGGGCTAATGGTTCGGTGACCGAACCAACCCGCACAAACGGTTGCACCTCGGGGTGGGCCTGGCTGATCGCATACTCCGAGATGTCGACCCCAGCGGCAGCGACGTCGTGGGCACGCAGCCGTTCAACCAGCAAGCCGAGTGCACAACCAGCATCAAGCACCGTTGCCGGGCCGATAGTTCTGACGATCTGGGCGGCAATGCCATCAAAAAAAGTTAACCAAGCCTCGTTGCGCACATAGGGCATACCGCAGCCAGTCGCGTAATAATGGGCATCAAACAGTTGTTTGGTTTCAGGAACGTTCATCGTACACTCGCATCATTGGATCTCGGCCAGCCGCCACTGCCCTGGGATCAAGACCATGCCATACCGATCACTGCCGTGGTGCTGCACGACCAGGGGATAGAGCCGGTCGTGAATATCGTAGACATGGGTTTGACTCGTATCCACTGCCGCCACACTAATATGGTACCGCCCAGTATTCAGGGGTAGCGTCGGCAGGTGGTAATCCAGATAGCCGGCCCCGGCAATCAGGGGCATACTGATCTGATCAAAGCCGGTATTGGGCCCAATCAGCCAGGCCCCGCTCTCGTGATGGATGCCAATCCCAAAGACCGGATCAGCAATCGGCTGCCGAGCGAGATAATGCATCCGGATCGTGAGCGGGGCCTCAGCATAAAAGACGGCTTGTTCGGTCAGATCAGGGCCAAGCAACTCAACCCGCACAATTTCGACCTCACGTGAGCCACGCCGGAAGGGATTGTCCTGCGCTTCGTCACGTTCGGTGCCATCCCGTTGGCGTTCGGCCTCCAGCCGTTCGCGTTCCTGACGATTGACATTGGACAGATAGGCGTCAATCACCTCACCTGAAGGGCCACTCGCCCGTTGCTCGCCATGATCAAGCCAGACCGCCACATCACAGAGCGAGCGTACAGTTTCGAGCGCGTGTGAAACAAAGATAATCGTCTTGCCGGCCCGCCGAAAGCCATAGATGCGCTCCATACATTTGCGCTGAAAGGCTTCATCACCGACGGCAAGCACTTCGTCGGTAATCAGAATGTCGGGATCAACGGCGGTGGCGACGGCAAAGGCGAGCCGTGTATACATGCCCGAGGAATAATGTTTGATTTCGCTATCTACAAAAGAGCCAATATCGGCAAAATCAACAATTTCCTCCATGCGCCGATCCATATCACGGCGATTAAGCCCCATCAGTGAGCCATACAAATAAACATTTTCGCGGCCGCTCAATTCAGGATGGAAGCCACTGCCCAATTCGAGCAGCGCCGCGATCCGACCCTGCGTGCGGACATAGCCGCTGGTTGGTTCAAGAATACGGGTAATAAGTTTCAGGGCGGTGCTTTTACCAGCCCCATTATGCCCAACCAGGCCCAGGCTCTGGCCTTCAGCAACTTCAAAACTCACATCTCGCAAGGCCCAGAAGATCTCGCCGGGCGGGCGGCGGCGGATCAGGCCAATCGCCCGTTCCTGAAGCGTCTTGCGCTCTTCTTTATGCAGCACAAAGCGCTTCGAGACATTGTGAAACTCAATTACAGGACTCATAGGATACTGTCACTTAAATGAGGCTATAACTCCAACTGACCGGCTGACCATCCTGGTAAGGCATGACCCCGTGGAACTGGCGCGGATCAGCCTGAAAGACCAGGGGCAAGAAATAGCGATCACCGGGCCAGAGTGGCAGATCGAGGGCGAGCACTCGTTGCAGGGGCACCCATTCGAGGGTTCCTTCGGGATTATGGGTCGGGGGGGTGCCCTTAAACCGGGTAATCGTAAAGATAAAGCCGAGCCAATCTTCGCCCTGTTTGCCAAACCCCGGCCAACTGACCGTGCCGCGCAACTGTAACACCTCAGCCTCGATCTGGGCTTCTTCGTGCAGTTCGCGCCGCATTCCGGCCACAATATCTTCGCCGGGATCGAGTTTACCACCCAGGCCATTGTACTTGCCCAGGTGCAGATCGCCGGGGCGGGCATTGCGATGGATCATCAGCACCAGTTTGCCGGTGGGATCGAGGACATACCCAAGGGTGGCGATAATCGGCGTATAGGGCATCACCAGACTCCATACAGGCCATGCAGACCACGGGCATACTCGGCGATCCGACGGCGGCTACCGCCATCCATATTCGCCGGAAGATCGTTGAGCGGAAAAAAGCGGGCGTCCACAATTTCAAGATCGCCAACGGGGGGTAGGGGCGGGCCAAGCGTGGTACAGACGAAGATCGCGGTATAGTTGCTGAGACCGCCGCCGACATAGTGGAACAACCCGTGAAAAGCTCGCACCTCGCCCGCGCAGCCAGCCTCTTCGTACAGTTCACGCAGCGCAGCCGTCTCCAGGCTCTCGCCATGCTCAACCCCACCACCTGGCAAGGCCCATGGCCGTGGGCCAGCGCGGTGGCGCACCAGCAATACCTGATCCTCGAATGGGGCCAGCACCCGCACCCCAAGGTGGGTCGGGCGGGTGATCTGCCAGTGTAGGGCACGGGCGATCAAAAAGGTGCGATAAGTTAGCGTGAGCGCACCTTCGCGCAAGCCGCCCAGGATGGCATTCATGGCGGGCGATTATAGCAGGGGCATGGCATCGGTGCAAGGCAGACATCGATCAGCCCTGCCGCTGATCCATGTCTGCCTTCGGCGGTGAGGTTTGGGGTAGCTACGCCACCCCAAACCAGTTTTGCGGGGGGGGATGGGGGGGCCCCCCCCCCCCCCCCCCCCAAAACCGGGGGGGTGCCCCGCGCCCCCCCGGGTTGATGTGCCCCTCCCAGCCCGGTTTTAGGCGTCTGTGTGTACCACAACCCCCC
>JBLWKA010000019.1:0-29129 GCA_048381555.1 Oscillochloridaceae bacterium umkhey_bin13
TCAGATAAGAAGAGCAACCGGGTGGCAATTCGTATCATGACCACCCACGTTTACTCACCTACCCTCAGCATAGGCCGCAAGCCGTCACAAATGTGTTCCCGTTTTGGATGGATGCGTGGGGATTGTAGATGGTCGTGCCGATGTCGCATTGCCCACCGTTCCAGGAGGCTTCGCGATGCGCACAGGAACCATCCACCATCCGCCATGGTCTGATCAGCGCCGCGCCCGGGCCTGATCACGCACCGCCTGCAAATTGACGATCTCGGCGATTTCGTAGCGCGTAGGCAGGCTGTTGGCGACCGGGCGAATATTCAGGATGGCCGGGAAGCCGCCAATCCGCCCGTGCAGCTCGGCGCTCAGGGCCAGCGCGAGTGGGGCTAAGGCGGGCGGGTTGATCAGTAGCGGGGTGGTCTGCCAAGCGGCGGGATCAAGCCCGGCGGCATCAACCAGTTCCCGGGCGACCTCGGCAAGGGGACGGCCCCGATCCACATGCACCGCCAGATCCTGCACCTGGATCGCGGCACCGAGCAGGGTTGCGAGCTGATCCCGCTGATCGTCGGTGAGCGGGTGACTATAATTGAGCAGCAAGATCATCATTGGACAGGGATCTCCTCGAAAGCAGGTTGCAGCATCACGCGCATGGGGCGACCCTCTTCGACCAGACGCGGGTTGCCGTGCTCATCACGGGGGGTTGACCAATACTGCACTGCGGTGGCTTCATCCTGACAGGCCAGCAAGGTGCCCGCAGTCATGGGCTTGGTGCCGCCAGTAATATCGGCAATCAACGGCAAGGCTTCACCAATCTGTTTGGCCTCGTTGATCGCCGTGCGCACCAGGGTATAGACCTGATCACTCTGGATCGCATCGCTCAGGCTAATTGGATGGATGCGCACATTGTTCTCGTGCAAGAGTTGCTTCAGATCACCAAACTTGGCTTTCTGTTCAACTTCGGGCGTGATCAGCAACCAACAATGGCGCAGGGTCGCATTGCGCAGATGCCACTGAATAATTGCCAACTCGGGGCCATCGTTGCGCATCCCAACCGGCAGGATCAGGCCGGCATGGGGTGCAGCCTGCTGCTCAGCGGGAATGTGGTTCCGCACCCGGATCTGACGGCGCTCGATCACCCGCAGGATGCGCAAAAATCCTAAGGTTGCCGCGATCAGCAGCACGGTTGTCGTGAGGATCAGCCCGATCAGAAATACGGGCGTGACCCCTAAGGTGGTGGTTAACAGTTCGTAGACCGCATTGGTCAGGAGGGCCAGCGCCAGCGAGCCGATCAAAAAGAGCAGGGGGGCACGGGTTTCGAGGAATGGGCGAATCAGGTCACTGAGTGAGGTGGGTTTCATTACGTTTTATGCCATTTTGGATTGTAGATTGCGGATTGCCGTATCATTATTATCACCCCGCCCGACCGCCGTGCCACCTCGACCGCCCACCAGGTCAGCCAGTTGCCCTCTAACGCTACAACTCCACATCGCTACAGCGCTACAAACAGTCACGTACCTACGAAGATTGTCTTAGGCGCAGTGGCACTGCGGCTCCACTTAGCTTGACTAGGCAGGATGTTCTGGCATAAGCTATCGGCTCTCGGCTAGTGGATACAACTCGGCCATCCGGGCAATACTCTCACGGATCAGCGCCACCAGTTCGCTGGGAGCGTGTACGACACACTGCTCGCGATAGCGCAGCAGGATCTGGCGGGCCTGCCAGAGATCACTGCAACGGGCGTGGATCTCGGCGGAGCCATCGGGCAGAAAATGCACCTCACTGCCCGGAAACCAGAGCGCGATGTCGCGTTGGCGGGCCACGTGGGGGCTGAGCGTATAGTGCAGCTGATAGCTTGGGCGCGAAGGGGCCAGCGGTGGCAACACCGTCGGCAGCGTGCGCAGACTATCGGCAACCAAACGATCCAGGCGGTAGAGCCGATAGCGTGGCGCAATCGTCGGATCACCGCAATCGTGGCAATAGGCATCGAGATAGTGGTGCCCATCACGGAAGATCAGACGATAGGGTGCCACCCGATGCAGCACCACGGTTTCGTCACTGACAAACGACGAACGGTAGGCAAAACTGATCTGCTGGTGGCCCAAGACACGACGCAGGCGGGCCAGCAGATCCGGTTCGACCGAACGGGAAGGCCGGGGCAGATCGAGGTGTACTTCGCGTTCGGGTCGGCCGAGGCGCTGTTTGCGTTCAGGGGGCAACAGGGCAACGACGCGGTCGAGCAGCGCGGCCACGCTGGCCGCATTCGGCAAACTAGCCGCCTCGAAGCTACTGAGCAAAAAAGCCAACGCCTCGAGATCGTCATCAGGCAGATCGAGCAGCGCCAGGCGTCCGTAGTCACTGAGGTGGTAGGTGTTCCCAAGGCGATCAATCGTACACGCAAACTCATCGCGCAGGGCGGCGAGATCATGGCGCAAGGCGGCGCGCGCATCAGGCGGATAGACATCCTCGACATCACCGCTCTGATTAAAAAAAGCCCGCGTATCAGCGATCAACGTAGCGGCATCGGCGGGGCCACGCACCAGGCGACGCACCAGAAAGAGGCGGCGATGGAAAGTGCGCCAGGAGTCGCGTTTGGTGCCGCCACCACGGCGAGGGGAAGGGGGCATGGGCGTTTCCTTTTGTGGAGGTGTGGAGGTGTGGAGGTGTGACGGTGTGACGGTGTGGAGGTGTGACGGTGTGACGGTGTGACGGTGTGTGCATGGGCGAAGCGTAGGGCCGAAGCATGTGCCTCCAGATGATCGGTCGGGATTTGCAAAACGCCTGGCACATGCTTCGGCCTTGTGACGAAGCGAGGGAGATCTCGCTATCGCATGGCACAGGAGGGACACCACGTGTTGTGTTGCACACGGCAGATCCAAGCCCATTCACAGCAAAGCCAACAATTCGGGCAGCCGCCCACAGGCGTGTTCCACCTGAGTGCGTACCTGGGCGGCAAGACGGGCATCAGCACGCATCCCGGTGTGGCCCAAATCATTGCGCAGATCGCGAGTTTCACTCCAGATTTTCCGCAATAATCGGGTTTTTGCCACATTGCACATCGTTTCGGGTAGATCGATGTGCTGTCCAGACCTCCGTAAACGCACATACGTATACCCATTGATCGCTGCCTCGGCCATTTCACGATCAGGCCCGGCAAACATATCGCCACCGGTACGAGTCACAACCCACGAGACCAGCCACTCACGAGCAAGCGTGATCGCCTGGACGTACATGCCTTTGGTGACATACCACTGCACAATATGGGCCTGTCCAACCAATACTTCATGGGCACGCGCAGGATCAGTCGGCACATCATGGCCCAGCGGCGTATACTCAGCACTAATCCGATCAAGCAGCAAGCCAATTGGGGCAGGAATGGCAGGATCGTCGCGCACTGCCGCGATCTGATCATTGAGTGCGGACGCCGTCGTTTGCACTTCGGTTGGGCGCGAGACTTGTAACCCAGCAGTGAGGGTTGCCAGAGTGCCGGTGAGTTCATCCAGGGAACCGCCATCGCCCCGGGCCGTCAGTTTCACCAGATCATCGGCCCGCCCATACTTTAGGAACGCATCGGTAGCCGTTGTCCAGTCAAGCAAGCTCAAGAAGGGACTCAGATCAAAGACAGGGGTTGTGCCGGTCTGGGCTGCATCAAAGGCTCCATAAATCATGCGTTCGACATGGGCCTTGCGCACAACCCGTACAAACGAGGTCGCCAACAACGCCAGTACCGGCAATGAACGAAAGCCATTGGTAATATCAAAGATAATGCGATCACCGGCTTCGATATGGTCGGCAATGGCAGTAAACATCGTCCAGAGATCAGCCGTATCTTGGGAAGAGGGAATATCAACCGGCTTTAAGCGTTCAGGTTGGGGCAAACGCGCACGAAGCGCCTCCAAATTCTGCTGTTTTGCCTCTTTTGTGACCAGGACAAGCAAGGTATCAATCTCGGCCTGAAAGAACCGTGCGGTGGCCTCGGCCATAAACGGGGTGGTACAGGTCTGACCGGCAAAGGCATAGGTGGTTTCGCGGTAGGGACGATCAGGTGGGGTATACCCAAGAAACGAAATCGCCTTCAAGGTCATCGGGTAGCTCCTAAGCAATAACCTGCATACGCACATCACACGGAGCGCAGCGCCTCCATGTCATTCCGAACGGAGCAAAGCGCAGTGAGGAATCTCCACTGATCCGCGCTGAAGACCTCTCACGTCGTTTGGGGTGACATGGCGAGCTGCGCACCGGCACGGTTGCTTTCCACGTCACTAACTGAGCGGCCATAGGATCCTCGGAATAACACGCATGCGGAAGCTTCAATCGTAATTGGTATAACACCCGGTACATTCCGCTCATGCTACACTATGCCTATGCATACCACACGCGCAGGAGGGTGCTATGAGTAGCGATATTCTGACGGTTGCTGGTCCGGCCCACCACCTGCCCACGCCACCAGAGGGGTGTTGGACCATTGCCGACTATGAGCGCTTGCCGGACGATGGGACACGCTACGAATTGATCAACGGAGCATTGCGAATGACACCGGCACCCAATTTAGCGCATCAGACAACCAGTGGCATACTGTTCTATCATCTACACCAACTGGTGCAATTGACTCGTTTAGGGCGCGTCTTTGCTGCTCCGGTTGACGTGGAGCTCGGCCCACAAACGATGGTCCAACCCGATCTTGTGGTCATCTTGCACGGGGGACTGGCCCAACTCAGTGAACAGCGGATCATTGGCCCCCCCGATCTGATCATCGAAATCACCTCGCCTAGCACGGCCAGTTATGATCGCCGCGAGAAGCGTGATCTGTATGCCAGCGTCGGAGTGCGTGAGTATTGGATTGCCGATCCGGCCAGTCGCAGTATCGAATTGTTGTTCCTGGAAGGCGATCACTACCGTGCCGAGCATGTCTACCGTGGGCGGGCCAGCCTACCGAGTGCGGTCGTGCCCCAATGGCAGGTTGCGACCGACGAACTCTTTGGCTAAACCTCACCCCACCACTTCACCCCCACAGGCACAGGCGCTATTGCCATTGGGATGCTGGCCGTCGCCGGGTTGGCAGCGATAGCACCAGAGGGCGCTACAGCGGGTACAGATGCCGAGGTTTTCGATCCGATAGCGTTCGCCGCAGCCCCGGCACGTATCGCGCTCGTTATAGATCTCGTCATAGCCAGGATTGGCGTTACGACTGGCCGCCAGAAACGCCTGCGCGAGTTCGTTCGGTGGTTCATTGCGTGCGCCTGGACTGTAACTCCAACACGACGCGACCATGAGCGTCCACCCCTTAAGCAGTTCGCTCACTGGACGCCCGTGCTGCTCCCATGTGTTAGCCTGGGCTTCGAGGGTCGGTCGAAACGGATGCAGGGGCATCGGGGGGCTCCTTTCACGTGGGCCGCCGCACCTCAAGGATGGTTTTGCCGCTCTTGGCCTGGCGCACGGCCACCACCTTGACCTTGGCACTATCTTTGCCGATCCTGAACTTGGGCGTTCCAGGTTCAATCTTCAGCACCGCCACAGCTTCCTGCTCGGTAAAGCCGGGCACCTGAATGACAAAAACCTGGGCATCACCGTCGAGCACCTTGCCGGTAAACTCGTCGCCGACGGCGGGTGGTTCGCGGCGGGTCGCCGGGCGCGGGGCAGGTGGAGCCTGGGTCAGTGCGACCTCACGCGACAGGGGCGGGGTAGGCAGCGTCTGACGCTGAATAGCCTCGGGTACCGCACGATAATAGCGCAATAGGCGCAACCCCCAACCCAAGGTCGGGGCCAACTCCTCGTAGCTCATGCCACTGAGATGACGGCGGAAGATTTGCTGTAGGTCGCGGTAATAATCGAGGGTCTGGCGCGAACGGATGACGACATGCCCATTGGTCACGACGGCGTCCAAATAGGTAAAGAACAGCTTGGGGTCGCGCTTGCTGCGCAGATAGGCCAGAGCCTTCTGGGCCTCATTGGGGTCAACGCTCGCTCCAGCGAGATCGGCGGCCAGGGCTTCGGCAATCGCAAAATTCGTCATGGTAGGAACCTCGTCGTGATCAAAGGTGCTTATCCAACGCATCAAGCACAAACCGATCCCCCTCGTAATGACCAAAGAGGCGTTTGGCCCCTTCGTCGGCCCAGGCATCACATTCGTGGGTAGCCGGTGGATAGGGGTTGTGCTTCAGGCGCTTAAAATCCAGACGCTTGACATTGGGATGGTCAGGGTGTTCTAAATAACGCGCCAAATCGTCAATGCGCTCATTGATCGTTGCGCGACGATCCGGGGCAAGTTTCTTGATGCTGTCTGCGAAACGTGGCCCATAGACGAGCAATGGGCTGGGCGAAGGCCAGAGTTGTTCGGCGTACAGTTCAGAGCGGGTTTGCTGCCAGATGAGTTCACCCCAGGGTGAGAGTTCTGCATCGTCACCGATCTGGAGATACAGCGTCTCGGGCAGGGCAGTCACAGCCGTTCCTTGCAATCTTAGGGCGAGTCGCCGGATCGTTGTGATCTGTTCGCGCAGCGTTTCGGTGACCGCCATTTTTTTGCGGCGTTCAAGTGAGTCTAACGAACCAGTTTCACGACGAGTCCCGTTAAATCGCTCTTTCTCACGTTTAATTGCATTACGTTCCGCCTCATTCGCGGGATGAATATCTTCACCTCGGCGAATGAGAACGGTTCCTTCATTGAAGCGACGTTTTGGTGTTTGAATATCTTCTGTGATTTCATGCAAATACGGATTAACTGGGATAGTAACAATGAAAATATTGCAATTCTCAACAATAAAATTTTCTATTTGAAGATCTGGGATTTTTGGATTACATACATTATTTATTTTTCTAAGAATTTGCGTCCGCAGTTCAGCTACATTTCTCTCACAAGAACGCAAAGGTCTACGACCATCAGGATCAAGTTTATCAGCAGCACCAATAATCAAATACCCTGGCTGCCCCGCATAACCAATGTTTCCGTTAGAGAGCGATATAATATCCTTAATCAGTTCATTCCAATGGAATTCTTGTCCCTTACTCTCAATCGCATAAAACTCCAGTTTGAAGTCAAGTTTTGGGTTTTCTTCTTGAAGTAGTAACGATTCTAATGTTCGTTGATCCATATTCTGTGTATTTCGTATTTGAAATGTCTGCTATAGCAGTCTCAACGTAAGTTTAGGCTGCGAGGTGTGATTGGCCATAACGCCTCATTGCAGTCTTGCCCCAGACCACACCTTCGCAGCTTCGCTTCAATAATTCCGATCCGGGCAGTCTCGCTCATCGTTCGGCCAGCGCAAGATCGTGGCGAGTTTCTGGGTCGGTTCGTCGAGCAGCAACTTTTCGCTGCGGGCGGCGTCCAGCAATGGGGCCAGGTCTACCGGGGTTGTCGGCAGGTCGAGGCCGTGGTAGGCAGCCTGGGGTTCATACGCAATCAGTTGGGGTTCGGTCACTTCAATTGTACCCAGACAGGCCGGTTTGCCGCCGCCCAATTTCGGCCACCAGCGCGGTTCGCCTAGCCCTAGCGCCAAAAGCAAGATGCCAACCTCGCCGGGGGTCAGGTTCTCGAAGTCGAGCCGCAAGCCAAACGTGCTACCTGCGCCACAGGCTTCGAGCGGTAGGTTGCCTTTGGCGAGTTTGCCGTGCATATAGAATTTGCGCCCACGGGCTTGCCGCCCCTCAAAATAGGTATCAACCGACTCGGAGCGCGGGCGAAACAGTTGCGGTGTGGGTACGGTGATCATGCGCCCTTCGATCAGGGGTGCGTCTGCAATGCGGATAAGCCCCTGATAGCCCAGCGTGCCGAACATGTTCTGGGCCACGTCTACGCCATCCTGGGCAGGCCGACGCGACGGTTGGTAAGCGCGGTCAAGTTCACGCGAACGGGTGACTTGCACCGCCGAACGGGTGATCGCTTCGGCGATGCTGCGCACACAGCCCTTGAGCGAGGTTGCCGGGATGGCGGGCACGCCGCCGACGCGAAACATGGCCTTGACCAGCGGGTATTCGCGGTTTTGCGGCGTTGGTTCGAGGTTGCCCGATGCAACATGGACGGGTGAACGCGCTACCAGCACTGCCGTTAGCTGACCGCTTAGGCGTCCGGGTTGGTAGCGATGATGCCCTGCTGGCGGCTGGCGGCGGGGATAGCCCGCTGGTAAGGGTACGAAGTCGTAAGGTTTGGGCAGGGGTGGCTGTTGCGGCCCCCGACGTCCACCTTGATCACGAGAGCTCATGGCTGTACCTCTGTGTAGCGCAGGAATTGGAGCGCTCCGTTCGGTGCGTGGTAGGCAATGTAGCGCAGGGCCGGGAAATCGCCATTTTGGCGTACCTGCCGTGCATTGGACGCTTGGGTCGTCCAACCATCGGCCAGAGTGTGCGCGTCGGCAATAACCAAGGGCTGTTCGCTCAGGATTAGCACATCGTAGGCCAGAGTATCACGACGCTGCCAGCGTACTTCGGCCTGTGGCGAGAAGGCGTGACCAAAATCACCGTCCAGGTTGAGAGCGGTAAGATTCGCTAGTCTGGTAACTTCGCGCAGGTTTTTTTGCCCTTCGGTTGGCACAAAATCCCACTGCGCTGCGCCACCAAAACTCCAGCAGGGCCAGCCCACGAAGTCGTTGACCAGAGCGCGTAGCCGGGCTGGATCAGCCGGACAGACCCGATAGACATAGCCGTTCATAGGCCAATCTCCGCTCGCCACGCGGGCATACAGGCTTTCCAGAGCGCATTGACCTGCGCATCGCCAACGGCGGTCAGGCTGACGCCCATAAATTCGTCGGCGACGTAGGCTAGGTCGGTGGGCAACGGACCCTGATCCCGATCTGCTGGGGGCAAGGCATACTCCGTGAAATGGTTCAATCCAGCACAGAGCGCCCCTAGCCCCGCCAGATTGCTTGCTGCAACGCCACTCGTCGCACCCAGAAGGCGAAGTTGCCCATCAATCAGGGTGCAGGTGGGATAATGCAGGCGCAGGTGATCGAAGCTGACCTTGACCCGGCCCAGTCCGCGTGATTTGCCGAAACCGATGGCGATCCGCCCCTCAGCCAAATCGCGCAGGGCCAGACCCAGCAGCCCAAGTTGGGCCAGGGTCAGGTTTTTGAAGTTGATCTTCGTCTTGAAGTTACCGCCAATCACGGTTTCGTAGTTGAACGGGCCGACTGCAACCGAACCGTAGATGCGGTCAATCGCCACGCCGTTGCGCTCCTCGATGTGCTCAGTTTGCAGATCGTCGCTGTAGGCATCGGCAAAACGTACCCGCCCAGCCAGACTCGTGTGCCCAAAGATTTGGCTCACGAAGGATGAGCGGCGGTAGATCAGCGCCGTATCTTTGCTTTTCAAGTTCTCGAAGTAGACGCCGGATGAGAACTTGGTATCATCACCGCCACGACGATACTCCCGGTACTCTTTCTTCTCAAGCACTGGATTATCAGCCAACGGTGCAATAAAGTCACCACTCCCCTGGCGATGTTGGGCTAGATCATACCGTTGCGGGCCGTCCAACGAGCGACAGATACGCTCGCATTGGGCGCGCACAACTCCTTTGAGCGATGGGCCAGGCAGGTAGATCTGCTCGACGCCACCGCGCCGGGTGCGCACAAATTCCATATCGGGACGGGTTGGATCGGCCCCGCCGCTTTCACCGGCCTTGATCAAGATTGGGCCATCGGGCGTGATCGTCAGATCGAGCAGCCCTTCGAGCATATTTGCCTTGTGCATGTGCTACTCCTTCGCCGCTGCGTGGGCGTGACGACTCAGTTCATCACGAAACGCCGTGCCCCATGCGCTGATCTGTGCATCGGTTGGGGCATAGCCGCCCGTGTGATCGAGCAGCGCCAGCACCGCATCAGCATCGCCGGGACGCAACTCGACAAACCGGCGCTCGCCAACCTCCAGTTGGACGTAACCCAGCCCCCGTGAGCGGAAGCCGCCGATTTGCACCTCGCCGCGTTCCCAGGGCTTGAGCGCGAGCATAACCATGCCGAGTTGCCATGCTTCGGCATTTTCGAGGGTCAACGCAAAGGCGAATCGCGTCCCAGCAGGCACAACCTCATAATCGTAGAGCAAGCCCTGTTCCACGGTTTCGGTATCCCGATTGAGGCCAACCCCGTTGCGAATCTCGAACTGACCGAACCAGAGTTGGCGGTCAACCAGCGCATCTTTGAAGAAGATCCGTCCGGCAAGCCAGGGTGCGCCGAAGGTCAGATCGATCATCGTTGAGTCGCGCCAGATCACGTCATCGGGCTGTTCAGCGAACCGATCACGCATCTTACCCTCGATCTCGGGCAGATCCAGGGCTTGTTGCGGGGCGACACTGCGAATCAGGGCCTCGACGCGGGCACGGAAAGCCCCCTTGAGCGACGCCCCTGGAATGAAGGGCGCACCGAGCGCATCGCGTAGCACCGGCAGATCATTGCCCAGCACGCTGCTATCGCGGCCCGCCCCGATCCGCAAAGCCGTCTGAGCCACCAACGTCCCCTGAATAGTGAGGCGGTTATGCAACGCGGCAAAGGAGTAGCGTGGCTCAGCGGGCATCCTTCACCTCTTTCTGCTGGTTTTTTGCAACTTGTTGCAAAAGTTTCAAGGCTTCCTGCTGATAAGCGGGATCGCGTTCCTTATCGCTCTTATCTTGCATCTTCTTATAGAAGTAGAATGAGCGGCTCAAATAACCAAGGTAGAGTGGAATCAACTTGGCATAGGCGCGCGGCGTAAGCTGATCTGCGGCAGCTAGATCATGCTTGAGTTGGCTCTGAATCTGCTCCAGTTGTTGTGCTTTAACCTGCTGATCAAGTGATTTGCTTGCTAACTCGGCCTGTTCCTGTTCAGCAAATTCGGTAAGCTTCAGCTTAACTTCAGTGATCGCAACGACAGCCAGATCATGCACCTTCCCATACAAGTCACTAATCACAGCATGACCAAAGTCCCCTGGCTTCACTCCCCAATCACGCTCTTTACGCCCAATCTGATAGCGAATGAAGTTAGCAATGACTTCAACTTGGGGATACCGAACCGCAACATTCAGCAGATTACGGAGTTGACTCTCTTCCAGACTGGTTTTTGGCCCCAAAATGAGCATCGTAAACGTAGCTTGAGCAACTAGCCCATCCAATTGATTATCAATCGCCTGAGCCAATAACAGTTCCCGGCGCAATAGCTGTGGATCAAGGATACTCATGCGCTTGTCTCCCCATGAAGTAGATGAAACTCGTCACAGATGCGTACCTGACCGAAGCCTTCGCTGCGGCGGTCGCCGATGCCGTCAAGTTGGAGTTGGGCCAGGCGGACGCAGGCGTTGGCATCAAGTGGCGTTGCGGCCTGAAAGACGTACAAGCCACCCATGGCAACGGCAATGGCACTGGGTTTGGGGCGCTGCCAAAGCGTATGCCAGCCGCCGACGGGTTTGGTCGTGGTGAAGGCTCGCAGCAGCGTAGCCTTGATTCCGATGGCTTCCTCCAGTTGCTGCGCACTGAACTCCTGGGTCGGAAGCCAGCCGTGTTCGTAGAGGATGGCATCGGAGAGCAGGTTCACCGTGAAGATGCTCGTGTCGGCGATGGGTTGGGGCCAGGCCTGACCACCCAGTGCGGTATACACCTTCATCTGGGCCTGAAAACGCTTCGTTAGCGCAGTTATGCGCTGCATGATCGCTTCGGGGCCATCCGGTGACAGTGGGGTCGGATGGAGGGTAATTTGAACCGCACCAAGGCCACTGGTCTGACGGCCACCCAGATGAGTTAAAGCCGTTAGGGCGGCACTGAGCCGTTGTTGATCAGCGGGGTTGCAACTGATCGTGCCGACAAACCCGGTTGTGACGCGGGCATTATCAATGATTGTCACTTCACTTATTGCCAGTGGCGAATAGAGGCGGCTATCTTGGGCCGTACCACGTTGGCGATTGATCGCCACCCGGGTGAGCATGCGCTGTTGCACTTCGCGGTAGTCCAGTTGGTTGTTCGCCATCAAGCTGTAGAACTTCGTGCTAACCGCTTCGTAGGGGCGTCCATCATTATCGGTGGGCGCGTAGATCAGCGCCGTGGGTTGCTGGATCTCCCAGGCCACCCGAGCGACCAACGAGTCAGTTGGCGTGGTTGCTTTGCCAGCCCCTTTGGGTTGGATCGCCGTGGCCGGCAAGGGGCGTACCCAGGCGTCAGTAGGACGGGCTGGATAAGCATTGTGGCAGCGCAAACTGCGAAACAATTCAGAATCGAAGCCATCAGGCCCAAACTGCTGGCCCAGCGCCCCATAGATCGCCGCCCCCGGCACATAGGGCAAGCTGGCATTGAACTGCACCCCTGGTTTGCGTTCAGGAAACGCCAACGGGGCAAGGGCTTCGATTTGGAAGTGGAGCAACGGCATTATGCGGCTCCTTTGCGCTCAATCATGGTGCGGAGGGCGTGCTTGAGCATTTCTTCGCTTTGAGGTTCGTCATCAAGGCTGATTGCCATGTCTACACTGGCCCAACCCAGCCCGCGTGACGTGGCCCCGCCCCAGCGTGGGGTCAGGCATGCGGCAGCCCAGAGCAAGGCAGCGTGCTCTTGATCATCCACCATGCCAATAATCGCACGTTCAGCATGAAAACGCATCGGCTCGGGGGCAACTTCCTGAAAGACCAGCAGACTGTCGGCAGCCGTGCCGCGTTGACGATTGATCACCACCGAGGGGCGGATCTGGCTGCGGTGCTGCTCAGGACTGCTGCGCAACGTTTCGCTCTGCTCAAGTGGGCCAATAATGCCTGGTAGGTCAGCGAAGTGTAGCCGCGAACGATGCTGAGGACTGCCAAACAGCGCACGCACGACCGTCTCCATATCCTCACGATCACGCCCCTCGAACGGGGTGGGGATATCGTATCCCAGACCGCGCAGCAACTGTTCGGCGGCCCAGCGCAACTTGCCCTTGAGTTGCGAACCCGGAATGATCGGACGGCCCCACCCATCGCGCACAATGCTCTTATCGGCAAGCGTGCCTGAGCTGCCGCCGGCCCCGACGCTTAACGCCGTCTCACTCGTAATCGTCATCGCGATTTCTAGCTTCATCGGGCCTCCGCTGGTTCGGCTTGGGCAACTTTCGTTGGATGCTGATCGGGCACAAACTCCCACAACTCAATCAAATCAGGCCAGATCGTCTCATAGCCTTGCTCGGATCGCGACGACCATGGTGGCATGCCAAAACTCCCTTGGGCAGTTTGCGGGCCGAAACACCAGGCGTGTTCGAACTGCTTCATCAGCATTTCAGCGATGGGCTTGGATTGACGCGAACGGGTGTAAAGATATTCCATCACACTCGTCAAGACCCCCTCACCCTGATCCGCATCAAGAGTTTGGCGCAAACGGTACAACTGCGAACGTGGGAAGTTAGCCTGCTTGAAGGCCCGCGCCGTTGCCAACAGACCGGCAAACTCGGCCCAGGTATACGGACGTGCCGTCAAGCGCCGTTTGCTTTCGCGATGATCATTGAACGCAACCTTGCGAAAGGCCGCGATCTTATCAGTGACCATCGCCGTAGATTTCAGCACCATCACATCAACCGCGCCACCGTAGAAGCGCGGCTTCGGCTGATCTTCAGCGTCCCGCGCCGCCGCATGGTCGCGGGCAAGACCTTTCGCCTTCTTCAACAACTCTTCCACCATGTCGCGCATAAAGAAGAAGGGCGTGTTTTCTTGCGCGATCAGCACCCCTGCCGAAAGGCCAACCGTCGGCGTATAGTCCCGCAATGTCTGAGCCGTTGGATTGTCGCCGACGTAACGATGCAGGTGCGGTATTTCCACACATTCCGGTAGCGTAAAGCTCGGATGCTGCTCTGCCAGCCGCGCAAACGCGGTACTCAAACGCTGCTCGAAGACCTGCGCAATCGTTAGCGCAACGGCGAGGGCTTGATCACCCGGCACAATAATGAAGAGATCATCACCCCCAATCGCAAGGATCTCGAAGGGGTGTTTGAGTTCGGCCCGACCTTCTTCGCGATCAAAACTGTTGACGGGAACTAAATGCTTGGCCAAACCCTCAAAGACGGCATCAACCGCAACTGTGCTAAGTGCCTGCGAAACCTGTTGATAGATTGCCGGACTATCCAGGGTTGCCATCAAGCGCCCAATGTTGTTGCCGTCGGCATAAATTAAACCGATGTAGCGCGACGGGCGCGAAGCTGCCGCAATCTGGTAGAGATCATCGGCGGGCTTGATCAGATCCAGGTTGCCATCTTTGCAGAGTTCATGCACCCGACGGGCATAGTCCGTCTGCTTGCCCACTTCGCCGCGCAGAAACTTATTCCAGCGCTGGTGCCATGACCGCTTCTGTAAATCTTCAGGTACGGCCCACGGTCTTAGACCTTTCTCCAGCTTTTCTATGATTGGTTTGCCCTTGACCACACGCCCTGCCGCCAGTTTACGAGCCGAGGCTTCACTCAGGTTACGCGGATCGGTTCCTACGGTGGCGGTGATCACCGCCGAGCGCACATCACTACTCTGGCACTTCATATCCCAAGGACTGAGCCGGTACGCAGGGAGGAAACGCGCTTCGCCGTGGCTGGCGCGTTCGTCACGTCGCCGGTTGAACATTGTCGCCAACACCGTGACTAGTTCACCGAAACTCTTGCGATTGAAGAAGCGTTGTTGCAGCGATTCCGCATCAGTCGCTTTGGGATCAACCCCGGCGGGTGGATAGTAATATGCTGCCAGCATGCCCTGGAAGCGTGGATCGGGATAATCACGCACAAAATCGTCAACCCAGTAGCTCAGCGGATCCCGCCCAAAGCGCAACTCAAGCAAGCCGAAATTGGCACTCACCGCCGCACTGTTTGCCGTTAAGGTCGTCGCGGTGTAACAGCGCTCGACCGCCGTTGCCAGATCCTGCCCCAAGGCAGTCGGAGCAAAGGCCAAAAACGAGCCACCGCTGGCATAGACGACGCACTGCTTGGCAAGGTCAGGGTTCCCGAACGCTGAACCGAGGCGATCCTGCCAGATCTGCGCGACCCCAGCTTCGTTGACCCAATCCAGCAGCGCACTTGCCCCGCGAATCTCAGGCAATTTGGCAGCCTCAAAGACGTAGCCTTTGATCTTAGTTGCCCCACCGTAAACGAGGGCAAGCGAGCCTTCGGCTCCTGGAGTGGCAGCGATCTCCTGCTGCAACGTGGTCAGTTGCGCACGACTCGGTGGTTCGTTGAGCGCAAAGATGTTCGTAACCAGCGCTACCAGGGCGGGCGTTGGCGGATCTGGATAAGCTAAACATGCCGCAATGACCTGAGGAAAGTCCGATGGTGTACGCATAGATCTGCTTTCGACTGCTCGATCTCAATGGTTGGCTTGTATTATAGACATCTTGCGCAAACTTGCCCAACGTTGCCCCCCCCCATCCTACCACCCGCCCCCAGCGCAAATGCGCCCTATTCCTACCCTAACACATCGTCCCGTCACAAATGCGCCACTTTGCCATGACCCGTGGTCCGCCGACGCGATCCCGTGGATTGCCCCACGATCCCGTGGATTGCCCCGCGATCCCGTTACCTACCGTACGGTTGACTATGTGGCCCGGTGGGAAGAAGGCCGAAGCATGCGCACCGGTTCGTGCATCCTTACGGTTCATCCGGTGGCGCATGCTTCGGCCCTACGCTTCGCCCATGCATACCATCTCACCACCTCCCTATCTTCCCACCTCCCTATCTTCCCACCTCCCCACCTCCCCATCTCACCACCTCACCATCTCACCACCTCACCACCTCAACACCTCAACACCTCCCCATCTCACCGCGCCCACCCCGATCCAGCCATGCCCAAATACGCAGGCTTTGCCCACATGCAGCAAACTGGCGGCAAGCAAGGCGCTACGGACATCGAGCGGAACGTCGCGCAGGATGGCGCTCCCGATGATGCCGCCGAGTTTCATCTGGCGCTGACCACCGCCGCGGGTGCTGGTGCGTTCCCAGTCCACCCAACGCACTGCGGCCTGTTCAATCCGCACGTTCCGTGCGGCTGCGACCACGGGTCGGTAGTCGCTGGCCCAAGGACCAGGGCCATGAAAGGCACTCAGGGCGTTCAGCCGCCAGCAGGTGGCTTGGATGATCGCGCCCAGATCAACCTGTTCGATGAAGGCCCCACGCGCTTTGACCCGTAACGGCGTGTGCAGTTCGACCCGCAGATCGGCGGGAAGGCGAGCCGCATGGTGTGGGAGTTCGGCAAGGTTCAGCGTGGGGAGATCCTGGCCCATCATGATGCGCCCATCCTGGTAGATGGCGAGCGCCTTGGGAGGAGAGGGTTCGGTTGTTGCCATGAACACAGGTACGGCGCTGACCTGTTCCAATTGCGCCTTCGCCAAATCCCGCCCCAGACCAGTGGCCCCCAGTTGCGCAAAGCCGTGCAGAAAGTAGGGCAGAAAATCAATCCCACGGCCGATCAAGATCAGGCCAAACTCCAGTGGATCACCCGCGTGGTAGGTGCGCTGGTGATTGCGGGGTGGTTCAATCACAAAGGGGCGTGGTACGTCATGCAGATCATGCAGATGTGCCACCCCTTCGGGATGCGGGGTCTCGAAGACCCAGCGGTAGGGACAGAGCATGGCGACCGTACACTGTTCGGCCCGGCCCCAGCAACCCGGCGCACAGGCGGCGCGCTGAAAGGCGTAGCCAAAGCCACCGCGCAACATTGCACCTTTGTAGGGTGGCAGGGTGGTGGCTTCCTCCAGCCGGTAGCGTACGCGGGCGTGCAGCACCGCCAAGGGGGGAAAACGCAGCGTATCGTGGTCGCTCATCGTTTGTTCCTCATCTCGTCAATGCAATTCAAGGTGGGCTTTGCGGTGCGGCAACCCGCACCGTGTACGGCGAGAGGAAATACCCTGCTCCACAACCCTGGGGACGATCGGTGTTCAACCCTCCCTGTTCCGCCGTAGTCCAAGCATCAGCGTGAACAGCCCCCGCGCTTGCACCCGTCGAGCCTGGGGCTGCGGTGCTTCCATGGTATCGGAGGACGCTACAACGGCCCGCTGGAATGGTACCACATAGGTATAGCCAGGTGGCGGTGCATCAAGACCGTGCGCCTGCGCCCGTTCCGCTGCGGCGTCCTGCCGTCGCTGGAAATCGCGCTTGTCTTGTCGCTCGTGCCAACCAGCCGGGAGGCGGCGGTAACCGTGACCTGCGAGGCTGTAGGCACTGATCAACGCACGATCCTCGTTGCTCCCCTAGCGTCCGATATACCGCGTTGGCGGCAACTGCACGACCCGTCCTCGGGCAGAGGATGGCGTCTTCTGACGGCGCTCAGTCTGCCGGGACGGGATGGCATCGCGCAGCGGCTGCTCAGGCCCGGACACCAGGGCGAGCCAATCTATGATCGCATCGGTTGGATGTCCGTCCTCGGCCAGCGGAATCGACACCCGCCCCTGCTCCATACCCGTGCGGTACAGCACGCCCGCCATCCCCACAAGCACGCGTAGTAAGGGCGGATCGGTCGGTGACGTGATAGGCAACGTGCCCCAACGGGCTGCATCGGCTCCCCGTAGCGTCCACAGCATTTCCCCGTAAACGCAGAGCATCCGCGCCACGCACCAGCGGTCGCCGCCCAGATCAATCTTTGGGTCGTCGTCAGTGTTCGTGAGGACAGATCGTACAAATGTGCGAATAGTACGCAGAGACATCGGTTCCGGATCTGTGAACGGAATCGGCGGCAAGGTATCCACGACGCGGCGCAGTACGGTAAGCTGCCACACATCAGGGATGGAACCCTGGAGCGCCATAACGGCCAGAATCAGCAATGGCAGCAATGGCAGATCGCGCTCAACAAGCCAATCGCCTGCGAGGATCGCCGTCTGGGCAAGGTGGTCACGTCGCGCCATGCGCAGCGTGATCGCATGCCCATCGGCGATGATCACGGCACTCCTGGGGCCTACCCATCGCGTCAGATCGGCGTGGAGTGGTGCAGCTTCTAGGGTGACGGTTGCACCATTAGCAAGGGACGTCTCACGTATTGGTAAAGGCAAGTGCCTCCTCCTGAGTTGCAAAGACGTTCCTATCCCCATTCTTCGACGATTCCCTATCGTCGGTGGCCCCCTGGTCGCAGATGGACAACCTGCCCGCCGCATTCGAGGATTCGGCGACTCGATGGCGTGCTTCGACGTGGACGTTCAGCGTAGCACCATGAGGACAAATGCACGCGTCTATGCGCAACCGTAACAAGGTTGCATGCAGATATGGATCAAGATAAACATTGTACAATTCTTGGCGCACCGTGGAGCAACGAGGATTGTAGCTATACGGTACTCCAGCGTCAAATTGCATCCGCCGTCGCCGTGCCCTATCATGGCGGCAGTGCATTCGCCGAGCCAAGGGAAACCACGATGCCACGGGAGGTTCCCAAGCACAATGAGGGTCTGCGCCTCTTATCGCGTTCGTGCAGCGAACCCGACCCTGCCAGAAGTGCCGGTGATTGTCGCTGATGACATTCAGCGCCAGATCGATGAGATTCCCGTGCCGGAGCACCTGAGCTACCCTGCCGCATGGTATGGCGTGGTTGCACCCCCGTTCCGTGCGTTCCGGATCGGCCCATGTTTGGGCGCATCAGCGGCTCGGTCTGGGTGCCTGATCACGAACGCGGGAGCGACGACTACGGCGGGATCAAGAAGGATTACCACGTTTAGATCCTGACCCACGGGTTTGGTCACAATGATACCCGACCTCCGACTCTTACTGGCTCTCACGCGCCTATCGCGACGATGCCCTCGAAGCGGATCTGCTGCTTTCCATTCTGTATGCTGGAATGATCGCCGAGGAGAACAAGTCCCGCGCACGGCTCAAGAAGCGTGTCAAGCGCTTAGGACTGCACCAACTCCTCGCATTGCCTCACGAGAGAATCGGCTCTTCCGCAACAACCGTGCTCACGTCACATGGCTCACACTCGGGCAAGAACCCGTTTGCGAAGCAGCTCAAAACTCGCTCGCCCATACGCGGTTCGTTTGATCATCTTGAGGCGGTTGACGTGCCCCTCGGTTATCCCGTTGGACTCCTTGTAGTCGTCACGTTGCGCTGTCACCACCACCATAGGGACGCATCACCCTGCGTCCCTATGCCACACGCTTCATGCCAAGAACGCTTCGGATTGCACCTTCCCCAATTGTAAAAGACCGTATCACCATGGTGACCGAACCAATCACACGATATGCGCGTGGTCGCTTATGCTATCGTCCACAGCGTGCGTTATCGCTCTGCATGCAAGACGTTTTGCGACATCCATACAGATGAGCGAATTTGCGTGTCTGAGCGAGTCGTGCTATACTCGGCGTCGAAAGTTCTTTTATCTTTCCCCGATAGCTCAACGGTAGAGCGGCTGACTGTTAATCAGTAGGTTCCTGGTTCGAATCCAGGTCGGGGAGCCAAAACCGCCCCGGTGCCACGATGAGCGGCATCGGGGTTTTTGTTTGCCATCTTTACGAGCCTGTTTGGCGCAAAGGCAGGCCAGTCCATGCACCACCTCCCTGATTGGTTGGCTCGGCGGGCTGCGATCCACCCTGCCCGCCTTGCCCTGCTGACACCCACAACCACATGGTCGTTTGCCGAGCTTGAAGCCCGCGTTCGGGCGATGGCGGCCCGGCTGCTCGCGATGGATCTGGCCCCCGGCGCACGGGTGGCCTTGCTCGCCCGCAATACGCCCGCCTATGCCGTCGCTGTCCATGCAGTGCCCCGCACCGGCTGTGTCCTGGTGCCGCTGAATACGCGACTGGCCCCGGCCGAGTTGGCTTGGCAACTCGCTGACTGTGGGGCCTCCCTGTTCATTGCTGATGCCGCCTATGCTGAACTGGCTGCAACCCTCGTCCCACCCACGCAGTTCGTTACTCTCGAACCGCTTGCCGCCCTCCCTCAACCCGGGCTGACGCTCAGTGAACCAGCAGGCTTCGGCCTTGATCAGCCTCATACGATCATCTACACCTCGGGTACCACGGGCCGCCCCAAAGGAGCCATGCTCAGTGTCGGCAACCATTGGTGGAGTGCGAGTGCTTCGGTGTTGAATCTGGGCTTGCATGCCGATGATCGTTGGTTGGCGGTGTTGCCGCTTTTTCACGTTGGCGGGTTGTCCATCCTGCTGCGTGGCGCGATCTACGGTATGCCGGTGATTCTTCACGACCGCTTCGACCCGGCCCAGGCCCTCGCCGCAATCCATAATCAGGGCGTTACCATTGTCTCATTGGTCGCGGTGATGCTCCAACGCCTGCTGGATGTTAATGGGGCACAGCCCTTGCCCTCCCACTTCCGCTGCGCCCTCCTTGGCGGCGGCCCAGCCCCGCGCCCACTACTCGAACAGGCTGCCCGCCTTGGGGTGCCTGTGGTTCAAACCTATGGCATGACCGAGACCGCCTCGCAGGCTGTGACCCTCAGCCCCGCTGATGCCTTACGCAAACAAGGCTCGGCGGGGCAACCGCTTTTGCCCCTTGATCTGAAGATTATGGCCGATGATCAGCCCGCTCTACCCGGTCAGATCGGCGAGATCTGCCTGCGTGGGCCGATGGTCATACTGGGGTATCACGGTCAACCCGCCGCGACGGCAGCGGCAATCCGTGACGGTTGGCTCCACACCGGCGATCTGGGCTACCTCGATGCCGACGGCTTTCTGTTTGTGGTGGAGCGCCGGAGCGACCTGATCATTTCGGGGGGCGAAAATATCTATCCGGCTGAACTCGAAGCGGTATTGTTGGCCCATCCGGCGGTGGCCGAGGCCGGTGTGATCGGGCGCGCCGATCCTCAATGGGGTCAGGTACCGGTGGCCTTTGTGGTGCCCCGGCCCGGGGTTACGCCCGATCCCGCCGATCTGCTGGCCCACTGTCGTGCGCAACTGGCAGCCTACAAAATCCCCCGCCAGATTATCCTGGTCGCTGAACTGCCCCGCACCGCCGCCGGCAAGTTGCGCCGCGTCGCCCTACGCGACATGAGCCGATGATAGTCGCCGCGCAAGCCAAAATTGGATCAGCCGGTACGCCGCCGAATCGTCGCTGCCGCCCGGTACCACTCTTCGCGCAGGTCAATCGGCCAGGTTGGTACCTGACCCTCCATGCGGCGCAAGGTGGTGGCATCACCGATCCAGGCCAGGGCTTCGATCGCTTTGCGCCGCAGGTATTGCGCCGAACCGGGTGGATCAGCCTCACGGAAGCGTAGGGCAAAGGTGCCGATCTGCAAAGCCGGGATCTCGCGGGCCGCCGCAATCGCTTCGGTCAACTCTTTCATGGTCGGTCCGTCACGGCCATCAGGGCGGGGCAGGGGCATTTCGGGAATGCCGCGCCCCATCCAGGCCAGCGATTGCAATGCTTTGGCCTTAACCGATTGACTCGGATTCGTCACCAGGAGTTCAATCAACCAGTCGAGCACGACCCGTTCGGTGGCCCGTACCCGGCCTGCCAGGTAGGCCAGTTGTTGGGCCGCGCTATCTGGGATTTCGCGCTTGCGTCGGATCAGCACGGTGAGCAGTGGGGCAACTTGATCTGGGTCAAAAAGGGTCAGGGCGTCGGCGGCGGCCCACATCGTATCTTGCCACTCGGCACTGATCCGGGAATCGTCATCGTCACCCGGGCTCAGGATGATCCGCAACAGATGACGGGCATCAAGCAACTTCTGGTTATCAAAATCGGCCATATCACCCAGCGCAAAGGCCGCCAGCGCCCGCTCGGGAGTTGAGGGCGATTCGCGCAAGAGGCTCCGAAAGGTGGGGCGACCGGCGTTGCTCTGCATCCAGACCCGCATCAGGTTGACCAGCATCTGGTCATCACGGATCTCTTTCAGGCTAGGCATACGTGCTACATCCAGCGGCGCAACTTTGGTCAACGAGACCTCGTCACGCTGGTTGCTCAGCACCAGGTTGGCTGTGCTGCTCGACTCTTCTGGGGCTGGTTCGGGTTCGGCGGTCAGGTAGATGTTGCGCAGCGCCCGGGCCGCCGCAATCCGCACATTGGTGTACTCGTAGCGCGGGCCGCTGGGTGTTAGGCGGACTTTTTCGACCAGAATGCGGCGCAGTTCGTGGCGCACCTGGTGGTAGCGCAGGCGGCCAAGGGCGGAAACAAGCTGTTCACGCCGTTCGGCATTTGGTTCACGCTCGCTGCGTAGCCGCAAGACACAGGCATCAAGCAATTCCGCCCGCAACGAAGCTACCACCCGGCTCTCCTGGGTTGGGGTCAAGACTTCGAGGCAGCGGGCTGCAATCAGCACCTGGGCGTCACCCCCGCCGCGGATCGCCTCTGCCAACAGGCGCAATAGCGGGGTGGGATCAGCGAGCAAGCCCGCCAATGCATAGAGCACATCTTCCCACCAGGCCTGGCGCTCGGGGTTGGCACAGAGGGCTACAATATCGCGGAGGCGTTCGCTCATGTCGCGCCGGGCCAACAGGGCGAGCGCAGTACAATAGGCGTGTAGCAGCGGATTGACAAACCGCGCCGCCTGTTGCCCGACCCCCACCAGCAGCCGGGCTTCACGAAGCAGGTCGTACAACTCTTCGAGGCTATAGTCCCGTTCACGGCGCACCTGGGCCAGGAGGCCAAACAGTTCGCTCAGGGGCAACGCCTCGCGGTGGCTCGAACGGCTCAACCAGGCCAGTTCTGTCAGGCTTTCGCGGGCGGCATCACCCAGGCTGAAGCGCGGGCTGATCACGCCCAACGTCCGATCAAGATAGTCCTGCACAATCTGATTGCGGGTCAACTGACCATCTTGCAAGCTCTGTAGGCGCTCGTAGATCAGGTTGATCAGACTCGGGTCACGTGCCAGGCTCATCAAGCGATTTTCGCGGATGCGGTTGTAGATCTGGCTGGCACTGTTGCGGTTGCGCTGACGCAGGAAGCTAAAGACTTGGTGTTCGCTGAGCGGTTGCAGCACAAAGACCTGGGCTCGGGCGAGCAAGCGTTGCGGAAAGCTATCCTGGGCCGAGGTGACCAGAAAACGTTCGCTGGGCAAGGTTGCCGCCAGGTTTGCTAGGTCGCGGGCAAAGTCCTGGCGCGCCCGTTCGGGTAAGGCGTCGAGATTGTCAATCAAGAAAATAAAGCGCGGCTGCGGGCTTGGTGACGTACTCTGGCGAAACAGATCGCCCAGCGCGGTCGCCAGGGTGGGCGAGCTCTGGCGTGCCTGTTCGATCAAATGGCGTTCGAGCCGCCCCTGACCGCGTTGCACCTCGTAGCCGAGGGCCGAAACAAATAGCCCAAGCGGATGGGCCACATTTTGGGTGACAGCACTCGCCAATTCGTAGGTCAGGCGGCGCAAAACGGTGGTCTGGCCCGATTGGGGCGGGCCGATCAGCGCCGCCAGATTGGTACGCTGCAAGCTTCGATGCTCATCACGACGCCGCGTCGGCCGCAACCCCAGATCAAGAGTTCGGTCGAGGGCTTCGATCACGCCGACGGCCGCAGGCGCGTCTTCGGGGCGCTGGCGCAAGAGTTGCCAGTCTTGCCCCGGTGCGACGGCCATTACCTCGGTTTCGATAAAGTCGGCCCCGCCCCAGCGCACAAATACCGAGTTGCGTAGAATCCCTTCGACATATTCAAGCTGTGCATTCGGGCTAAACAAGGTGCCCTGCAGATTGCGCATATACAGCACCGGCGTGCTCCAGCCAAGATCATCGGGCTGGAAAACCCGGCGGCGGGCCGCATTGATCGCCAGATCAATCGTGCCGTCACGCAGCAAGTAATCGCTCAGGTGGTTGGTAAAGGCCCGCGCCAGGGTAATCTCGACCAGGCGCTGCATCGCAATCACCGCGACAATGCCGCTCTCGATCAATAACCGGGCTGCCAGACTATTGAGTTGGCCCGCAATTGCGCTATTACAGGCCACCAGCACAATCAGGGCCGGGCGATGGGTCGCAGGCAATTGGCCCAAAAAGCCAATCAGTTCGTCGCCATCATACAGTTGGGTTTTCCCGGTATCGGCTGCTTCCAGCACCAACCGAGAGCCGAGCCGTTCGTGGTACAGGGCGTGACCATAAAAGAGCAGGGCATCATAGCCGCGTCTGATTTCGCCTTGTAGGCTTCCTTCGGCCAGGGCCTGATGCAGGGCCTCTTCGCTCACCACCGGCAGATAGTCGGCCTGAAACTGACCCGAAGCGATCACGGCACTAAAGCGGGTCTGGAAATCACGTTGGTCAGCTTCTTTATCAAGTGGGGCGAGATCCCATTGTGCCAGGTCGGTTGGGGAAGAGACCGCAATCAACATGCGGATCGGGCGCTCGGCAATCGGCCGCCCCTCTTCGAAGGTGCCACTCTCGATATAGCGCGAAAAGACAATTTTTGACTCGGTCGCCAGGGGGCGCGGCGGATTCATGCCGCCACTATCATCGAAGAACATCAACTCCCAGGGGATGGCATGCAGGGCCGAATCGCTCGCATCAAGCGCCAGCCGCAGCCGCAGGCCGTGGTTGCGGGCGATGGCCGCCGCCCAACTCTGTTGAAATGCGACCGCAAGCGTGCCACTAAAAAGCCGGTTAAACAGATCGAGCCCGGCGGCGGCAACCTGTTCGGGCTGCGAGCCCAGTGGTTCACGGAAGTTCGCCAGATCCAGGCCCACACGCTCGCCGATCCGCCGCCCGCCTTGCAGCCACAACTCAACCGTATAGCTGCCGTCACTGCCCCGCCGCAGGACCCGTACCAGCAGATCATCAAATTGGCTCATAGGATCCTCTTATGGCAACGGACGCCATGCCGGATACTGATAGCTTTGACTATCAGTGGTCAAGCGGGTCAGAGCGCGCGAACTGAGGGTGAGCACAAACAGGTCATAGTCGGCCTTGGGCGGTTCGCCGGGTACTGCAGTGAGGCTGCGCCGGTTGCTGGCAAAGATGACCCGATCGCCATTGGGCGACCAGGCCGGAGTGGTATCATCGGCATAGTGGTTGGTCAGACGTTGGGCCAGGCCGCCATCCGCACTGATCAAGAAGATCTCGTTATTGCCATTGCGATCAGAGCGAAAGACCACCTGGTTATTGGTCGGAGACCAGGCCGGAAAGACATCATTGGCTGGGTGGTTGGTCAGATTGACTGGATCCGCCTCGCTGGTCAGATCCCGCCGAAAGAGATCAAAGCTCTCGTTGCGATTCGAAGCAAAGACCAGGGCTGTGCCGTCGGGCGACCAGGTCGGGTTGCCATCATCGGCCGGGTGGTTGGTCAAATTGCGGAGATCGCCGGTTCCATCAGCGCGCACACTGTAGATCTCCCAATTCCCATCACGGTCGCTCTCGAAGGCGATGGTCACGCCATCGGGTGACCAGGCCGGGTGCAGATCGCGTGAACTACTCCGGGTCAGATTGATCAACTCGCTCCCGTCGGCACGCATCACATAAATATCGTACGACCCGGTTTGATCGGACGCAAACGTGACCAGACTGCCATCAGGTGACCAGGCCGGAGTAATACTGTCTACTAGATTGAATTCAAACAGGGTCGCGCGTTCGCGGCGCGGGCCAACCAGCACCAGATTGCGGGCACCACCACTCCCCACCGCCACGGCAATCTCGTCACGGGGTGGGCGCGGCGGCGGCGGCTGGAACGAGGGTCGCCCGGTAGGTAACAAGCCAGGACTGATCAAGACGACCTCACCACCGCCATCATCGGTCACAAAGAGCGCTGGGGTGCCGTTGCGGTTCGACCAGAAGACCAGCGTGGTGCCATCACGCGACCAACTTGGGAACTGATCATCGTTAGCACTGTCAGTCAGGATGGTCTGAGCCGAACCGTCGCTATTCATCACCATCAGCGCCCAGCGGCCACTGCGGTTACTCGCAAAGGCAATCCGGCTGCCATCAGGCGACCAGGCTGGGGCTTCATCATCGCCCGGGCGGTTGGTCAGATTGATCAGACTGCGGCCATTTTCGGCCTCAACCCGGTACAGGTCACGGCCCTGATTGCGCGCCTCGTCTTCGGCACTAAAGACGATCCAGCGCCCATCAGGCGACCATGCTGGGCGATCCACCGTGGGTGGCAGACGATCGAGTTCGCGGCGACTGCCTTCGGCCAGGTTGCGAATCACCAGTTGCCGGGTTCCGTTATGATTGCGTACATAGACCAGTTGGGTGCTATCGGGTGACCAGGCCGGCGCAAACGCCCCTTCTTCTTCATCGGTAAGCTGGCGCAGATTGGTGCCATCAGCACCGATCAAATAGATATTTGGTAAGCCCCCACGATCCGAGACGAACGCAATCTGGCTGCGCCCTGGTGCCCAGGCCGGATCAGTATCAGTGGCCGGGTGCTCGCTCAAGCGGGCCAGGCCTGAACCATCAGGATTGATCGTATAGATCTCGGGGTTGCCATCACGGGTCGAGCTAAACGCCAACCGTTCGCGCTGATTGGCGTTCGTCGGCGTGGGCGTGGACGCACTCAGACTCAGGGGACTCAAGCCACTTGGCGTAGGCACAGCAGTTGGTACCAATTGTAGCAGCGACTCGACGGAAGGGATTTGACCGCAGCCGCTCAAGCCAAGGGTCAGCGTAAGGATGAGGATAAGGAGAACGTGTAGCTTAGTCACGATCATCCTCACCTTGCAGGCTGGGTTCTTTCAGACCTTTGCCACTCGCATCACCAGTCCGCTGCGCCGAAGCCGGGGCACTGACCCGTTCGGTCTGGGGCCGGGGTTGCTCCAGATTGATGATCTGCACCGGCTGCGGGGGCGGCAGCCCTTCGTTGGCAAAACGGGCGGTCAGGCGCTTAAAAAACTCGTGGCGGATCATAAACTGATCGGTAAAGGACTGGCCGCGCATAATCACGGTAAAGCGCACACTGGTTTCGCTAAAGACATTGTAACGAATAAATGGCTCGAAGCTACTGATTCCGCCCGGCACCTCTTCCATCACCTCTTCGGCCACCGCAATCACCAAACGCTCGACCCGTACCAGATCACTCTCATAGCTCACTCCCAGATCGACCAGGACTGCCAATTCAGGATCAGGCCGATGGAAATTGGTCAAAATCGTATTATTCAGCAAGGCATTGGGCACCACCACAATATTGTTCGCCAGTTCGCGCACATAGGTGTCCGACCAGCGAATATCGGTAATAAACCCCTCCTGGCCCGTACTCAGCCGAATATAATCACCGGGACGCACCTTATTTGAGGCCAGAATGGTCATGCCGCTAAACAGATTGGCGAGCGGCTCACGCAGGGCCAGCGAAAGGCCAAGCGAGCTTCCGGCGATCACGGTTAAGAGCGGTCCAATCGGAAAGTTGAGCAAGGCCATAGCGGTTGCGAGCATCACAACGCCGCCCAGAATGCGCATCGTATTGTTGATCAGCGAAACCGAGCCAACCTGGCGCTGCATCACATAGATCCGCACCGCACTGGTCAAGAGGCGCACAACCAACAAGGTGACCGCCAAACTCGCCAGAAATGAACTGCCACGCCGCACGAGTTCGGTCAGCCGCCCAATCGGCAACAATTCGGAACTCGCAAAGAGCACCCCGGTCAAACTGAACCAGAAGAGCGCCTGGCCAGCCAAAGCGGACGTGATCACCTTGCCCGCAAACCAGCCCCGTCTAATCATCTGGCGATTGATCCATGGCCGAATGACAAACTCGACCAGCACTCCGGCAGTCAACCAGAGGATCAGAATCGTCCAGCCTTGCAGTTCGTTCGTTTGATTGAGGGCGTCAAAGGCTTCGACCATTGGAGTGTGCTTCTTATGCCCTTTCCCCACGGGCCAAGGCACGAGCAATCTGGTTATGGCGGCGCACAACGGGTTCCAGGTCAAGGGTTTGCAGTTCGCGATCGCGTACGCAAACCCGTCCATGGATGATACTCAAGTCTACCGGTGGCGGGTTACAAAAGACCAGGGCCGCGAGCGGATCATGCACCGCACCGCCCGCAAAAGCCAGTTGATCAAGCCGGTAGCCGATCAGGTCGGCGCACTGGCCGGGGGCGAGTTGACCAAGATCATCACGGCCTAATACTGCTGCGCCGCCCCGCGTCGCCAGCCAGAGCGCTTCGCGGGCCGACATGGCGGCCGGATCGCCGCCCACCCGTTGCAACAACATGGCCTGGCGCGCCTCGCCCAGCATGTGGGCACCATCATTCGAGGCCGAGCCATCCACGCCGAGGCCGACCCGCCAACCGGCTCGGTGCATAGCCCCAATTGGCGCAATCCCCGAGGCCAGGCGCATATTCGAACAGGGGCAATGGGCCATGCCCGTCTGCACCTGACCCAGGCGGGTCACCTCGGCGGGCGAAGGATGCACCACATGGGCGTGCCAGACATCGGGGCCAACCCAACCCAAATCTTCGATCAATTCGATTGGACGCCGCCCGAATTGGGCCAAACAGTACTGTTCTTCATCAAGGGTTTCGGCCAGATGGGTATGCGAATGGACCCCATAGCTGCGAGCCAGGGCCAGACTTTCGCGCATCAGATCAAGCGACACACTAAATGGCGAACAGGGTGCCAGCACAATTCGCAGCATTGAGCCGGGGCGCGGATCGTGGTATTGCGCGATCAGACGCTGCGAATCAGCCAGAATCTGGGCTTCGTCTTCGACCACATGATCCGGCGGCAGACCGCCCTTGCTCTGGCCGACCGACATACTGCCCCGAGCGGCATGGAAACGCATGCCGAGCGGTTGGGCCGCCTCAATCTGATCATCAAGCCGGGCCCCATTCGGCCAAAGATAGGTATGGTCACTGCTGGTGGTACAGCCACTGAGCAGCAGTTCGGCCAGCGCGACCTGGGTCGCCACCTGCACCGCCTCGGGGGTCAGGTTGGCCCAAATCGGGTACAAGGTTGTCAACCAGCCAAAGAGCGGCTGATCCTGGGCCATACAGCGGGTCAGGCTCTGGCAGAAATGGTGGTGGGTATTGACCAAACCGGGCATGATCAGCATGCCCTGCGCATCAATCACCGTATCGGCGCTTGTCGGCAGACTGGCACTCGGGCCAACCTGCGTGATCATCCCGTCCACGGCAAAGAGGCCGCCATCGGCCAACTCGGTGCGGGCGTCGTCCATGGTGGCGAGCAACGTGGCGTGTTTGATCAGCAGGGTCGTCATAGGCTGCTAGTGTACCATGGCTTGCTTGGGGCAGGCACTAGACCCAAGGTTAAATCGTTAGGGACGCAGCCCGCTGCGTCCCGGGCTACGGGCCACCGGGGCGGGCAGGCGATCCCGGGGCGGGCAGGCGATCCCGGGGCGGGCAGGCGATCCCGGGGCGGGCAGGCGATCCCGGGGCGGGCAGGCGATCCCGGGGCGGGCAGGCGATCCCGGGGCGGGCAG
>JBLWKA010000019.1:29229-57476 GCA_048381555.1 Oscillochloridaceae bacterium umkhey_bin13
AGGATACACCGATCGGATGGCGAATGCTTCGGCCCTACGTGGGGTCACCACGGATCCTCTGGCGCGATGCGCGACACGACCCCGTGGGCGGGCAGGCGATCCCGGGGCGGGCAGGCGATCCCGGGGCATCCTCCAAATCGCTATGGAGCATGAAGCAGATCCCGAGCATCACCCAGGATCGGGCGCTGCGCTTCGAGGGTTGCAATCACATGCTGAAGTTGGGCAAGGTCACTCATTGATCTTTCAGGTGGGTGCAGCTACGAGATGGCCGCCGAAATTTCCGAAGCAACACCGCAGACACTCCAGGCGCTCATCGCCGCCGCCCTGCTCAGACGAGGCCCGGACGGGCGCTACCGCATGCACGCCTTTGTTGCCCAGGATGCTGCCGAGCGCCTGCGTGCCGCCCCGGAAGAGCAAAGAGTTGGCAGGATAGCGCTACACACCGCGGGTCACGCCGTTCCTGCTGGCATTCGGTCTGTGTCTGCTCCTAGAAGAGAGAAGAGCAGGCCTCGTAGGCCTTGCCAATGCTTGAGGAGGGCGCGCTGCGGGCGCGTCAGGCAAGGGATACGTGGCTCAGTGACGCGTCACACTATATGCTCGGCAGTTGCCATTTTGCGATCGGGCAGATTGCCATAGCACGGCAACACTTTGAGCGCGCTATGCATGGCGCACAGTAGGTAGGATATTGCTACGGCATTGCAGTGAGTTGCTACTGGCTCGGTATGATCGCACGCCACAAGGGCGATCTCTCCATTGCTCACAGACAATTTACCGAAGGTGCTGCCCTGGCCCGTTGCTATGGCTTAAAAGGGGCGCTAGCCTATAATCTGCACGGCCTTGGTGAAGTTGCAGTCCAGCAGGGCGCATACCAGGCAGCCCAACAGGCCTTTGACGAAAGCCTCGAGATTTGTCAGTCCACGGGACCGTGGCGCGACGCTGCCGTAGTGCAACTCGGATTGGCCCGGGTAGCTGCCGCCCTGGATCAGCGCCTCCAGCGCAACCACTATCTGCATGATGCACTGGAAACGGTTATGCACATCGACACCCCAGCCGGGCGCAGGGCTGTGCTCCAGCAACTAGCCAACGTCTTGCAAACAACCGAGTATCACGCCTACGGCACCCGTCTACGGGCCGCCCTGCAAGCCACCTGAGCGATTCTGCACCCAAGCGAGGCGCATCAGCGTATAATTTGGGGAGCGAGTTCGTTCTGCGCCGCACGCGCAGTTGAAAAGAAAGGCCCTCCCTGTGCCATTCTGTCCTCAGTGTGGGGTTGAGAACCCTTCATCGGCTCGTTTTTGCGACCAGTGCGGTGCGGTGATGATCCCGGTGCCCGCCCAAGGCCAGGCGCTTGTCCCCGCCATTCCCGTCGCCCCAGCAACCCCGGTTGCTCCGGCAGCCCCGACGGGTGGCCCAGTGGTGGCTGGCCCGAGCAACTGTCCCCAGTGTGGCAGTGGAGTCATTCCCGGCGAGGCTTTTTGCGATAATTGTGGGGCGGCCTTGCTCGGCCCGACGACTCCGGCGGCCCCGGCCCCGAGTTTGCCCTATGGCGGGGTGCCTGCCCAGCCGAGTTATCCGCCCCCCCAGCCAGTCGTTCCGGCGACTCCGGTTGCCCCGCCCCGACCCCCGACCCCGGTCGCACCCCCACCACCGATGGTACCAGTGAGCCCACCACCGCCCCCGGCCCGCACCAGCCTGGCCCCGTCCGCCCTGATCATTCGCAGCAGTGGCGCAAACGTGCCCTTGCCCAACGCTGCCGAAGTCATGATTGGGCGCTCCGATCCGGTGAGCAACTTCTTCCCCGATCTTGATCTGACCCCGCATGGAGCGCTTGACCAGGGCGTCGGACGGCGGCACGCCCGCATCTTCGTGCAGGGTGGTCAACTGTATCTTGAAGACCTGGACAGCACCAACGGGACATTTCGCAATGGGGCGCGTTTGGCCCCGCGCCAACCCACCACGTTGGCGGCCGGTGACGAGTTGCGTTTTGGCTCGTTGGTGACGGCACTGCAGTTGTAGAACACGCTTGCTTGGATCGTCTCCCTCGATCTCTTGTCGGATCCGTAGGGACGCAGCGTGGACGCAGCACGCTGTGTCCCTACGTGATGAAACATGGAACGATCTACCGGCATACCGACGTTCATCATAGAGCGTAACCTTGTGCCGGAAAGCAAGCACCTATGACTGAATTGCACCTCATTGGGCAGACGCTGGGCCGCTTCGAAGTCCTGGCTGAATTGGGCCGCGGCGGCATGGCGGTGGTCTATCAGGCGCGTCAGACCGATCTTGATCGGCTGGTCGCCCTTAAGGTCTTGCCGCCCGCCCTGACCCACGACCCGAGTTATCTGGCCCGTTTTCATCATGAGGCCCGCAGTGTGGCTCGGCTTGAGCATCCCCATATTATGCCGATCTACGAGATTGGCGAAGCTCAGGGGTTGCACTATATCGCGATGAAGTTGATCCAGGGTCAGACCGTCAAGGATCTGCTGCACGCCGAAGGGGCACTCGACCTGGCCCGCACGGTGGCGATTCTTGAACAGGCTGGCGCGGCCCTCGATTATGCCCATCGCCAAGGGGTGATCCACCGCGATATTAAGCCCTCGAATATGATGATCACCCCCGAAGGCTGGGTCTACCTGACCGATTTTGGGCTGGCGCGCGGCGAAGGCTCACCAACCGGTGGTTTGACCCTGGCCGGCACGGTGATGGGTACGCCCGAGTATATGTCGCCCGAACAGGCCCAGGGTCTGGCCTCGGTAGGCCCACCCACCGACATCTACGCCCTCGGAGTGGTGCTGTACGAGTTATTGACCGGCGATTTTCCTTTTACTGCCGATACACCTATGGGCATGCTGGCGGCGCGTTTGCTCCAGGCCCCGATTCCGCCGCGTGATCGCCGGGCTGATCTGCTCCCAGCGGTCGAAGATGTGATTATGCGTGCCCTGGCCCGCAAGCCCGAGGCCCGTTTCGCGAGTGCGGCGGTCCTGCTCGAAGCCCTGCGCTATGCTGCCGGGTTGCCGCCTACGGCTCCCACGCGTCCGGTCACTCCCCTGGCTGGCATGCCTGCAATTGATGCGACGATCCGGGTGGCTGGCCCTGCTACTCCGGCTGCGGCGATCAGTCCCGCCCAGCAAGCCGCGCCAATTCCGCGCCAGGCAATGCCAGCACCAACCCCTGTGCCCCCAGTTACTGCGCCCCCTACGCCTCCCGCCCCCGCCAAACGTAGCCGCGCCAAGCCGCTAGTGATCGGGCTGGCCGTGATCGGTAGCCTGAGCCTGCTCTGTATCCTCGGTTTGGTTGTCCTGGTCATCATTGGCGTGCTGAGCGAATACGAAACTCTCAGCCCTGATCCCACTGTGATCGCCGACAATTATAGCCAGGCGATGGCATTGGGGGATGAAGTCCTGAGCGAGCCAGACGGCATAGCAGTGGCGATCACGAGGTACCGTGAAGCGTTGATCGCTCGCCCTGACGATCCCCAGGCCCTTAGCCGCCTGGCCCAGGCGAGTTTGGCAGCGGGCAATTGGGCCTCGGCCAGCACCAGCGCCGAACAGTTGCTGGCCCTCCCGGCCCTTGATCCGTCTATGCGCGGGCTGGCGGCGGCGGTGCTGGCCGAGGCCCGCCTGGGCCAGGGCAACCCCAATGGGGCGCGTGCCGTTCTGGTTCAGCACTCCCCGGGCAGTGACCCGCACGCCTTGCGCCTCGCCACCGAAGCCCATGTGCGGGCCGTGCAGGCCCTTGCTATCGGTGATACCAACGAACTGCAAGTCGCCCTGTCATGGCGTGATAACGCCCTGGAACAACGGGATACGCTTGAGGAAAACGAAGACTGGTTGGGCTTGGGCCTGACCAACCTGGCTCTGGGTGAAACCATGGCCCTCGCCGGGCAACTCAGTGCTGACGACGATGACGTCGCTACGAGCGAAGCTTTTTTTGCCGAGGCGCTCGAAGCCTTGCCTGGTGCCGCCCGCATCCACGTCAGTTTGGGCCAACTTGCAGCCAGTACTGGTGATTATGCCCTGGCCCGCGAACATTATACAACGGCACTGCTGCAGGACTACCCACTGGCCCATGCCGCGATTGGCTGGAGTTACTACGCCGAGGGGTTGACCAGCGAGGCTGAGCAGGCGTTTGCTACCGCAATCACGGCGGCACCTATGCACGGCGATGGTTTTTTTGGGCAGGGGCGCCTGCGCTTTGAGGCCGGCGATTACGCTGGTGCCGTCGCGCACTTCACCCAGGCCACCAGATTGATTGGCCCAATCAATCTGACCCAGGCCTGGCTCGGCGAGGCCCATTTTTGGGTGGGCGTGAGCGCGGGTTGGCCTGCCGGTGCGCAAGACCTAAGCCGGGCCGAGACCGCGTTTCGTGCTGCACTGGTCTATGATGATCGCATGACGATGGCTGCCGCTGGCTTGGCCTGGGCGCTTCAACATCAAGAGCGTTATGCTGAATCGGTTGCCCAATTCGCCGAGGCCATCGCACTCGACCCCCACAACGCGAGCCACTACCACGGCCAGGGCTGGAGTTATTTTAACCAGGGGCAGTACCGCGAAGCCGAAGCCGCCCTGCGTGAAGCCCTGCTACGTGATCCTGGCTACGTCGAAGCGCTCTACCACCTGGGGCGAACCCTCGAAGCCCAAGGCGGCCGCACTACCGAAGCCCGGGCCGCCTATGCCGAGGCGCTGGCCCGCAATCCCCAACACGTCGAAGCCCAGGCCGCCCTGGCCCGCCTAGGACCGTAGACGAATCCCATCGCCTGCCCTGGGAATGCATCGCCCGCCCACGGTCGCGCCGCGCATCGCGCCAAGGGGTTGGGGGGGTGACGATAGGTAGGGGCGGCAGCAGCGGCCAGGATCCTGGCTCCACCATGAAGCGTGACCGCTGCTGCGCCCCTACGGGAACGTTGGGTTGGCATGATGGTGTGGTGCGCCGACGCACCCTGCGCGCCCCCCCGTCGCCTCACCCGGATGCCCCGTCCCACCCGGTGCCCGGCCCCGTGGTTCCTACCCCTTTCATCGCCCCAAAAATCGGGTATAGTATGCAGGAACCCCTCGCACCCTGATCCCTATAGGCGAAGCATGAACGAGCGCCTGCACCTGATTTTGATTGGCCCACCCGGCGCTGGCAAGAGCACCATCGCTGGACTGTTGATCGAACAGACCCCGCTGACCGTGATTGCCACCGGCCAGCGCCTGCGCCACGAAATTTCAACCGATACCTCGATTGGCAAAGCGATCGGGCACCTGCTCGAACAAGGCCATTTTGCCCCCGATACGCTGATGGATCGCCTGATGCGCCAGTGGCTGCGCGAAGTCCCTGCTGACCACGGTGTTATTCTCGATGGCTATCCCCGCAACCCCGAACAGGCCGTGGCCCTTGAAGCCATGCTCGCCGACCGTCGCCGCCCCCTCACTGCAGCGGTTGCTCTCGAACTGGATGACGCAACCGCCCTCCATCGCCTGGGCGGACGGCGGATCTGCCGCGTTGCGGGCGAACCGTTTACGCTGCACCTTGATGATGCTGAGGCCGTGGCCCGTTGTGAGGCCATGGCGGGCACGCTTGAGCAGCGTGATGATGATCAGCCCGAGATCATCCATGAGCGCTTACGGGTCTATGCCCGCGAAACCGCGCCGTTGCTGGCCTTCTACCAGGAACGTGGCATGCTCGTCCAAGTTGATGCCGCTGGCACGCCCGCCGAGGTTACCGCCGCCGTTTTTGATGCGCTCGCTCGCCAGCGTCAGGTTTGACAAATCCTGTGCAGGCCGTCTACAATCCTTATACAATCTTGATCCCAACTATAAGGAGATGATCATGACCGAGCGCGCAGGCGCGTTTGATTTTCTGGGACCACGCACGCTGGTTGGCCCTGAGTTGAAGCCGGGCGATGCCGCCCCTGACTTCAGTCTGATCAATAACAAGTTGGCAACGGTGACCATGGCCGACTATGCCGGTAAGCCGCTGCTGATCAGCGTTGTGCCCTCGTTGGATACCGGGGTCTGCAACAAGCAAACCCTGCGTTTTAACGAAGAGGCCGCCGCCCTGGCAAATCAGGCTGGTTTCATTACCGTCAGTGCCGACCTGCCCTTTTCGCAGGGCCGCTGGTGTGGCAGTAACGGTGCCGACGCCATTCAAACCCTGTCTGACCACCGTGAAATGAGCTTTGGGGCCAGCTATGGCACCTATGTCAAAGATTTGCGCATTCTTAGTCGGGCGGTCTTTGTGGTAGCTGCGGATGGCACGATCCGCTACGCCGAGTATGTCCCGGTCGCCGGTCACGAGCCCGATTACGATCCGGCACTAGCCGCGCTTAAGGAACTGTTGTAGTTTTTTAACGCACACAGGGGCGGGCCGAATGTTATTCGGTCCGCCCCTGTATGCGTTTTAGTACAGCAATCCAAAACCCAAATGGGCCTACCTACGCTTGCGTTTCTCGGTGCCTGTGTAGCTGTGACTGCTGATCGTGCGTCCAGTGGCATCCTTGAGCGTTCCGGTATCGCCACTATTGTTCCAGATCGCGCTGCGCCGCCCCCAGTACAGGTTCGCATGATCATTGCGGCCCTGACGCGTCCAGACTTTTACACTCGCACCGGGAGCCAGTTTGAAGCGGGGAAAGGTAAAGCTGTGGCGTTTATCGCCGTCGTGCAAGTTCCAACCCGTCAGATCAACTGGCTCGCTGCTCTCATTGGTGATCTGCACATACTCGCCGTCTACATTGCGTCCCGTTGGTGGATTGTACTCCAGGTGGCTGATCGTGACGCCCGTTGTGTTGCTCGGTGCCAGAGTGGGCGCAGCCGCAATTGCGTCGGGCCGTGCCATCACGGGGGTTTCGGCGTCGGGGGTGCCGGTACCGGGGAGTTCGATGACGGGGGTTTTGGCGTCGGGCGTGCCCGTACCGGGCAGTTCGATCACCGGGGTTTCGGCGTCGGGGGTGCCGGTACCGGGGAGTTCGATGACGGGGGTTTTGGCGTCGGGCGTGCCCGTACCGGGGAGTTCGATGACGGGGGTTTCGGCGTCGGGGGTGCCGGTACCGGGGAGTTCGATGACGGGGGTTTCGGCGTCGGGCGTGCCGGTGCCGGGCAGTTCAATCACCGGTGCTTCGGCGTCGGGGGTGCCGGTGCCAGGGAGTTCGATGACGGAGGGTTCGGCGTCGGGGGTGCCGGTGCCGGGCAGTTCGATCACCGGGGCGGCAAGGGTTGGGCTATGCTCAGCACCCATCCCTAGATCAGTTCCTACCAGTCGGTTCACCGGGGCGGCACTCCCAGCGGTCAGTTGCTGACCCTGGCCTGGCTTGGGCTCATCATCAGCCCTGGCCCAGCGCTCGATCTCATGCCCGGCAATCTCGGCAAAATCCCGGGGCAGACTGGCAAAGCTATAACTCAGTTCACGAATCGCATTATGCATATGCTGGCGCGACTGGCTCGGCAGCAACCCCAGGCCCCACCCCAGCAGCCCATAGCCAACACGACCGACGCCCAGCGCTAGATCCTCGGCGGTATCAATCAGGGGATTGTGACGTGGCGAACGAGGGCTTTCTTTACTCATGGGAATTATCCTTCTACGTGAAACGCACCGTTTCACTATTGCAGACTAGTCACCAGGCCGGTATATTTTTCGACCAGCACGCGGGCCTGTTCATCATTGTAGCCCTCGGCGATCACATGGAAAAATGGCCCGTCCGGATCAGGCATGATCAGCACCCACTCACTCCCAAACTCGATTTTAATGCCGTCCACATGGTTAGTGCGCCGCTCGGCATACTGCTCATTGAGGATGCGCATCACCTTGCCCTTCGATTCCCAACGACAGGGCACCCGGCTCTGGGCCAGGTAGTAGGGCGGCAACTCGGCGAGCACATCACTCAGGCTGCGTTCGGTCAGGGTCAGCAGTTCCATCAATTTGACGACCGTAAACATACCATCGGCCACCGGCGAGAAACTAGGGAAGATATAGGCCCCGGCCCCATCGCCGATCAGCAGCAGATCCGGCTGCTCTACGGCGGTCTGCATCGTTGCCCCGGTGGTTGCCCGGGTACGCAGGATCTGGCCGCCATACCGTTCGGCGATCTGCTCGAAGACCCGGGGGGCCGTGACCGGAACCGCCACTCTGCCGCCACCGTGGGCATGCATCGCCAGCGAGGTCACTGCCGCCAGGGCTCGCAACGAGTGCAACCGCACGCCCCGGTTATCAACCAGATAGATCCGTTCGCCGCCACTATCGAGCCGCACGCCCAGGTTGGCCCCCACCACCGGCGTGATCTGGGTCAAACGTTGCAACGCGGCCTCGAATTGGGCTGCGGTCTGAAACACCATCAACTCATCAAGGTTGACATTGAGTTCGACCGCGTCCACCCGATAGCGTCGCAGAATCGGCGACAGCATGGCACTGGTGCTACTATTGGCATAATCAATCACCAATTGAAAATTGCGCCCAATCGCCGAAAGCGCATCAGGACTAAGCGCATTCACAAAAGCCTTGCTATACGTCGTCTCGATATCCTCGCCATAATCAATCCGCCCGATCTCATCAAGATAGGCACGGCGAAAATCTTCCCGGAAGAAGGTATTCTCGATCTTGCGTTCGGTCACGGTATTGATATCGAGCCCAGCCTCATCAAAAAATTTCACCTCGACCACGCGATTATCATAGGGTGAGAGGCGCACATGGATGCCGCCGCTAGCCTCGGTGACCCGGGTATAGTGACGAGCCACCGGAATGGGCACGCTGCGCAGATCACACACATTCACTCCGGCCGAAGGCAGGCCAGCCACAATTGCTCGCTTAAGCATCCGGGGCGTAAAGTGGGCGTCGCGGTTGATCGTGACGGTGGTTCCCCGTGGCAGGGTCGCCCCAAAGGCGGCGCCAAGCTTGGCACACAACTCGGGCGTAATCTCGATATTGACCAACCCGGTGACCCCATAGCGGCCAAACAGCACCCGCCGCCCCTGGTTGCCCCAGATAATGCTACTACTAACCGTGGCCCCTTCGTCAACCTCTTTGCTCGGCCAGATCTTGACATTCGGCTGGATGACCGCCCCGGCCCCGATCTGCACCCCATCACCCACCACAACACCCTCGAAGAGCATCGCCCGCTGGCGAATATTGGACTGGCGCAAAACAATCGCGCCCCGCAGTTCGGCCCGTTCGCCAATATACGAATTACGCCAGATAATCGAGCGATCAATATTGGCCCGCGTATCAATAATCGTATAGTCACGAATCACCGACGGACCATGCACAATCACGCCCCCCTTGATCTTGGCCCCGTGACCAAGATAAATTGGGCCGTGCAATTGGGCATCGGGCGCAATCTCGGCATCCCCGTCTACCCAGATATCACCGCCAATATTATGCCCAAGCCGCGGCAAATTCACTTTGCCAGTCAGATAATCACCGCAGGCTCGCATATATTCTTCGATTGTGCCCACATCTGTCCAATAGCCATTGGCAATAAAGCCCTGGATGCGGTCGCCCTTATGCAACATGCGCGGAAAAACATCTTTTGACCAGTCGGTTAGTTTGCCCCGTTCGATATAGGCCAGCACCGCCGGATCAAGCACATAGACCCCGGTATTGACCGTATCCGAAAAGACCTCGCCCCAACTGGGTTTTTCGAGGAACTGGCGCACATTGCCCGCTTCATCAGTGATTACTACCCCATAATCGAGCGGATTAGCTACCCGGTAGAGCGTGATCGTCGCCATAGACCGGGTACTCAGGTGGTGATCAATGATCTGGGTCAGATTAAAATCGGTCAGCGCATCACCCGAAATCACCAGAAACGGTTCATCGAGCAAATGTTCGGCATTCTTAACACTACCCGCAGTACCGAGGGGTACTTCTTCGAGTGAATAGGTAATCGAAACCCCATACTGGCTGCCATCGCCATAGTAGTCCTGAATGGCATTCGCCAAGTATTGCACCGTAATAATGATCTCGGTAATACCGTGATGTTTGAGCAACTCGATAATATGCTGGATGACCGGGCGGTCAACCAGTGAGACCATCGGCTTAGGGCGATTGATGGTGAGCGGTCTTAGGCGGGTGCCCTCGCCACCGGCCATGACGACAGCTTTCATAGGGAGCTGGCCTTCAGGCACGGCGCACGCCACATTGGCGCGCCCAGATCTAGGTGGAAAATCGGGTATGGCCGGTGGGCGTTGCAATTGCGACGCCCACTACTCAATCATTTAGGCATCGTTCAAAATCGGTCATGTCAGCTTGACAGTTTGCGCTCTTTCATTGCGTCGGGCTAAAACCCTGCCTGCTACCCAAAGCCCTACGGGCTGTCAGTGAACCGATTCTTATGAGCCTGAAGGGCTTGGTCTATCAGCAAGGGCTTCAGCCCGGCGGTCGGGCGGTTGCCAAACGGTCAAGCTGATTTGAACGATGCCTTAGCCTTCAAAAGTATAGCACGTCGGTGGTTAACGGAGCAACTAGCCCCTTATACGCTTTAGCGCAACCGAAAATGTGAACGTAAACGTCCATAGGTGCAACTCAGTTCTTCGGGGATCAGTTTGGTCTGGCCGATGACCGGCATAAAGTTGCTGTCACCCGTCCAGCGTGGCACCACATGCATATGCAGATGCTCGGCAATCCCAGCCCCGGCGGTCGCGCCCAGATTCATGCCCAGATTAAAGCCCTGGGGCCGATACTCTTGTTCGATCACCGCCACACTCTGCTGGGTCAGGGCAAAGAGTTCTTCGGCTAACTCGGGATCCAACCGGGCAAAGTCGGCGGTGTGGGCATAGGGCACGACCATCAGATGGGCCGTATTGTATGGGTAAAGGTTTAGCACCACAAAACAGCCTGTCCCCCGATAAAGCACCAGATTCTCGGGGTCATGATCGGGCGGGGCATCAACCATATTACAAAACACACACCGCCGTTCGGTTGGTTGGTCGTCGCGCTTGATGTAATGCATGCGCCAGGGCGTAAACTTAAGCTCCATTGATCTGCTCCTCGTTGAGCAAAAAGGACTTCAGGTTTCATTCGGCACGTACACGGATGCTCACGTGCCGATGGCTCCATGCTGGCGAGGGCTTGGCACTCCCACTTAGCTTGTCTCGTCCGAGACATTCCAACGCAAGTAGGCCTCGATGAAGGGATCGATCTGACCGTCAAGCACCGCCTGCACATTGCTGGTCTCATGATCAGTGCGATGATCCTTAACCAGGGTAGAGGGATGCAGGTAATAGGTGCGCATTTGGCTACCAAACGCTGCATCGCGGTAGGCCCCGCGCAAGCGCGAACGTTCTTCGGCCTGGCGTTGCAGTTCGCGTTCGAGCAAGCGCCCGCGCAAGACCCGCAGCGCCGTCTCTTTATTCTGGATCTGCGAGCGCTCGTTCTGACAGGTGACCACCAGGCCGGTCGGTAGGTGGGTCAGCCGCACCGCCGAGTCGGTGGTATTCACGCCCTGGCCGCCCTTGCCGCCACTGCGAAACACATCCACGCGTAGGTCATCGGGGTTGATCACCACCTCGGGCGCATCATCAACCTCGGGCATAACCTCGATCCGGGCAAACGAGGTCTGGCGGGTGTGCGAGGCATTAAATGGCGAGAGTCGGATCAGTCGATGCACTCCGGCTTCGGCGCGGGCGTAGCCATAAGCATAGGCGCCCCGCACTTCCAGGGTCGCACTCTTAATCCCGGCTTCATCGCCGTCGCTCTGATCAACCAGATTGACGGTATACCCACGATTTTCGGCCCAACGGGTGTACATGCGCAGCAGCATTTCGGCCCAATCCTGGGCATCAGTGCCACCCATGCCCGCCTGGATCGAGATGAAGGTGTCGCCATCGTCGTAGCGCCCACTGAGCAAGACCGCCAATTCGCGTTGGGCCAGTTCGGCTGTGGCCGTGCGCAACTCGGCCTCAAGCTCGGCCCGCATGCTCTGGTCATCCTCGACCGTCGCCATGCCGATCAACTCATCAAGGTCATTCAGGCGGGTTGCCAAGCCATTCCATTCGCTCACCTCTTCCTTGAGGCGCGTCAGACGCTGCATGATCCCTTGCGCTTCACGCGGATTGTCCCAGAGCGTCGCTTCGGAGGCCCGGGCTTCGAGCTGCTCAATCTGGGTTTGTTTGCCAGCTAAGTCAAAGATGCCCCCGGATCAAGGTAAACCGTTCACGCAGATCAGCTAACTCGGTCGCAAGATCATTCATAGGTCTGGTGCTCCCTGTGCATTGTTTCACTAACTCTCTCCATGCTACCACAGAACCAGAGGAGAATGATCGGGGGGCGATCTCATTTTAGGCTGTGGCAAAATCTGTTAGGGTTCGCCACGAGGGTGCTGCTGTCTGCCCTCAACTGTAAACGAATCTACCGACTAATTCAAGGCATGTTGCGCTACCCAACAATGAATCTAGGGGATGAATGCTTGACATGGTTTTGGCAGCCTTTATAATCGATATTACAGGAAGCGCGATCAGGAAGGGGCACGGCGATGCGGCTCAGACTAACACGACGGTTGCTCGCGGCGGGAATGCTGAGCCTCTGGCTGGGGATCGCGGTGGGCTTCTGGGTCGTGCCCGCACCAAGTTCCGCCCAGGCACCGGCACTCTATTTTGTGCCCACCGGCCAGCGCCTCGATAATGCCCAGGGCTTCCTCGATCATTGGCGTTCGAGCAATGGGGCCGTGACGCTTGGGGCTGCAATTACGCCACCAATCACGGAAAACGGGCTGATTGTTCAATATTTCGAGCGCGGGCGGCTTGAATACCACCCGGCCTACAATGGAGCGATTCTGCGGGGACGGCTCGGGGCCGAGTATGCCGAGGCGCTCTGGAAACAGTTTGCCCCGCCCGAAGCGGCGCTGGCGGATCAGGCCGAAACCAGGATCTTTGCCGAAACCGGCTATGCTCTGGCTGAGCCGTTTGCGAGTTTCTGGGATGCAGCCGGGGGCCTCGATGCCTTCGGGTTGCCGATTAGTGCGCCCCAATGGGAATATGTCGGCCCGCAGTTGGCTCTGGTGCAGTATTTCGAGCGGGTGCGCCTGGAACAGTATGGCGGTGGCCCCGTCCAGATTGGTGCCCTCGGCCGTGATTTGGCCCTGTTGCGCGGTTTGCCCACCGCTGCGGTCAGTGCCGGTGGGGCCGATCTGGTGGATGCCCAGGGTCTACCTGCCCCAACTCCGATCCCGGTGGCCCCCACTGCCGCCCCCGCCCCACCCATCCCCACTGCCGCCCCGCCACCCGCCGTCGCGGCCCCGGCCCCAGTGGCAGCGGCTGGCGCGGCTCCGGCCCCAGCGCCTGCCGCTGCGCCAGCCCTTGCCGCTGCGCCCCGGCTTGGCAAACTGATCATCGTTGACCTGAGCGACCAGTGGCTCTATGCCTACGAAGGCGAACGGCTCGTCTTTGATGCCCCGGTTTCGACTGGCAAGGATGGCTTCAATACGCCAGTTGGCCGCTTTGCGATCTACCATAAGGTGCGCTCGCAGACCATGCGCGGCTGCGCCGGTGGCGAGTGCTGGAATGTGCCGAATGTGCCCCACGCCATGTATATTGTGGGCGGAGTTGCCATCCACGGCACCTACTGGCACAATCAGTTCGGTAGCGGCGTGCGCCGTAGCCACGGCTGTATCAACTTGCCCGTCGCCTCGGCGGCCTGGCTTTATGAATGGGCACCCGCCGGAACGCCCGTAACCGTACGTTGGTGAGGAAACTATGACCCATACCCATTTTGCAACGACGACCCGGGGCCTGCGCCGCAATAGTCCACCCATGCGCCTCTTCGAGAAGGCCAAACGGCTTGGGATCTGGAACCCTTCGGAGCTTGATTTGACCCGCGATGCGGCCGATTGGCAGCGGCTGGCCCCTGAAGAGCAAGATCTGCTGTTGCGCTTGACGGCCCTGTTTCAGGCCGGCGAAGAGGCCGTCACGCTCGATCTGTTGCCGCTGGTGCAGGCGGTGGCCCGCGAAGGACGCCTCGAAGAAGAGCTCTTCTTGACTACGTTTTTGTTTGAAGAGGCCAAACACACCGATTTTTTTGCCCGTTTTCTGGACGAAGTCGCTGGTGCCTCCCACGATCTGGCCCACTATCATACGCCCAGTTACCGTGCGCTGGTCTACGAGGCTCTGCCGACCGCGATGCAGCGCCTCGTCACTGATGCGTCGCCCGCCGCCCAGGCCGAAGCCGCGCTCACCTACAATATGATCGTCGAAGGCGTGCTGGCCGAAACCGGGTATCACGCCTACTTTATGGTGCTCGAAGCCCAAAACTTGATGCCGGGCACCCGCCAGGGCGTGCGCCTGCTCAAACAAGACGAGTCGCGCCATATTGCCTATGGCGTCTACTTGCTCTCACGCCTGATTGCCGCCGACGATGCGATCTGGGAACAGATCGAAGGGCGCATGAACGAACTGGTGATGCACGCGGTTGGCGTGATTGACGAGGCGTTTAGTGCCTATGCGGTGATGCCCTTCGGTTTGCAGATCGAGACCTTTACCGATTATGCGCTGAGCCAGTTCCAGAAGCGCCTAAACCGGCTCGAAGCCGCCCGCGGCCAGAGCCTCGCTGCGGTGGAACGGGCGGCCGAAGGTTTTATTGCCGACGATGACGGCTAAGCGATTTTAGATTTTGGGTTTTGGATTTTGGATTGAGTAATGAATTAATCCAAAACCTAAAATCAGATCAGCCCAAGAACTGGAAGGCCAGTAGCACTAGCACCAGCACGGCCATAAAGCCCACCGCAACCATGGCTCCGACCCGTTCCCAGTTGAAGAAGCGCCAGTCGGGGGGGATCAGGTTCTCGAAACCGAAGATCGCGACCTTGTACAGATCGTCTTCGCCGGTTTTGCCAAGATCAAAGATGATCTCGGTCACGGGGATGAGGTCAATCGTCAGTTCGCTCAGCACAATCCGCCGCTCGCCTTGGGCGGCTTCGGCGGTTCGGGTCAGTTCACTCAGCGTCCCGACCATGGCCCACTCGGGGCGCAGACCGCCGTGGTGCTGCTCGTGATAGACCCGCTCGGCCTTACAGGTGCGGGCCAACCAATCTTCGTCGAGTGCGGGCAGATCGTCCTGGGCCGTAAAACGCTGGGGTTGGCGACTCCAACTGATCGTCTTGCGTTGGACTAAACGTCCGATCCCATCACAGCGTTCGCAACTGACTCCACCCCGTCCGGCACAGGTGCCACAGGGTACCAGCACCGGCTGCGTCTTAGGTTGATCCGGTGCGACTTCCGGGCTCAGGCTACCTGTTGGGGTGCTACGGCGGGCGGTGGTTGGCGTGGGCGCAGCGGTCGCCTGGGCCGGTGGTGGTGGCACCGGGCGATGCTCGATCACCCGTTGACGGCCACGGCAGGTTGGGCAGGGCGTGGCCCCGCGCCCCTGACACGCTTGGCAGGCAGCTACCCGGGTTGAACCAGGCAAGCGTACCCTTCCCCCAGGATCGTTGACAAACTGTTGGGGCGGCGGCAACGGGACTGCCCACGGCTCAAGTTCAGGTTCAAGCTCGAACACCTCGGCGGTGCGATCCGGCTCTTCGCTGATTTCGGGGCTGCCGCGCTGTTCATAAAGTACCTGAAGCCGGTAGAAATAGACATTATGGCTGGTGATTTTGTGGAGACGCGCCAGGCGACCCAATAAGGGGCGGCGGAAGGGACTCGCCGCAGCCCAGGCATTCAGGAGCGTGGTCAGGGTTTCGGGGTTTTGCAACTCGTCGGCGCGACGGTGGGCACGGGCAATCACTGGCCCGGCCAGATCCGGACTGAGCAGTTGCTCAACCTCGTTGGGGGTCACGCCACTGGCTTGCAACGCGATCGGTTGGATCGCATTCACACTCGTCCGGCGCGGACTGAGGATCTGGGTGGTGTTTTCGTGGCGGGCCAGCATGCGGCGCAAATCGTCAATCGCTGCGCCGGCCGTTGGATAGCGTTGGGCTGGCTCAACCGCAAGCATGGTGGCGAGTACGCGGTCAATCTCGGGGGGCAGCCCGGTCACACTGCGGTCGAGTAGCGTCTTCCGTTCGGCAAAAGCGGCCGGATCCCCATCACGCGGGGGTATTTCCCAGGGCAGTTGGCCACTTAGGGCCTGATAGAGCACCACCCCGAGACTAAAGATATCGGAGCGATGGGTGGCATGCAGCGCCGATTGCAGCGCTTCGGGCGAAAGGTAGCCCTTGGTCCCCATCACGGCATTCAATTCGGTAATCGGTGCCCCGGGGCCACGAGCAATCCCAAAATCGGTTAGCAAAGCCCGGCGGGTCGGCTCGGCCACCAGAATATTGGCCGGGGTAATATCCCGGTGGACAATGCTCAGGCTGTGGGCATAATCAAGGGCCGTCGCAATCTGGGCGAGCAGGGCCAGGGCTTCGGCGAGCGGTAGGCGCTCACGGCGCGTCAAGATCTCGCGCAGCGATGCGCCCTCGACATATTCGAGGATGGCGTAGTAGAAGGGCTGGTTATAGCCAAAATCGTGGAGTTGGACAATATTGGGGTGGCGCAACCGAGCCGCAATCGCCGCCTCCCGCTGGAAGCGGCGCACGGTTTCGGCGTCCTGCGACATCAGCACCTTGATCGCGACACAATGATCCTTCAGGTGGCTATGGCGGGCCAACCAGACCTCGCTTGAGCCACCCTTGCCCAGGTTGCGCTCAAGGGTATAACTACCAAACTGCGCTGGAAGGCTCATGGGTCATTGGCTATAGCCGTAGGGATGGGTGCGGTGCCAATCCCAGGCCGAGCGGATAATCGCTTCGAGATCGTAGTGCGGACGCCAGCCAAGTTCATTGCGAAGGCGTTCGGAAGAGGCGACGAGAATAGCGGGATCACCCGCGCGGCGCGGGCCGATCAGATGCGGGATGGGGTGCCCCGTGACTTTGCGGCACATCTCGATCACTTCCATCACACTATAGCCTTGGCTATTGCCCAGATTGTAGTGGCGCGGGCCAGTCTGATCTAACGCATTCAGGGCCAGAATATGGGCCTGGGCCAGATCAAGCACGTGGACATAATCACGGACACAGGTGCCATCGGGGGTCGGATAATCATCACCAAAGACGGTGATATGCGGGCGTTGGCCGAGGGCAACTTGCAGGATCAGCGGAATCAGATGGGTCTCGGGATCATGGTGCTCACCGCGTTCTGGGGTGTCACCACTGGCATTAAAATAGCGCAGACAGGCATACTTCAGGCCGTAGATCTGGTGAAACCAGTGCAACAGGCGCTCGATAAAAAATTTCGACTCGCCATAAGGTGAACCCGGCACAATCTTGTTTTCGGGCGGGATGGGCATCTGTTCCGGCTCATCGAACAGGTTGGCAGTCGAAGAGAGGATAAACCGGCGCACGCCAGCCGCCACGGCGTATTCAAGCAAATTTGCGGCATTGACCAGATTATCACGCAGATAGAGCAACGGGCGCTGCATACTCTCGCCCACCAGGGTGTAGGAGGCAAAATGCAAAATGCCCTCAATCCCCGGATGCTGGGCAAACAGTTCGGCCAGGGCGGCCCGGTCGGCCAGATCGGCCTGAATGAAGGTGGCAGTGGCGGGTACTGCGGCGCGGTGGCCCTGATACAGATTATCGAGCACCAGTACCTCGTGACCGGCCGCGATCAGTTCGGCAGTGGTGATCGAACCGATATACCCGGCTCCGCCAGTGATGAGAACCTTCATAGTCGCATTACTCCTGTGGTTCAGCTGCAACTTCGGTGGTTGCATCAGTCGAGGGATCCTCGGGAGCGGGGGGTTCGGGTTCGGGGATTATCGGAGGCACGAAACGCGGTGGGGCGGGCGCAGGATCGAGTGAGGCGGGCACGGGGCCATGGGCAATCGCTGAGCCAACCGCATACATCGCTTGAATGCGATGGCGGTTCAGGCAGACAAAGGCCCGGCTGATCGGTTGCCCTCCCTGATGCGGATAGAGGTTGACATTGCGCAGGGCCAGAAAATCATCGGTCATCTCGCCAAACATCTCGACCAACTGCATATCGGTGCGTTTATAAAAATCGGCCCGCAGCGCAAAGGTGCTGGTAAAAAACATCATCGGCTGCGTATCCCTGGGTGGGGCGGGCACACTAAAGCCAGGGGGCGGATCGGGTTCGGCCAGGGTGGCGACCAGCAGCGCATCGCTCCAGTCTACCAGGATTTGCGGCACCCGCTGGGCGTGCTGGGGCCGACCCAGGGGCGCAACCGCAGCATCCCGCAGGGCAATGAAACGGTGCATACGACTGTTGATCGCATCACTAACCCGCCGATAGAGCGGCAGGTCATAACTGCCACTGATCGTCAGGGCGTCGGTATAGACCTCGATCGTGAAAGTGAAACGGTCTGCACTCACGGGTATTCTCCCCATCCAGCGGGCTACGATCCCCTGTTACCAAACGTAAGTAACAAGCCGCGTTAGCCAAACCGCTTGAGGGTTTGCCAGAAGCCAGGGTAACTGACATCAGCACAAGCGGGGTCACTGATCGTGGTCGTCCCTTTGGCAACACAGGCAGCGACCGCCCATGCCATCGCTAAACGATGATCGCCGTGACTGGCGAGGTTTGTGCCGCGCAGGCTCCCCGGTCGCCCGGTGATCGCCAACCCGTCACTGGTTGCCTCGATGCTTGCCCCGAGGGCTGCCAAGCCGGTGGCAACCGTCGCAATCCGATCGGTCTCTTTGGCTCGCAATTCCTGGGCGTCGCGGATCATGGTCGGGCCAGTCGCACAGGCCGCCGCGACGGCCAGCACCGGAATCTCGTCAATTAAGCGGGGAATGAGCGCCCCCTCAATCGGAGTTCCCTGCAATTGCGATGAGCGCACCGTGACATCACCCACCGGCTCGCTGCCTTCGAGCCGCTGATTGCTAATGGTCAGATCCGCGCCCATGGCCTGCAAGACGTCGAGTGCCCCGGTACGGCTAGGATTGAGGCAGACATCGAGGGTGGTCAATTCAGCATCGGGATGGATGGCAGCCGCCACCCACCAGAAGGCAGCCGATGACGGATCGCCGGGCACCCGCAGACTGAGTGGCGCAGGCACCTGGCTCAACGGGGTTAACTGGATCTGTTCTGGGCTGATGGCGAGTTGCACCCCCATCGCCTGAAACATGCGCTCGGTATGATCACGCGACGCGATTTTGCCGGTGAGGGTCAGCGGAGCCGTGCCGGTCAGAGCCGCCAGCAACAGGGCCGACTTGACCTGAGCCGAGGCCACCGGGAGTTCGTAGTGACCGCCGGGAATCGTGGCCCCGCGAATGGCGAGGGGCGCACGGTCGCCGTCATGGCGGCCATCGAGACTTGCCCCGAGGGCGCGTAGGGGGGCGACAATCCGGCGTTGGGGACGCGAGCGCAGCGAGCTATCGCCAGTTAACACCGCAAAACGCCCGGCCTGGCCCGCCAGCAAGCCCGCCAGCAAGCGCAGCGTCGTCCCCGAGTTCCCACAATCGAGCACCTCGGAGGGTTCACGCAAGCCGTGCAGGCCAACCCCGGCCACCGTCACCTCAGTCCCATCACGTTGCACTTCGACGCCAAGGGCGCGCATACACGCGATGGTAGACAGACAATCGGCACCGGGCAAAAAATTGCTGATATGGGCGATCCCGTCGGCGAGTGCGTTAAAGATTACCGCCCGATGGGAGATAGACTTATCGCCAGGAATGGCGAGGCGACCATAGAGGCGGCGCGGGGCACTGAAGGTAAAAGCATTCATGCATTCGGCTGATCAGGTGTGGTCACCAGTTTGTACCCAAAGCCACGTTGCGTTACCAGATAGCGGGGCTGGGTCGGTTCGGGCTCGATCCGTTGGCGTAACCGGTAGACCAGGGCGTCAATCGCATTGTAATCAAAGACCTCGTAGTCCCAGACCTGGCGGGCGATCTCATCCTTGCTGATGACCTGACCACGCCGCTCGTAGAGCAGTTCGAGCAGTTGGAACTCTTTGACCGTCAGGGCGGGTTGGAGCACCTGGCCCTTGATGTAGACCTCTTTGGTGCGCCCGTCTACCCGCAACTCTTCGCGTACGGCGCGCAGCAATTCGGGTGGCAGGACACCTTTGACGGTCGCTTCGGGATCCTGGAACACAATCACCGTATCCGCAATAATAATCTGATCCTGATTATGCAGGTGATACAAACCTTCGATGCGATCCTGGTTTACGAAGGTGCCATTGGTACTTTCGAGATCCCGCACCGCATAGCCGTCAGCAATCCGCTCGAGGCGGGCATGGCGGCGCGAGGCGAGCGGATGGTCAATCACAATATCGTTTGCGCCATCACGCCCAATTGTCACGACCTCGCTTTCCCAGTCGAGTTCGCGAAACTGGCCGTCCTGACGCTTAATCATGAGCTTGGGTGCAGGCGCGGCGATCATTGCAAGCTTCCCTCTCCACAGCTTTTGAAACCCAGGATGCTCTGTGCTACAATCGCATTGATACGCCAGATTATACCATGGCGCGTCAAAAGTCACAGGAGCGGCGTAGATCCGCATCTTTTCAGACGTTGCGTTGACCGATTTGGTTCCATCGGGTTGCGCGTCTGCTTGATTCGCCTGGGTTCTGGCACAAATTCTATGCATACACCCACCCGGTACGCACTATGAGCAGCCTGATCGGTCGCCGCCTCGGGCGCTACGAACTGCGGGCCGAGCTTGGTCGTGGGGGGATGGCGCGGGTTTATCAAGCGACTGATACGTTGCTCCAGCGCCAAGTAGCCTTGAAGATCCTGGCCGCCCAGCTTAGTCTGGACGATGAGTTTGTGCGCCGGTTCGAGCGTGAGGCGGCGACAGCCGCGAATTTGCGCCATCCGGCGATTGTTACGATCTATGATGTCGGCGAGCAGGACGGGCTCTACTATATTGCGATGGAACTGGTGCATGGGCGCAGTTTGCACGCTGTGCTCGAAGAGCGTTCAACGCTGGGGTTGGGGTATGCGGTCAGTCTGCTTGATCCCGTTGCCCGCGCCCTGGATTTTGCCCACGAACAAGGGGCGGTGCATCGTGATATCAAGCCGCACAATATTTTGCTCGATCATAATGGCCGAGTCTTATTGACCGACTTCGGGATCGCCCAGACGCCCGATTCGGATGGAGACCGCCTGACCCGTACGGGGGTCTTTATGGGCACCCCCGAGTATATTTCGCCCGAACAGGCCGAGGCGCGCCGGGTTGATGGGCGCAGCGATCTTTATTCGCTGGCCGTAGTTGCCTACGAGATCATCACCGGGCGGGTGCCCTTTGTCGGCGCGACGCCGCAGTTGATCGTCGCCCATTCCCAACAACCCCCGCCCCCGCCAAGCAGTGTGCAGGCCAATCTGCCAAGTGAACTGGATGAGGTATTGACGCGGGCCTTGGCCAAACGGGCCGAGCGGCGCTATCCCACGGGCATGGCCCTCGTCGAAGCCCTGCGGGCCGTGGCGGCCCGGGCTGGCACGCCGATGGCCACCCCGGAACAGGTAGCTGCCCTGGCAACCCCAGGTGGGCAGTTGCCAACCCCGCCGATTCCGCAGCCGATCCCAGCCTTGCCGCCCCGGGCGCGGCCCGCCCCGGTGCTGAGTAGCGCAGGCCAGCCCACCGCCCGCGAACCGGTGTTGGCGGTGACCCCGCCTCGCGCCCAACCCGCCCCACGCCCCCCGATGAGCACGCCCCGTCCGGTGCGCCCGCTGCCCCCCACCCGCCAGGGTTCCGATCTGGTCAGCCAGTGGCCCCAAATCGGGCTGGGGGTGCTGTTGATCGGGGTGACGATTATGCTGTTGTTGGCGGTGGCCCAAGGCTTGGCCGGACTTGGTGCAGCCGGGCCACCTCCGACGCTCGTGCCACCACCGCCACCCACGAGCACGCCACAACCGACCAGTCCACCCCCGACTGAGGCTCCTGGCCTGGTTGGGAGTGCGCTGCCACTCGCTACTGCCACTCCCGAACCACCCACTGCTACTACGACGTTGCTGCCAATTGCGACGACCACCCAGGTGCTGCCAACCGCGACGCTCGTCCGGCCAACGCTGCCGCCCCTGCCCCCCACCCTGCTGCCAACGGTGCCCCTGGTGCCAACCGCAACGCTGGTGCCAACGAATACCCCGCTGCCTACCGAAACGACTACGCCGAACCTGAGCCCGACGGCAACCGAGACCCCTTCGCCAACGATTACGCTCACGCCAACGATCACCCCGACCGACATTCCACCAGTGTTGGAGGATACTCCGATCCCGTTGACGCCCGAACTTCCGCCGTATCCAGTTCCGTAGGTGGGTTGACGTAACCGATGGCGAATGGTGGCGGATACGGTGTGGATCGGGAGGGGCGACCCGGCGTGCTCGCCCTGGGCAGCTACGCGGGCTGCCCCTACGGATGTGGGCACCGGGCACAGGGCCACCGGCACGGGCGACCATACATGCAAGAATATACACCGCCCCCTGCCCGTATTTGGCGTTTGCGCCAAGTGGCGGCTAGGCCTATACTAAAGGGCACTATGACAGCACAACGGATCCTGATAATTGAAGATGAGCATGAGATCGCCAACTATTTGCGGCGTGGTCTGGTGCTCGAAGGCTTTCAGGTTACGGTTGCCAATGATGGGCCAGGTGGACTGGTTGAGGCCCGCGAGGCGGCCCATGATCTGGTTATTCTTGATCTGATGTTGCCTGGCCTGGATGGGCTCGAAGTCGCCCGTCGCTTGCGGGCGGCCTCCGATGTGCCGATTATTATGCTGACGGCCCGCGATGCGGTTGCCGACCGGGTGCGCGGTCTCGAACATGGGGCCGATGATTATCTGGTTAAGCCGTTTGCCTTCGAGGAGTTGCTGGCCCGGATTCGGGTGCAACTGCGCCGCCGTCAGGCCAGCCAACAGAACGAGGTGCTGCGCTTTGGTGATCTATTGAACCTGGATATTGCCGCCCGCGAGTTGCGCGTGGCCGAGCGGCGCGTCGAACTGACCGCCAAAGAGTATGATCTGCTCGAACTGTTTATGCGCCATCCGAACCAGGTGCTGACCCGTGAAGTGATTTATGATCGGGTCTGGGGCTACGATTTTGGCGGCGAAAGCAATATCATCGAGGTCTATGTCCGTTATTTGCGCCAGAAGCTTGAGGCCGGTGGCGAGCCGCGGGTCATCCAAACCGTGCGCGGGGCCGGCTATATCCTCCGCGAAGAGGTTCCATGAGTGTGCTTGATGAACTGTTGACTCGGGGTGTGGCTGAGGTGATCGTTGAGCGTGAACTGCGCGAGCGCCTTGAGGCCGGTAAGCCCTTGCGCCTGAAGCAGGGCTTTGATCCGACGAAACCCGATATGCATATCGGCCACGCCGTTGGGCTGCGCAAGCTGCGGGCCTTCCAGGAGTTGGGCCATCAGGTGGTGCTGATTGTGGGCGATTGGACCGCCCAGATTGGCGATCCCTCGGGCCGTGATGAGACCCGCACGCGCTTGACGGCGGCTGAGGTAAAGGCCAATGCCGAGACCTATATGGATCAGTTCTTCCGGGTGATTGACCGCTCGCGTACTGAGGTGCGCTGGCAGAGTGAGTGGTTCGGGGGCTTTAAGCTCGAAGGGGCGCTCGATCTGGCCGGACGCTTCACTTTGGCCCAGATGCTGGCTCACGAGACCTTTCGCAAACGTTACGAGGCCGGTTCGCCTGTGACGATCCTCGAATTGATGTACCCGATGCTCCAGGGCTATGACTCGGTCGCAATGCAGGCCGATGTCGAATTTGGCGGTACCGACCAGAAGTTCAATATTCTGGCGGGCCGCGAACTGATGGGCCAACTTGGCATGACCCCGCAACAGGTCTTGTTGCTGCCGCTCATTCCTGGCACCGACGGGCGCAAGATGAGCAAGACCTTCCTGAATACGGTGGATATTCGTATGCCGCCTAACGAGATGTTCGGGCGGGTGATGTCCATGAGCGATGAGGTTCTGCCGCTCTATTTTGAGGTGCTGAGCGACGTGCCCATGGCCGAGGTGGCCGAGATGCGGGCGGCGATCGCCGCCGGGAGCGTCAATCCGCGTGATCTAAAGATGCGTTTGGCGCGCACGATTGTGGATCAGTTCCACAATCCGAGCGCCGGGGCCGAAGCCGAAGCGGCCTTCATTCGCCAGTTTGTGCAACGCGAACTGCCCAGCGAAATTGCCGAGTACCGCCTCGAAGCACCCGCAACCATTATTGATGTCCTGGTCGAGACCAAGCTTGCCAGCTCCCGTAGCGAAGCGCGCCGTCTGGTTGATGGCGGGGGCGTGCGTGTCGAAGGTGAACGGGTCAGTGGCTATGATCATCCTCTGGCCCCCGGTGCGGGGGTCGTGGTCCAGGTTGGGCGACGAAAATTTATGCGGCTTGTCTAGAGGAGGCCTCCGATGGACGAACTTCAGCCCCCTGAACATCCCGAGACTGATGCCTCCGCACCGCCACTGTATATTGTTTCGGGCGGCCACGGGGTGGTAGGGGCCGAGGTAGCGCGTCTGGTCTTGAGCCAGTTCGACGGCGTGCGCGTCCCCATGATTGTCGTGCCCAATGTGCGTGACGGCGAGCAGATCAGCGAGGTGGTAGACCAGGCTGCCGCCCGCAATGGCACGATTCTGCATACCCTGATGGAGGCCGCGCTGCGCAAGGATCTGGTGCGCAAGGCCCGTGCCCGCCATGTCGCCGAGATTGACCTGGTTGGTTCGGTGTTGGCCCGCGTCGCTACGGTGGTGGGCAAAGAACCCCTTGGCACGCCGGGCCTCTATCGGCAGCGCCGTTCGGCCTATTTCGAGCGCCTCGAAGCGATTGAGTATTCGATGCAACACGATGATGGCAACCGCCCCGAACATCTGGCCGATGCCGAAATCGTGTTGGTGGGCATCTCGCGGGTTGGCAAGACGCCCTTGAGTATGTATCTGGCTGTGCTGGGTTGGAAAGTGGCGAATGTGCCGCTGGTACGTGAAGTACCCCCGCCCGAGAGCCTTTTTAAGGTTGATCGCCGCCGCGTGATTGGCCTGATCGTCGAGGCCGAACAGATCACGGCGCGCCGCCGCCACCGCCAACGCAATACCGGCATGGCCTTTGGCAGCCGTTACCTGAATGAAGAGCAGGCCGAAGACGAAGTCGAGTGGGCGCGGCGACTCTTTCGGCGCTATGGCTGGGCCAGCATCAATATGACTGATAAGTCGATTGAAGAGAGCGCCGACGAGATTATTGCCCTGATCACGCGCTGGTTCAAGCACGGCGAAAGTGGAGGGTTAGATGAGTCATTACCTGATTGATGGGGTACGACTCTATGCCCGTGAGGACGGCCCGCGCACAGCCCAACTCTGCCTGCTGATCCACGGCTGGTCAAGTTCGTGGTATGCGCTCTCGCCCCTTTTGCCGGTACTGGCGCGGCGTTTTCGTTGTGTGGCAGTTGATCTACCCGGCTATGGCAATTCGGATCGTTTGCCTCGGCGCACGACCATTCCGCGCTATGCCGATCTGCTCGCGAAACTGATCCAGGAGTTGAGTGAAGGCCCGGCCGTGCTGGTGGGCCACTCGATGGGGGGCATGACCAGCATCGCCATCGCACTGCGCCACCCGCACCTTGTCGAACGCATGGTGCTGCTCGCCCCGACGATCAGCGGCCAACTCTCGGCTTTTATCAACTATGCGGTCGCCCCAGTGACGATGCTCGAACGCCATGCCTTTGCGGATCGCATCGTTTCGGCGCTAGAACCCTCGTTGGTCAGCGTGACCGACCGTTTGATGCGTCCGGCCTCGTTTGCCGACCGCAGTGCGATCAGCCAGGCCGATTATGAGCGCTTACGCGCCGATGCGCGGCGACCGGGCCAGGGGCGGGTACGGGCCGAATGTTTCCGGGCCATGCGCGAACATGATCTGCGCGGCCAGTTGCCCCAACTCGAAACTCCGGGCCTGGTGATCTGGGGGGCCGAAGATAATACCGTACCGTTGCGTGATGCTGGGGTGGTGGCTGATGAGTGGCGCGGGGTTGATTTGCGGATCGTGCCCAAAGCGGGGCATTGGCCCCAATTCGAAACCCCCGATTTCACCATCCGGGCCATCGCAAGTTATCTTGGTCTGCCACTGGTGACCGACCGCCTCGATGACTCGGCCCGACCCGAAGAACAGGTTGCCGAGAGTGCCCAATTTCTGGCTAGTTCCGACATTGGCAATGGCCTGAATCTGGCCCAGCGCACCCGGCTGGCCTCGCAGTGTCGCTTCCGTCGCTTTGGGCCAGGCGACCTGATCGGCGCACCCAACGAAGAGTGTACTGACCTGTACATTGTGCAACGTGGCTCGGTCGAGATCTGGATCGAGCCACGGGAAGAGAGTGCCGTGCAGGTGACGGTGCTGCCCGGCCAGATCACGGGCGAGATGGCTCTGCTTGATGGGAGCCGCCGCAGTGCCGGGCTCAGTGCTGGCCCCGAGGGTGCCGATCTATTGGTGTTGCGCCGTGACCGTTTGCGGGCGCTTGCTGAAGATGATCCGGCGCTGGGTAATGGGGTAATCTGGAATATTGCGACAGCCCTGGCCCTGCGCTTGCGCCTCGCCAATTTCCAACTTCAGTTTTTGGCGACGCAACAGAAAGAGGATACCTTATGACTAGTACGACCGGAACCCAGCAGAGCCTCCCCGCCCGCCGTACCTTGTTGCTGGTGGCGGGTGATGTGGTTGCCTTATTGATCTTTGCTGCGCTTGGTCGCCGCAGCCACGGGGCTGCGGCGGGTCTGGCCGCCCTGGGCGAAACTGCGATTACGGCCTTGCCGTTCATTGCGGGTTGGCTGAGTGTTGCGCCGCTGGCGGGGGCGTTTAGTCCCCACACAACCAATGGCGTGGGGCCGATGCTGCGTACTGTGCTGATTGGCTGGAGTGGTGCCCTGCTGGTGGGGGCGGTGCTGCGGGCGGCGATGATCGGACGCTTCAGCCCGGTCTCGTTTTATGTGGTCACCTTCCTCGTTGCCCTGCTGATCCTTGGCGGTTGGCGCGCCGTCTTTGCCCTCATCGAAGGCCGTAACACCCCCTATGCACATTCTGATCGCCGATGATGATAGCGTGACCCAACTCTTGCTCCGGCGGGCCTTGCAGCAGGCTGGCTTTGAGCCAGTGCTGTGTGCTGATGGTCAAGCCGCCTGGGAGCGGCTCCAGGCCGAGTTTTTTCCGATCCTGATTGCCGACTGGATGATGCCGGGTCTGGATGGGCCAAGCCTGATCCGGCAGGTGCGCCAGGGGTCATTTCCGGGCTATGTGTATACCATCCTGCTGACCAGCCGCCAGGCCTTTGATGATCGGCTCGATGGCCTGGAAGCCGGAGCCGACGACTTTCTGACCAAGCCGGTTGATCTGCGCGAACTGCGGGCACGCCTGGCGGTAGCCGAACGGATTCTGCAACTTGAAACCCGGCTGCGTGAAGCGAATACCCGCCTGGCCTACCAGGCGACCCATGATCGGCTCACCGATCTGTTTAATCGCCCGGCGATCACCGATTATGCCGAGTCCGAATTGGCCCGTGCCCGCCGTGCCAATCGTTCGCTCAGCTTATTATTGATTGATCTGGACCACTTTAAGGCGATCAACGACCAGTATGGGCACCAGGCCGGTGATGCGGCCCTGTGCCATGCTGTGCAACGCATCCTGGTCTCGGTGCGACCCTACGACTGGGTTGGGCGTTGGGGCGGCGAGGAGTTTCTGGTTGTCTTGCCGGATACCGATGTCGCACAGGCCCAACTAGTCGCTGAGCGGATCCGCCTGCACGTAGCAACAACGCCGCTCGAACTCGCTTCGGGCGCAACGATCAGGATGACGATCAGCGGTGGTATTGCAACCGCAACCCCCGCCGACACTCTCAATCTTGATGCGCTGTTTTTATTGGCGGATCATGCGCTTTATCAGGCGAAAGGCGCGGGTCGCAATAGCATTTGTTGAGGGAATACCCAGTCACCCTGAGTATCCTATGGCCGGTCGGCCAGTGGTGGGGAAAGCAACCAGGGTGATTGCACTGCGCCCCATTGTCACCCCGAGTATCCTATGGCCCGTCGGCCAGTGGTGCTGAGAGAAACATGCTTTGTTTCTTAGGAGCGCAGCGAGGGGTCTTCCGTGCGGATCAGTGAAGATGCCTCGCTGCGCTGCGCTCCGTTCGGCATGACTGACATGGAGGCTATGAACCGCGTTCAAACGATCTGCAATCGGCTCGGTCGTGGCCCGGCCACCGTGGAGGGGCAGCCCACGTGGCTGCCCCGGGCGACCACGCTGGGTAATGGTGAAAGGTTAAGGCCCGCGCCGCTTTGTCAAGCCACGGACGTGCGGGTATAATCACAATTATGTCAACAGAAAAACCCCTCGGTCGCCGCTTCAAGTGCGCCACCCGCAACCCCGAC